>NZ_JBFBJB010000016.1:0-175444 GCF_040685895.1 Streptomyces sp. NPDC088124 | reverse complement strand
AGACGCCACCAGGCAACAGCCCGACGCAGCCACTACCGACGACGGTCCACCGACGAACCCGCTGGATAGATCACGAAACCGCACTGGAGTACTAGCCCGTACTTCCCGGGCCCAGCCCGGGACACCACCCCCATCTGCGTGACCCCGAAGGAGAGTTGGATGCCCACCACGTACCCCGTGACCCTGCCGCCCGTTCCCGTCGACCCGGAGACCGCCTGGCACGCTCAGCGCATCAGCGACACGGTCTTCGAGCGGCCGGACGAAGGGTGGCCCTCCGCCACGACCCTGTTCGCGATCGATGCCTCCAGCCCGGCCGAGGCGGAATTGCGTGTCCTGGCGTGGATCAACCACAGCTACGAGGACGACCTCCGCCAGGCGACCGCCACCGCCGAGCACCAGGCCAGCCCCCACCAGTGGCACGTCAGCCTGCGCATTCTCGGCGAGTTCTGAGCCCGAGGCAGGCGTGCCCTGCACCGGACTCACGAGTCGGTGGACTGTCCTTGCCGTCGATGGTGTTCGGTAAAGCTGACATGGTCGACTGTGGCCGTGTAGCGCTGGGCGGCATTGACGGTAAGGCCGAAGAGATCCGCGAGGCGACGAGCGTCGCCGTTGCTGGCGTGCGCTTCATCGAGGATGCGGTCTTCGCGCAGCGATGTCCCGGTGACGGGAGAGGCACCGTCGTGACGCGCTTCCCGCTTCTCCAGCTGCTCGCCCAAGCCTTCCTGAGCGGCGTGGCTGGAGCGCTGGTCGTGACCGGCATCTGGCTCGTGGCCGCAGGCGAGACACCGTCGCCGATGACGGGCCTGGTGTGCGCGCAGATCGTGACCACTGCGTGGTCGCTCGTCCAGGCCGCCCGCTTCCGGCGCAAGTGGCAGGCAGTCCTCGGCTCCTACAACAAGCCGGCCCTGGGCGAAGGTGTCGACATCCCGCACCGGCCGCCAGCCGACAACGAGGAGAGTAACTGGTGACCGCCGAGCAGTGGAATGCCCTGTACCCGATCGGCACGCCGGTGGTCGCATATCCCGGTGTCCGCCCGGAGGACCCGCTCGCGGCCGCGGTCCGGAAACGGCAGGCGGACGGTCGATTCCTGGAAGAGGCCGACGCGGACCTGTGCCGTGTCCTGATGACCGTCACGCGTACTCCTGCCTGGACGCTCGGCCACGGCGACCCCGTGGTGTCCGTCGAGGGCTACCCGGGCGGCATCTGCCTCACCCACATTGACGTGATGGGTGAACCCCCGTCCGAGGCAGCGGTGTCCCGTGGCTGACTACACGTTCGAGACGGTCACTCACAGTGGGTACCGCTGGATCGTCCCCGCCCCCGAACCTTGGGGCGCCGCAGCGGAAGGGATCAGCAAAGCGTGGGCCGCAGCCGCCAACGCTTACCGGGGGACGCACGAGCTTGCCAGTACAGAGCCGATCCCCGGAGATGCTCTCCGCTTTCACGTCCGTGACGACGCCATCGTCATCGAATACACCACCGAGGAGTGAGTATGACCGAGCGAATCGACCTCAAGCCCGCACGACCGCGCGCCCCCCTGCGTCCGCTGCGTGACTCGTCCTTCTGGGGCGTCGGCATGGGCGGCATCTTTACCAGCTACCGCATCGTGCTGGGCCTGAGGCTCTACCGAGGGCACCAGACCCAGCGCATCGAGGCGTCTGAGGTGATGCCGGCATGAGCCGCCGTCCGGCCCAGGAACCAGCGATCGACGCGGAGCACGGTGGTGAGATCCACCCCGCCTTCGGTGTCGCGGTTGTAACGCGACGAAGCGGAGGAGGGCGTTCGCTGTTCCAGTCAGACCTGCTCCACACCGAGACCGTCTCGCTTTCCGTCCGCGCGGCCGTACGCAAGCGGGACCTCAACCACGACGGGGTCCATCCGGGCAGGAAGCTCGTGGAGATCGAGATGAGCCTCGCGCAGTGGGGCTCGCTCGTGTCCTCCATGGGGCTCGGCAGTGGCGTGCCGGTCACCATCCGGGGTACTGAGCGAGACGCCCTCGTGCCCGAGATCCCACATCAGCCCCGCACCGCCGAGAACCTGCGGGAGGTCCGGGAGGTCACCGACCGGATGTACGCCCGCGTCAAGAAGGCCACGGTGGCGCTGCGCGAAGCGATCCATGCGAAGAAGGGCGTGAGGGCCACCAAGGAAGCGCTCGGCGCGCTCGAGAACGCCGTCGCCCATGTGGGCAGCAACGCCCAGTTCGCCGTCGACTCGCTGGTGGAAGCTGGCGAGCAGGTCGTTGCCCAGGCCCGCGCCGACATCGAGGCCCACGTCCTGGAGGTCGTCCGGCTGACGGGCGCCGAGCCCTCCATCGAAGCCCCGCCATTCGATGCCCCGGCGCTGCCGGGGCCCATGGCCAGCGGAGGTGAGCCCACCGATGCCTGAAAACGGCGTGCCCGACGAGCTGTTCGATGCCGACGATCAGACCCTGGCCGGCCGCTCCGACTGGATTGTCCAGGGCGGCCAGATCGTCCACGCTCCCGTCGTCGGCTGGACCTGGGCGTGCCCCAAGTGCTGCGAGTCCGGAACCTTGCCGAAGGACCCCTGTCGCCCTCGCCTCCCCGCACGGAACACAGCACGCAGCGGACCCGTTCGACACCCTCGTGCCACTCCTGGTCTCTGTCGTGCGCAAGTTCCCCGGCTCTCCACCGCAGGCCGACTGAAGCACCAGCCTCGACAAGGAGGGACACACCAGTCATGAACGCACTCACGACCATCGGGACGCCACGCCGGCCCCGGGCCGTCATCGCCGACGGCTACTGCTGGACCCCCGAACTCGCCGACATCGGAACGGAGTGATCGACATGGCCGGAATCTGGTACCTCGACAAGGGCCGCGACCTGTGCGTGTCCGACGTTGTCCGCACCGGCCGCCGCTACGACGTCGAGGACGACGAGACGTACTCCGGGGACTACTGGGCCGACGGCATGCCCGAGATCCGCGAGCGCTGGTACGTAGCCGACTACCGATACGGCTGGATCACCATCGCCCGCGAGGTGCGACCAGCGTGCCCGAAGGGCGTCAAGATCAACCCGTACGTGTTCGAGGAGGCTGGCGAGGAGCGCAAGATCCGCGTCGGCAGCAAGGACGCCCTGTTCCCCGTTGCCCTCTCACCAGCTGGCCCTGATCCCCGCTGGGAGCGCTTCGGCCTCAAGATGCCGAAGGAGCCGATGTCATGAACGCCGAACTCTCCGAGCTCATGAAGGGTCGGTGGGGCATCGAGCACCGCACCTACGCGTGGCAGCAGTGCCGCTACTGCGGGGCCGCTGGCAACGACCACCCGCCAGCGAAGTGCCTCGCGTGCGGCAGCATCCAGTGCCAGCGCGACAGCCGGTGCTCCATCTGCCTCTACGGCGTCGTCTCCGGCTTCTCGCTCGGCTACCCACGCCCTGTGTGCGGCTACGCCCACTGCGGCAAAGAGCCGATCGCACGAGCGCCGCGCGTGCGCTGGGTCTGCACCGACCACCTCTCCCGGCCGTCGCTCACCATCGCCGGTCAGAAGATCTCGCTCACCGACTACATCGGTCAGCGAGTCGACGAGCGGGACGGCACGCGGCGCTCGTCGTATCCGCGGATAGTCCGATTCATCTGGATGTCCTGAGCGCGAGCATTCCGGCTCGACTGCCGAACATCGGCCCGAACAGGCCGTCGTCTCACTCACTCGCCAGCCCCACCACGCTGGAGGCGCTGCATGACCACTGCCAACCCGCCGGTCATCGACACGGTGAACACGCTGCGCGACGCTGGCCACCAGGTCATCTTCTGCTCTGGCCGGCCCGAGCGTGACGACCGGGGGTACGGCGTCCGCGCTGCGACCCGGCGCTGGCTGGGTCTGCACCTGGGGGAGTGGGCTGACGATTCCCTGCTGCTGATGCGTGGCCAGGGGGACAGGCGCCCCGACCACGTCGTCAAGCGCGAGCTGTTCAACGCCCACATTCGTGACGCCTACGACGTCCTCCTGGCCTGGACGACCGTGATCGAGTGGTGGCCCTGTGGCGCTCGCCTGCAGGTCGACGAGGGGAACTTCTGAAGTCGCGACCGTCCATCTATCAGGGCCCGTGCCCCGGCTCCGCACCGTGCGGGACTGGGGCACGGGTCTCTTCTTTCTCCTAACCCCTCCGCCTCTCAGAGGCGGAGCGATCGACCATTCGATGGCCTTATCGACTCGGCGAACAAAGTCGTATGTGAGTCGATGACAAGCTATTCCCGACTGATTAGGCTGAAGCTATGACTCACAACAGCAACTCTCACGACAACGGCACTCCCGACGCCGAGCTCCCCAGGTTCTCCGTCAATGTCGTCCCGACCAACCAGCTCAGGCGTGAGGACCTCGCCACGATGCTGAACCTCTATCGCCGCGGCGAGATCACGCCGCTGATCTTCGGGGACAACAACAGGCCCGAGGCCGTGATCATCCCCTTCGCCGCGTTCGTGCGCCTCATGAAGTACGACCACACGGCCCACGTCCGCGCTGAGGGTGCCTTCCAGGCCGAGCTCTCCCGCCGCATCCAGGAGTCCGATACCAGCGGCGAGGCGGGCATGACCGTCGAAGAGCTCGCCGAGAGCCTCGGCCCGCTCGGTCAGCAGTGGGCGGATGAGCATCGTGCTGCCCAGCGGGAGAATCGTGATGAGTGAGCATCGGCCTCCCATCCGTTTCCTGCCGACGGCCGGTCTCAAGCAGGACCTCCAGGCGCTCCATGACGCCGCGGTGATGCACCCCCGTGGACCGGAAGACCGGCTCATGCGGGTGGCTCTCAATCAGCTGGGCCGGATCAAGCAGGGCGCACCGAGTACGCATCCGCTGGAATACATGCCGAGCTATCCCGACCTCTCCGATTGCGAGACCACATACGTCGGCGCAGATCCGGGCGCAAAGCCTTCGCACCGGATCGTCTGGCGGGAGCGCTCGCCCCAGCGTCCGGGCGAGCCCGTCACCCGCGAGATCATCGCTCTGGGAGAACGCGCGAATGGGCAGGCCTACTACATGGCCGGCCAGCGTCTGGGCCGCCCAGTGGGCTTCACTTTCGCCGAGCTGGCTGCGCAGCGCGAGCCGATCGCGAGGGACCCCCGACCCCGGCACCGCTCGAACGGAAGTTTCGGCACACCATCCACGAACGAACCGGACTTCCAGCTCGGGTGACCCGCACCTCGCAGAGACCGGCGTGTTCATCGTCCTGGCCATCGTGCTCGTGCCGGTCTTCGTAAAAGGCCACGGCCGAGCCTCGCAACTGCACTCGTCCCGCCATGAAGAGAACCCCCCCATGATGCACGGCATCATGGGGGGTCCTTTTTCTCCTCGTTCCTCGTTGTCTACGACGCGGCCCGCAGCCCACGGTTCTCCGTGACGTTCTTGAACTCGCCGGCATCCTCGATCGCCCCGTGGGTCTCCGATGGGATGCCAGCGTCGTCGCCCCCCCAGCCGGCGGTTGAAGCTGCTCGATGCGGAGAACTTCGGAACCAGGTAGTCGTCCACCCTGCTCTTGCCGAAGCGCACCTTGTGGCCCTTGTGGTCCTGTCGGTAGAAGCGGCCGAAGCTCGTGAGCACGACCGCCTCTCCGCAGCTGACAGCCCCCCGTGAGTTCGCCGAGCAACGACTCGTACACCTTGTTCACCACTCGGATCGGCAGCTCGCTCCGAGTCGCGACCCGCGAGATGAACTTGCGCTTGCTGACACGTGGATTCGTCGCCTCCGTACCTACACCCTGCCCTGTCGTAGTTCAAGCAGCTGTTTCGCTTAGAAACCACTACCGAAGATAGTCATGAGTCGATAGGAATGGTCAATCTTATCAAGTGCACTCGCGATGTCTATTACAACTCATTTGACTAGAGCTCCAGGTCTGGTTCGATCTCCTCTCGGTCGTCTCTGGGCTCGTAGTCGACCGACTCGATGATGCTTCGTGTGTCCGGATCACGGCGCTGGTTCACGACCTTGTTGTGAGACTCCTCGAACCGATGCTGCGCCGCCACGCGGTGGGCTGCGTCGAGTTTCGCGCCGATGTTGCGCTCCCCGAACTCCATCATCGAGCTCAGTGACGACTTCACGCCGTGCTTGATCGCGTTGACGTGCGGCTTGTTCTGCGCCCGCTGCTGCTCCCATCGGCTCCGGTCCTCCGGCGTGACATAGCCGAACATCCGGGCGAAACGGGATCCGAACCTGACCTGCTGATCCTCATTCTGTTCCTGGCTCATGACCTCTCCTCCTGCTCCTTGTTCGTGCTTTCGAATCGCCCTCAGGCAGGCTGGTAGGCCTCGGAATCGGCTTCATCCTGCGGGCCGGCCTGCTGCTCGGCCGACGGACCCGCAGGGTGCGACCGGGGCTTGCGCCGCTGCTCCTCGAAGAAGGAACCCGGGTCGTCGACCGCGGCCTGCAGCGTGTGCTGCCAGTTCTCTCCGAGGCTCCGCTTCAGCTCGGCCTCAAGATCCGGGTACTTCTCCTTCACTGCCTCCATCGCGTCGACGTACGCGTTGGAGTAGACCCGCTGTTGATCCTCGGGCGGCAGGCCGTCGATGTCCATGCTCGCGATCATCACCTCGGACTGGTCCAGGCGCCGCTGGAGCATGTCGGGCAGCCCGCTGGTGTCCAGCCCCTGTTTCTGCGCAGCAAAGCCGACCAGGTAGCCGAGCATGTTGCCCCCGTAGCCCTCTTGGTCGCCGCGGGCCATCGCGTCGAGCAGGGAGGTCTTCATCGTCTCGGCGAGCTGGACCTGGTGGGCGTCCGCGTCCATGGGCCGGCGCAGCGTGAACATCCCCTCTGCGGGCAGAGGCCGGCCCAGCTGGTCGTCAAACTCCCCGCTCCAAACCGTGCGAACACGGTCCGAGCCCGCGATCCGCTCCTCGTGCGCGGGTGCCTTGACGATTCGCCCGTGGGCCACGCCGTTGAACATCGTGCGCAGCTCGGGCTCGTATTCCATCCGCTCACCGATGATCCGTCGCGCGCACTGGACGATCTCCTGGCGATCCAGGCCGTCTTCACTCATCTGCTGGTGCAGCCGCTTGCGCATCGCCCAGTAGCTGTCGCGGATCAGCCCGGCGTCCGCGCCGGGCTCACGCATCTTCCAGAAGGCGTTCTCCATGAGGGCGACCTCGGTCATGGCTGCCGAGTCTGGAGTGAACATCTCCCGCTCGCCGCGCTCACGGTGCCGCATGGCGTCGAAGCGTTTGCGCCACTTCGCCGTCAGGTGGTCACGCGGATCCGTGCTGCCGACCAGGCGCTTGCGCCGGGCGTCGCTCGGCACGTCCTTGAAGATCCTCTGCCGGTGTGCGATGCCGCTCTCGGCCGAGGCGATCATGCCGCGGGTCCGGGTGTCGATGCGCTCCTGGATCGTGTCCTTGAGAGGCTGGAGGTAGCTGTCCATCTCCTTCCTGAAGTCCGGGGCGAGTATCCGCATCGTCATCACCATGCCGACCGCCTGGATGACCGAGTTGGCATTCACGCCGCGCGAGAGCGGCTTGAGACACGACTGCATCATCATCTGCATGTAGACGTGATGCATGACGCCGAGATCCTGCGTCCGCTCCTCGTCGTTGAAGCCGGGCACCAGCAACTTCGAGTCCCGCAGCGCGGCCATGTACTTCTCGCCGGCCAGCCGAGTCTCCGCCCGGAGCTTGAGCAGTTGCTCGCGCTGATCCAGGCCCTCGCTCTCAGCATCGGCTCGGTCGACGACGATCCGGTGCACGCGCTCACGGTCGGCCACCCGTTCCCGGGTCTTCCTACCGAAGAACCTGCGAGTACGGTCCCGTAGCCGATCGCGCCAGACGCGCGCATCGTCCGCGTCTTCCGGGCCCGGCTCGTCGATCACTTCAGCGTCGATCGGCTCGTCCGAGCGCGAGTTCCAGTCGGCATGCGCGGTGCCTTCCGACCCCTCGGCCTGAGACCGGTCGTCGCCGACCGGAAGCACCTTGGCCGCGCGCCGACGGCCCGCGGGGCCCGTTCCCAGTTCCTTGTGCTGTGCCACCTCAGTACCCCATCCCGTAGTCGTCGTCGCCCTGCGGCTGATCGATCTCGATGCTCGGCGTGTACACCCGACGCGCCGTGCCCATGCGCACGGCATGCGCAGAGCGGCGATGCGAGCCGCGGGTGCGGGAGGTCTCCGCGTCCTGTGAGATCACGTCGGGCTTGACCAGCGAGCCATCGACCGTGATCACGGTGTTGTCCAGGCTGTGCGTCTCGGTGGAGCCCAGCTGGTCGAGTTGCCGGGATATCTCCGCCCGAGCCTTCCGAGTCCCCGAGGACGCGAACTGCTCGTTCTTCTCGCCGTCGTAGACGTTCTCGCGGTTTCTGGCAGCCTCGACCAGATCGGGGAAGGCGCCGCCGTAGGCCATACGGTCCATCACGGTGCCCCGCAGGGAAGGGTCTTCTTCCAGGTTGCGGATGAGGCCGGTCTTGGGGTCCTTCAGCGCACTGGCCACGCGGGCCACATATTCCGGGTTGACCGTGACTCCGAAGCCCTCCTTGGACTCGTAGAACTCAATGAACTGCTTCTCCCACTCCTCAGCCGTGGCCTGGACGGGCTCACCGTCAAGGAGTGGCGTGCGCCACTGGCCCGGGCCGACGTGCTCGATGCTGCGGCCCCTCCAGAGATCGCGGCCGGGGCCCTGGAGCATCGCGTACTTGTGCCGGGCCTCGGCGGCGTCGTGCTTGGCCTGCAGGATCGACTGGGTCACCGGGTAGGTGACCTCCAGGACGGCCTTGAGGTTCTCGCCGCGTAGCGCGCGTACGGCCCGCTGACTGAACGAGCCTCCCAGGCCGGTGCCGTGGGCCTTGATCGCTGTGGCGAACATCGAGGCTTCCTGGTCAGCCTGCGTGATGCCGGGTGTGCCGTGCGCATCGCCCAGGTTGCGGGCGTAGTCGGTGAGCTTCTTCTCGCTCCCCTTGGCGCCGGTCTCGACGCAGACCTCGCGCACGCTCTGCAGGTGCGCCTCGCGATCCGAGAAGGTCAGTGCCGCACCGAACTCGCCACGCTGCGCCTGGCGGTACAGCCCGCTCAGCTCCTCCGTCACGACCTGCTGGGCGAGCTTGATGTCCTCCGGCCGCTCTGCGCCCGTGAGCGCCTGCAGCCTGATCCGGTTCGACTCGCTCCGCGAACTCTCCAACTCCTCCGCCAGCCCGGCGTCCTTGGAGAGCGCGACCTGGGTGTCCAGCGACACCTGCATGGCCAACGGGTGGGAGCCGTCGCCCTTGACCACTCCGGTGTCCAGCAGGTTGGCCGGCACCGAGAGCTTCGCCAGGGCCTCGGCCTTGGCGGCTTCGCTGTGCAGCTTCACCACGGCGACGGCGTCGCCGTCGAAGTCGCCGTCGAAGCAGGCGTCCATCACCGGGTTGATCGCGGCACCGGTGAGCCGGTCGTCGATCGCTACCCGCATGTAGCGCACGCCGGCGTCGCGGAGCACCGGGTCACGCCACACCAGCGCGTGGTCGCCCTCGGCCAGACCCAGCTGCTCGGCCTTGACCGAGCTGAGCGCGACCTGGTCGACGTCCAGCCGTGGGTCTGAGGTCCACACCATCGTTGCCGAGTCGGTGAGCCGCGAGGCCATCAGCCCGGTCTTGAAGATGTTGTTCTTGCCTGTCAGCACCCGGTTCTGCACGTCGGTCGTGATCGCCTCGAAGGCGCGCTGAGCGCGCGAGACCGACCCACTCATACCGTGGCGCACCTCGGTGCGCTTCTCCGCGGACAGGCCCTGTCCGGCGAGTTGCTCGGCCATGTAGCGGTATCGGCAGGCCTCGACGAAGACATCCTGGTAGCTACGGGTGTGGTCGTGCGTGACGGAGGACCCGTCCTCGAACTCCTGACCGCTGCGCAGATGCGAGGACATCACCGGCAGTTTCCACGAGCCCGCGCTCACCGTCTCGGTCTGTTCCCCGGTCGGATATGTGAGCGGGAACGGAATCTCCATGTCGCCGCCGCGGTCGCCGATGAGGGCGCCGAAGGATTTGCGCATCGCCGTGGTGTTGAGTCCCGGGAGCTGGCCCGCCTTGCGCGGCTGAGTGCGCAGCAGCCCGGGCATCGGGATGAACCGGCGCTCGGGGCGCTCGTCGAGGCCTTCGGCCTGGCCGATCACCCGCAGTGTGCCGTCAGCCTCCATGTCCATGCCGGTCACCAGCAGGTACTCGCGCAGGTTCGATTCGGCCCCGCTGTTGTGGCCGTAGAACTCGTGCATGATCGCCGGGCAGTCCTGAGACTGGAGCGCCCAGGCCAGCTGGGAGGAGGCCTTACGGCCCTTTCCGGCACGCACCTGCTGGTCGTCGTAGATCTTCGTCTTCTCGTCGACAGCCATATGGGTGACCACGAAGCGCATCTCGCCCAGGGCACTCGGCCGCAGTCCCCCGTTGGGGGAGCGCAGGTCGGAGACGTTTCCGCTCATCAGCTCGCGTGCCGAGCCCGCGTTGCGCCGGGAGATCAGGCTGAACGGGCTCATCACCACGTCCAGGCCCGGGTTGACCCGGAACCAGTTGACCTCTTGGACTACATCCTGCTCCTGCGCGTCCTGCAGCGGCATGTCCCGGTCGACGATCAGCGAGATCACGCCCTTGTTGCCGTGCAGATCCGAGATCTTGTCGCCTACGACGAGATCGCGCTCCTGGCCGCCGGCCCCGCGGATGCGGTGGCGCTCGGCGAACCCCTTCGACACCACGATCGGATCGTCGGCCGTCCAACCGCCGAAGGTCATCAGGGCCGTCTTCGCCGGCGCGGTGACCTCGGAGGACTGCATGATCGTCGAGGCCGTCATCTGCTGGCGGTCGAATGGGTCGTACCGGAGCGTCTCGAGCTCGGGGAGAGCCATGAGCGGCGCGCGCTGTCCGGCCACGCTCTCGTCGCCCGGAATGATCCGGCCGTCGGCGTCGACCCGGGCCTGAGCCGTCAGGTACCGCACGATGCCCTGGTTGGTCGCGCCCCCGGTCATCACCGGGTCGAAGTAGCCGCGGGGCGCGGCGACGTTGTTCCGGTCCTTGCCGGTGAGCACCGTCATGTTCCGTCCGCCGGTGAGCCGCCAGGCGTCGAAGCGGTTGTCGTCAGCCGGGTCGGTTCGGTCGCGCTGGGCCCGGTACTCGGCGTAGATCGTCGAGCCTGCCTTGATCTCGTTGGAGTAGCGCACACGGCGCGCCTCGGTCTGCAGGATCGCGGCCGTCCACTCGCCGACGCGTCCGTGGACCTCGCCGGTGTCCTCGTCGAACTGGTACGAAGTGCCGCGCACGATGAAGTCGATCGAGTGCTTCGTGCCGTACAGCTGTGAGTAGACCGCGTTGAGTGAGGAGGGCTCGCCGGTCTCGCTTCGCCCGGCGATGAGATCGCCGGCCATCTGGTATTGGATACGCTCGTGCATCAGCTGCTCGTAGCCGCGCAGGCGCGTACGCTCCTCGACCGAGGTCGGAGCCTCGCCCGGAGCCTGGGCCGTGATCGTGGCTTCGTAGCCCGGCACGACCAGGGCGTTGCTCCTGCTGGCGAAGGCGGTGATGACCTCGCCGTACTCACCGACATCGAAGACCTGCCCGATCTCACCCGAGATCGGGCTCCCCTTGCCGTCACGGCGCAGCTTCTCGCCGCTCCAGCGGATGACGCCCTGTTCGTCGATCAGGATCTCCGAGACCGTCGCCGCGTTGCGCTCGATGCTGTCACGCACGGTGACCCCGACGCGCCGCATGAACGCAGACTCGTGATCGGCGATCGGTACGGAGCGCTCGGCGTTGAAGCGGACGAGCCGGTCCTTGAACCGGGTCGTCTGGAAGGTAGAGCCCATCACCTCGTCGGGGGAGACCCCGCAGCGACGAAGCGCCGAGGCAAGGTTGTCGATGTTCGACCACTGCCCGGTGGGGCTGGTCATGTATCGCGCCACCCGGTCCGGGTTGAAGCGCTGATCGACCCATTCGCCGTCGATTTCGTGAGGCTGCGCCTCCCAGGTTCCGATGAGTTCGTAGGGGACGTCTTCGGCGTGCTGTCGGACCTTCTCGACGGCGGTGCCGCCGTAGGCGAGGTTGCCCATGTCGGGCGCCTCCCCAGGCTGCAGCTCGCCGATCTTCTCCAGACGTTCCTGGTACATCTCTTCGGTCGCGCCCGGGCGCAGCAGGTCGCTGTTCGCGCCGGTGAGCACATCCCAGTACGAGCGCTGAATCGCAGCGATCTCGGCGTCAGCCGAGTACTCCGGCGGCTCGATCGCATCCAGCTGTCCGCCGGTTCGCTCCAGCTCGTCCCCGGCACGAGCAATGAGGTACTCGACGCCAAGGGCTGCCTGCAGGTTCGCCCGAGCACTCTCGACGGCGGACTTCGCATAGGCCTCGGCTGGCTCGGCGTCGATGAAGAAGGCCGGCAGCGAGCGGTTCTTCGCGTCCCGGCGCAGCATCACCTTCGCCCCGGACCGGGGGCCGGACTCGCCGGGGACCGTGTAGTCGCCGACCACGAACATCGACTCGCGGTCGACGTGGTAGCTGTCGGGCACATCCACCACCGTGCGGTCGCGGCCGCGCTCCTGGTGCGTCGTGCCGGTCCCGCCGACGGCGTGCCCCGGCAGATCCGTGCGCTCGACGCGATGGCCCTGGGCGAAGCGCAGTAGCTGGACAGCTTCCCCCGGCGAGGGGGAGTAGACCGCCATGCTGCCGGGGACCCGGTAGTTCGTCGAGTAGCGCAGCACGATGCCGTTGTCGTAGATCCGGGCCCCGGCGTACTCCTCCTGACGCGTGTCGATGAGGCGGATCTCCATGCCGGTCCCGGCGATTCTCGCCTTGATCTGGCCCGGCTCGCGGTCGCGCATCACCTCGTAGGACACACCCTGAGCTTTCAGCTCTTCGAGCAGTGCCGCCGAACGCGCCACGGCGCGCTGGGACATGAAACGGTTGCGGTCGACGTGGTTCGTCTGCGGGGTCCTGCCGCCGTCGATGACCCATTCGCGGACCTGGTCGTATTCCCGCTGGCTCATCTTGTCCATCAGCGCGGTGAGTCCGGCGGCGTCGTCGCTCGTCATCGCGCGGCCCGCCTCGAACGGCCTGCCATCGTCGTCGATGCGCCAGAGCACCATGTTTCCGCGCCGCGGGGCGGCCAGGGTCTCCACCTCACCGCCGGCCACGCGCCCGATCGTCTCGTCCGGCAGGTACACCAGCGCAGTCCCGGCGCGCTTCACCGTCGCGCGCTCGGACCAGTGGGGGTCGTAGGGGCTGATCGGCAGCCGGGCCGACTTCGGGTCCGCCTGGGCACCGACACCGGTGACACGGGTGAACTCCCGTTGCGACTGCTGGTAGCGCTCGTTCCGCGGGGAATGGTCACCGAACTGCGGCTCGTAGTCGGCCACCCGCTCACCGAATGCCTGGTCGATGGTGGTGAGGCAGTGGGTGACACCCAGCCGGGGGTCGGCCAGCGCGGTGCCCTGTCGGCCGAGGATCTCGTCGACCCGGGCGCGGATCGCCTTGGCCTGGGAGATCGGAATGACCTGTCCGGTCTGCTCCCGGGCCTGCTCGACCGCCTTGTAGTAGACGTACTCGTAGAAGTACCTTCGCAGCCCGTGTGCCTTCTTCACCACTAATCAAGCCCCTATGAACACTCGGATTCACATAAGTATTCATAGATACTAGCCGCTCTATTAAAAGGAAGCGACAGGTCTATTGAAAGGCCAGTTCCGAGGTGATCTCTCCTAGTCGAGAGACGGCCTCGGCACTGGTGGTGATCCTCGCCAGGCACCCCGAGGGGGCGCCGGCTACTTCGAGTTCATCTCGATGGCCATGGCCCGGTCGAACCGGCCGTCGGCCAGCACCTCCCAGCTCGGCAGCGAGGCCAGATACTGGTAGAAGGCCGAGTGGACCTTCACCGTCACCAGCGACTTCAGGTCCTGCTCGGTGACGTCCTCCTCGGCGAACACCCGCGAGTCCACGTCGTTCACATGACCGTTGATCCGGCGGGCCGCGCGGGCGTACGCGTCCGAGCGGATCCGGCTGATGTACGTCTGGGACCCATCCGCGCTGCGCAGCTCGCCGTCGCCGCCGACCGAGAAGTGCTCGCGATCCTGTTCCAACTCGGTCTGCGCCGACTTATAGGCCTCACCGATCTCGATGTCCAGGCTCTTGACCTTCGCTGAGCCGTCGGGGTTGACCAGCATCTCCTTGCTGATCGTTCCCTCGGCGTAGAGCAGACGCTGCCGCTCGACGCTGACCGCCCGACTTTCGGCTACCGCGACCCCGACCTCGACGTTCTCGATGAACTGGTCCTCGTCGAACATGCTCATCCCGGCGTACTCGTCGGGGTCGACGACCACCGGGACGTTGGGGTCCTGGCCTTCGTCGACCGTGGTCATCGTGGTGATCACCTCCATGACCTCGTCGGCGTAGACATCCGGGTCCAGGCGCTCGATGTCGACCTCCTGGTAGCCGTAGATCTCCTTGTACTGCGCTTTCGCGTCCGCGGCCCTGACCGCCTGCCGCATACGCTTCTCCAGCATCTTCACGAAGTCCGGCTGGTTCATCCGTACGTCGAAGTCCATGGCACTGGACAGTGTCGGGATCGTCTGCAGTGAGTACGTGTGCCCCGGGTGCTTGATCGTGTTCCCCAGCAGCCGGAACGACATCGGCAGGATCGTCTGGTTGCGGTTCCAGATCGGCGCGTCGCCTGCCCGGAAGACGATCGAGTTGCGCGGCGCGAGGAATGCCATGTCGTTGTAGCTGATCAGCGGCTCCTCCTTGGTGTTCATCGTGTAGGAGACCCGGCCCTCGGTCTTGCCGCCGATGACCTTGTCGAGATCCTGGCTGATCTGCTTGCTGTCCCTGTACGACCGGTGCGTCTTGCCGCTCATCTTCTCCAGCGTCTCGATCATCGAGTCGTCCGTGGACTTCAGGAACACGATGTTCGAGGTGTTGTGCGTCGGGATGAAGTCGTCGGTGAGGTAGAGATGCCGCTCGTCGGCGACCCGGATGCACTGCACCTCCTCGTCTCGCACGTACTCGACGCTGACGACACGATTGAATCCGCGTGCACGGTCGCGCCAGCGCTCCGCCTTGCGCGAGAGCAGGAAGGGGTTGATCTCGGGCAGCCGGATGTTCTGCACGCGGTAGGCGTCCCTGGCCTCCTTCGGCATCGGCTGGTTCGGCGAGGTGTACGTGACGTTCGTCTTGACGTTGATCGCCACACGACCGCCCAAGGAGCGCACGAGAATCTGGACGTCCTCAGCCAGCTCGCGACTCGCGGAGGTGAACTCCATCTCGCCCTTGCGGCTGATCGTGCCGCCGGTGTCCATGAGACCGCTCAGCAGGTCGGTCCGCTGCTGCACCGAACCAAACAGGTACGCCCCCGGGATCGACCTCTCCCACGAGCGTTTACCCGCGATGCCGAGCTCGCGCAGGTGCTTGCTGACTCCAAGGACGCTGTACGTCAAGCAGTGTCCGTCCTTGACCTTGTACTCCGAGACCGTGTGGCCGCGACGACGAATCTCCTCCACGATCTCTTCGTCGTTGCACGAGAGCCAGGAGAAACCAGCCTTGCCGATATGCCCGTCCCCGATGAGAGCACCCAGAACGTATGGGGCGATCGGAAGGTCGGCCTCCGGGTAGGCCACCGGCATGATTCGAGGCAGATCGACCTGACGACCCTTGTCGACGCGCGACTTCAGCTCATCAGTGGTGACGATCTCGGTGACACGCTCGGCGGTCTGGCCGTCATTGCCGCCGACGTACGCCCTCTTGCCGTCCTCGGTCTTCCCTTCCAGGTACTTCACGCTGGACTTCCAGCGCTCGATCGACCACAGATGCTCGTTGCACGACTCGGCCGAAGAACCGTCACGCAGGGTGAGCCGGTAGACCGGACGTACACCTCGCGGATAGACCCCGGTCACCGTGGTGACCGTGCCGAACGGTGTGAGCACCTCGTCGCCGACCTTTATGTCGCCCATACGCTTCCATCCCGTAGGGGTGGCGATGAGAGAGTGAAGCGGAGCAGCATTGCCCTGCACGATCTTGTCGACGCTCTCTCCGTAGACGTCGCGCAGCTGCTGCAAGGTCTGCAGGATGAGCGTGAACTGCTGCTCCTGCCCCAGGCCGATGGAGAGCATCGTCGCGAAGCCGTCGATGCCCTTGCCGTCCGACTGCAGGTTGCCGAGCTCGTCGAGCATGAACCGCGTGCGGTAGAGAGGCTTCTGGTTCGACTTGGTCATGTACGCCTGGTCGGCGCTCACGTCGAACAGCTGCTTGACCAGGATCAGGATCAGCTTCGCGTACTTCATCAGGTGAGGCGGAGTCACCAGGAACAGTGCCTTCGGGGACTCCGAGTAGCGCGCCAGTGTCTGGGTGATCGCCCGTGCCTGGGACGAGACCTTCTCCGGGTTGCCGCCGCCGGAGAAGTCCAGCCGTGTGTCCGGGTAGAGCGTGTCCCCGGGCTGGAAGGAGAGGGTCTTCCCGTCCTGGGCGCCGCCCTCGCGTACCGGCTTGAGCTCACGCATCACACCGTTTTTCACGATCTTCTTGCCCGTCACCGGCTCGACCACGTAGTGGCGGCCGTTGAGCGAGAGCCGGTAGTTCTTCGTGAAGCTGAAGTAGAAGGTGCGCACGAGCATCTTGGTCTGCGGGTTGACCAGCTCCAGTTTGAGCCAGGCCTCGTCGTTGGGGAACTTGCCCTTGAAGTTGTACCGCGCCCAGCCCTCGCGGCCGACGATCTCCTCGTGTGTGAAGTCCTCGCCCAGGTTCTCGGTGAACATCGGGTCCGCATAGGCCGACCACACGGCCTGTTGTCCGACGAGGTGGTCGCGTTTGACGTAGTTCGGCGCGAAGCGCACACCGAGGCGCCGCGGAAAGCTCAGGCCGGCCAGGTCGGTGTTCTGCGAGGGCTTGCCCGAGGTCAGCGTTGAAATCGTGGGGTCGGTGAAGAATGACATGGCGGTGATGGCGATGCCGTACACCGAGGCCAGCATCTTCTCCGCGCCGGCCATCGAGCGCAGCGCGTTGTGGGCGTTGCCCACCAGCGTGCGCATGTTGTTGCGGGGCAGCTCCTCGCTCGCGTTGAAGTACAGGCTGAGCATGTCCTGATCAGCCTTGCCCTCCCACATGAAGGCCTGGGCCGCCGCCTTCTCCTGCTCCTCGGCCAGGGCGTCCTCGTTGTTCTCGAACTCGCCGGCCTTGACCCGCTTCTCCAGTTCGGCCTCGGGGTTCTTGATCTTCTTGGAGCTCATCTGCACGAAGAGCTGGTAGCAGTTGTAGAGGGTGACCTTGCCCCAGAGGTCGTCGAGCTTCTGCTCCACCAGGGCGAGGTCCATGTTCAGCACGGCTGCAGCGCTGCGTAGCTCACGCTCCTCCTCCAGGTAGAAGTCGATGAGTCCGTAGGCCGCGCGCTTGAAGGCGTTGTTGGCGGCATTGGGCCAGACTGGGTCCTCGCTGCCGTCGAGGGGAAAGAAGATCCCGGCGATGTTCTCCACGTACAGTGCGCACTTGGTGAAGTTGCCCTCACGCGCCGCGTCGGCCGCCAGCCCCAGGATGTTGTAGATGTCGGTTTTCATGGAGTTGATCAGGTTGAACTGCACCGGTTCGAACCCGCGGGTGACCAGGGGCACGTAGTTCTTCACCAGCAACTCACCCTTGGGGTCGTTGATGACCATGTTCGAAGGCTTCTTCTCCCGCGACCACATGTCGATGACCGGCTCGATGTAGGTCTGGCCCTTGCCGGCCCGGGTGATGGCCAGCACCATGGTGTTCACCGGCGCCGTATCGACCACGTATGCCCCGGCCGGGCGCTGGACCTCGTACGCCGGGAACGTCCAGTCCTGCCTGATCAGGTCAGCGACGGTCTTGTACTTGTCCGACCCGAAGCCGCGCTTGTCCCGGTTCCTGCCGTCAGGGTTGTACGGGATCAGCCTGGTGTCGTACTTCTGACGCAGCCTCTTGTCCTCGGGGATCCCTGATGCCTCGAACAGCTCGTCGCCGAAGTCCTCGTCGATGATCGGCAGGGTCTGCGTCAGCGGACTGCCCTCGTCGTCGTCCATGACCTCGCCGGCGTAGTAGACGAGGTTCCCCTCCTCGTCGATGATGTCCTTCTCGGCGAGCTGGGCGACCTCGACGGTGCCCAGGCCCTTCTTCCGGAGCATCATGTGGCTGAGCATCGAGCTGGCCTGCACGCTCGAGTGAGCACCGGCGTCGGGAAACCAGTCGTAGTTCTGCTGGATCTCTTCCGGCAGGGCGATGTGCTGGTCGTTGTGGTACTGGTTGATGTCGCTCGTGTCGTTCATCAGGTTCGCCGCAGCGACCTTCCGCGAGAACCACGTGCCGATGATGAGGCCGACCAGCAGACCCGAGCCGAGCGCGATGAAGAGCTTGAACCCCGAGACGTCGGCCAGTTGCTCGCCGACAGTCGTCGAGCGCTCCTTCGGCTCGGACGGCCTCTCGGCGCCGGGCCTGCCATCCTTCGCCGCGGTGTACCAGCGGGGGACCGGGACAGCCTCGGTGCTGGGATAACACCTCGCCTTCACGTCCAGGGTGCCGTCCTTGGCCAGAGGCCGGTAGCACTTCACGACCGAGCCACCCGCACCCGTCGTGGTGTCCTGGGTGTAGTACGCGCTCGGTTTGCCAGTGCTGCTGTCCGGCCCGCCCGAACCCGCGGACGCGCCCGCCGAGAGCGCCACCGTGGCGATGAGCGAGTAGAGGACCCAGACGACGACCGTCACCAGTACGCCGGCAATCACCGCGACGACGATGCCCGGTCTGGTCGACCTCAGGGGCGAGAACTTGCTGCGGTCGAGCTGCTGGTTGTCGTAGACGTCTCGGTTCGTCAGCGTCTCGCCGGGCGACCGCGCGGAGATCTTGTCCCAGCTGCTCGCCTCAGGCCGTGCCGCCTTCCGCCTGTTCGTGGCCATCGTGATCCCTTGCTCTCGGGTCTTGCCCGTTCTGCTTTCCTGCTGTCCAATGCGCCTGCCTGCGCAGACGCCGACGGCGCATGGGGAACGCACCCCATGCGCCGTAAGATCACCCCGTCGGTCCTGACCGGATCGCTCAACGGGTCACGACCACCCCGACGATGAAGCCGCTCACGCTCATCAGGAGCGAGAGCGTGACGATCATGACCACGAGGATCTTGTTCGAGCGGCTCTGTATCTCGGAGGCCCGCGCCAGCTCGTTGGCATAGGACTCCTTGTCAGCCTGCATCTCGGTCAGACGCACCTGGTACCGCTTGGCCACGGATTCCTCGACCGTCGACAGCTGCTGGAGCAGGTCGGTGGCCCGCGCCACCTGAGAGTTGGTTTTCGCCTTCTCCAGGTCGAGGTTGTGCATCCACTCGGTGTCCCGAGCGGTCATCTGCGTGATGGCGTCCTTGCGGCTGCGTTCGACCTCTTCCTCCATCCGGCGGATCCGGTCGGCGTGCTCAGCGCGCACCGACTCCAGGAGGTTCTGCTGCTCCCGGCGCAGGACGCCTATCTCGTCCTTCGTCCGCAGGTGCTCGGCCAGCGTCTCGGACTGGGCGATGTCGGCCTTGCGGTTGTCGTCGACGATCCGCTGGATTTCGGACTTCCACTGGTTCAGTCGCCCTTCCTCGGCCGCCAGGTACTCAGACTGGCGCTCGGCCAGCACGTCGAAGATCCGCGTCTGCCCGGTCTGCATCTTCAGCGTCGCGTCCGAACGCCGGACACGCAGGATCTCCTGCTGGTTGTGCGCGTGGGTATCCTCGATGTCCCGTTCGATCACGGCGACGGAGTCGAGCTGATCGCGCTCCATCTTCGGGCGGTTGCGCTCCCTGTAGTGCAGTTCCGCCGAGAGCGCCGCCTGCTGGGCCACCTTGGAGACCTGTGACTCGTAGTCCTTGGCGATCTCCGCCCGGCGGGCCCGGATCTTCTCGTCCTTCTCCGCCTGCCGCTGCTGGTGCTCGGACTCGGCGGCGTCCTTCAGCAGCTTGTACCGGGAGCCGGCGCGGTCGGTGGCCACATCGCGGATGACCTGCTCGGTGTGCGCCGACATGAGGTTGACGTAGAGTGCCCGCAGCTCGTCCTCGTGGGCGGAACGGAGCTGCGTCAGGTCGGCGTTGGCCTGCCTGTTGAGCTGGGCGACCTGGTCCCCGAGCCACTCCGTCGCGCCCTCGGGCACAGCGATCTGCACGACCGGTGCGCCGATGGCGAAGGTCGCGTTGAACTCATCGAGCCGGACGTCCAGGTTCAGCTCCTCGGAGAGGAACCGGCGGGCGATGACGTCGCGCACCTGGGCTTGATCGACCGGCAGCACAGTGCCGACGGCTTCCTGGTAGTCACCCTCGATGCCGTAGTCGGCGTCGGTCTCGTCGAAACCCTCGTAGCCGACCGCCTCGTCGTCGTGGTCCGGCCCCGATTGGACCGGCGCGACGCCCGCATCGTCCTGGTCGAACATGGGTGCGTCCGCCCCCTCATCGTCGATGGCGTCGCTGAAGAGCGGCTCGTCGTCAAGGCCCTCGCCAGCCCCCTCGTCACCGGGGATCTCGTCGAAGATCGCGTCCCCCTCGTCCTCCTCAAGGACCGCGGGGGCAGTGCCGGTGGCCCCGACCTCGACGACCAGGCCGCTGTGCTCCGCCCACGCCTTCTCACCCAGGGCCTCTTCGAGACTCGTGGTGCCCGCGATGACAGAGCGGGCCTGCGCGAAGGTCGCATCGTTCACCAGATCGACGAGGAGATCGCCGCTGGGCTTCTGCCACACGACGGCCCAGGTGTAGGCGGCGCCGGTGAGCAGCGCGTACTCCTCCACGCGCTCGAGAGTCTTGCCGGTAGGGATGATGCCGAAGACTTCCTCTTCGATCATCTCCGCCGTGGCCACCGTGCTGATCTGGTCGGAGCTGATGAGCTCGATGATCGAGCCTTTCGCCTCGTCCCGGCCGTGCCGTTTGCTCAAGCCGCCGATCGAGTCGGCTGCGAGCACGAGCATCACCCAGGCCGTACCGCTGGGAAGGACGAACGGAGTGTTTGACCGCATCAGCTCGACTGCAGCCGGGATCGCCGTCTCTCTCACCACGGAGGCCAGAAGCTCGTCGGGCTTCTTCTTGCGTACCTTCCTCTGGCGGACCGATGCCGTTCCCGGAATGCCCATTGATGCCGATCCCTTCGCTTAAAGAACACGGCTCATCTGATTTATGTGCACCCTATCTTCGCCCTATCGCCGTAGGCAACTAAAAGGTCATGAATGGTCTATCGACTAATCGGTCAAGTGATTTCCGTTGTCCTTGGCTGACTCATCGCACCGCGCTGACCTCGACGTAGGCGTCGGAACTCAGCAGGTTCTTGTCGTCGCTGACCAGGTCGCCGACGACGTCGATGCGAATCTGTCGCTGCGTTGGGTGCTCGTTGAGGAACGTCGCCACCGCGGTGGTGACCTCGTCGGTCAGCTTCGACACGGCCGCACGTGCGCCACCGGCATCGGAGTCGGTGTCGCCCTTGTCCTCGATGAGGTACTGCAGGACCCTCGAATCGACGTCGACCCGCACGTTGTGCTTGACGAACACCTCCTGCACCATCTGGAGCAGCTTCTCCCGCACGATCTTCTGCTGCGTCGGCAGCGACAGCGGCTGGAAGGGCACGATCGCGTCGATACGGGCCAACAGCTCGGGCGGGATCCGGTTGTTGCCTGTCGTCGAGGAGATCGAGCGGCGGATGAGCTTCTCGTACTTCAGCAGCTGCTTGCCCGACCCGGTGTCGTCCGCCGCGTACTGTGCGATGTCCTTGTAGATCTCCGAGCCGGCGTTCGTCGTCAGCACGATGTAGGTGTTGAGGAAGCTCACCTCGCGGTTGTTGTCGTCGTTGAGCCGGCCGTCGTCGAGCACCTGCAGCAGCACGCGCGTGACCATCGCCGATGCCTTCTCGACCTCGTCGAAAAGCAGCACAGCGTGGGAGAGGTCCCACACGCGTTTGGTGAGCTCAGAACGGAACGCCGCGAACGACGAGTCCTCGGCGTACTCCGTCATGTCGAACCGGATCAGGTGCCGCTGGTCATCGCCGAACAGCAGTCGCGCCAGCTGCTTCGTCAACTCGGTGTTGTGCGTGACCACGAACTGACCAGCCTGGTAGAGATGCTCCTCGTCGTTGACGTAGATGCACGACGAGTTCTGCTGCTCCGGCAGCTTCTCGATCGACGCGATGCCGACCATGTCGAACTTCTTCACGCGCTTACGACCCGAGGTGTCGATGACCGCCCGCTGTGCGATCTCGTGCTTGCGGGGGAGGGAGAAGAGCCGGGCCTTATCCTCGTTGCCGACCTTCACGTGCACGCCGTACTCGGTCAGTTCGCGCCCGCCCTCCTTCGTGCGTGTCCACGATTTGATCGTGTTCGAGACGCCGAGCGAGAACAGCACCTCCCTGAGGTCCTCCGCGAGCCCCTTGGAGAGCGTCGAGTACGAGACGTTGAAGCGGTCGTTCGAGGCGCCGATCGATCCGTCGGTGTCGAAAAGGCCCCGCACCAGAGCCCACCGCTGCTGTACCGATCCGTGTTTGTACCTCTCCGGGATACGGCGCTCCGCCGAGCGCGCACCGATCAGATCGGGAACCGAGGCGAGCACGTCCTTCGTCTGGTACAGCGAATCGCGGCGGTCCTCCACCGGGCCAACACCGACAGGGAAGACCCAGCTGTAGTTGTGCCCGTACGACTTCGGTGCCGATCCCAGCCATTCGCCCACCGTCCACACGGTGTGGTCGGCGTCGTCCCTGTCAGACGAGAGCGTCAGCTGCGTCTCAGTGAGGCACCCGTTGCCGATGAGGACGCCCAAGGCGTACGGGTCGACGTCGAAGTCCTGCTCCGGCCAGTGCACCGGCCCGTTCGCCGGGATGAAGAACTTCAGATCCTCCCGAGAGTCGCCGGGGTAGGCGCGCACGACGCCACGCTCGACCATTTCCTGCGTGCTCAGGACCATCGGCGCGACGTCCTTGCCCGCATGCTTCTTCGACCGCTGCTTGGCTGTGTAGACCGTCCACAAGTGCGGTCCTCCAACGTCGAGAGTCCGGCCGTCCCAGAGCGTGACCCGGTAGACGTCCTGCATGCCCTGCGGGAAGTGTCCGAGCACCTCGACCGGGCGGCCTTGGCGACCGAACACTCTGTCGCCCGGGGCCAGGTCGCCGTGCAACTTCCAGGTGGTCTCGCCGTCGCTCGAGTAGACAGGAACCTGCGTCGAGTCGATACAGAATTTCCCCGTTCCTGTCGATCCCGTGAACAGCAGGCTCGCCATCGGCTTTCCCTTGTCGTTGAGGTCGGCCACCGACAACTGCAGACGACGCGCCACCGCGCCGGTCGCCCAGTCCTGGCTGAACACCTTGGCGTCCAGTTGCCGCTTGATCTTCGCGCCGTCGACCCGGAACGCGACGTTCACGTTCAGGGATTCCATGAGCACGTCCGAGAGCAGGTCCCGGTCCATCGGCCGGTGCGTCAGCCGATGCCAGCCGAACATGGAGTCGAGCACGAGGATCGACTTGCGCGGCTGGGCGCTGGCCGGCATGTACCGCTGGGTGTACTCGTAGATCTGCCGGAAGATGTGGTCGTCGTAGAACTCGTCGGCCGCCCCGTACCGTTCGGCCATGTCCTGCAGGATCTTGATGGTCGTCGCCTGGTCCGGCGGGTTGAGGTTGATGCGCTGCAGGCGCTCGACGAGCGGCTGGTTCGGCGCGATGTGCTTGTGGAACTCTTCGTAGGTCGTCGCCGCGATGATCCTGATGCCTCGGGTTCCCGAAGCCGCGAGGACCGGCTTGATCGCCTCGACGGCGGCGTCGGAGAGCTGGATGATCTGGTGGAACTCGTCGATGAAGAGCACCAGTTCGTGCTTCTCGTCCTTGACGAAGTCCTCGGCCTCGTCGAAGAAGCCCTTGAGCTTCGCTGCCATGTTCTCGGCGTTGCCCGCCTCGGAGATCATACGCGCCGGGTCCACCTCCAGGTAGAGGCGATCCGGATCTACGAGCATCGTGGCCTGGACCAATGCGGTCTTTCCCGTTCCGGCCTCGGCCAGGAGAAGCGCATTGCACAGCTCGGGGCGGCTCATCGAGGCCAGCAGCTGCATCGTCTCGTGTTCACGGCCGACGATGTCGCGCTCGGCTTTCTTCAGTGGCTCCGAGAGCTTGGACAGGAGTGGGTAGCGCTCGTTGGGCTGCGCCTCATGGAACATGCCGCGCAAGGCCTCTCGACTGGACTTGTGATTCAACTGGAAAATCGGCCGAAATTCTATACCGAGTCGCATTAAATGGGGTGCTGAATAGCGAAAGTGAAAGGTCCTCGGATTGGACTCCGGGGCCTTTCGTTCTGTGTGCTGGTGCGGTTTCTATCGGCTGCAGGCGGTCGTGTGGACCGGTGGGGCGATGAGCAGTTCCAGTGCGTCTTCGATCTGGCTCAGGCGTGCCGCGCATTGCGCGGGATCGGCGCCGCGAACGATCCAGTGCGCGAGGCGGTCGTCGTAGGTGGCTGCCGGTGGCGCTGCGACATGAGCTCCCGGCTCTTTGGTGATCACCAGTCGCTCCAGCCAGTCGCGATCGGTCAGTCGGCTCGGGGCTGCCAGGTGTTGTAGGGCGCCGGTGAGGTCCGGGTAGAGAAACTGGATGGCTGCGCTGCGTGCGCGAATGGGCTGCAGTCGTGGGCGGGTGCCGGTGGCGATGTCCGCCGCGATCTGGGCCAGGTTCAGGCCCAGTGCCTCATCGATCAGGACGTGGAGCAGGTCGCCTCCCGGACGGCCGTTGATCTCGACGATGCGCGGACCGCGGGCGGTGAGCATGACCTCGATGCACAGGGATCCGCAGGTCACGCCGACGGCGTCGACGGCGGCAGTGATCAGGCGGGCGAGTTCGGGGTCGGCCAGCAGAGGGTCGTGGGCATCGACGCAGTGCCCGTATTCCTGGGCGGTGGGCGGCGGCCCGACCCGCTTGCGGGTGACGGCGATGATGCGGCTGTTGCTCGGGCCGAGGACTGCCGTCTCCACACTGATTTCCGGGCCGTCCAGGAACTCCTCGACCAGTACTCCCTGGGGTCCGTAGGCGTCGAGGCCGAGAACGGTCTCCCGGCGGGCCCGGTCGAAGGCGGCCCGTACTTCGGAGGGGGTGTTGGCCCGCATCACGCCGGCGCTGCCTGCCTGGGCGCGGGGTTTGACCATGACGGGGAAGCCGTTTTCCGCGGCCCATGCGACGGCAGTGTCCGCGTCGTCGGCCAGCACCGAGCGGGCGGAGGGCACGCCGTGCATGTCCAGGAGGCGGCGGGTGGCCGCCTTGTCCCGGCAGGCCTCCATGGACTGAGGGCTGGCGCCAGGCAGCCCGAGCTGCTGCGCGAGGAGGGCCGTGGTGACGACGTGGTGCTCCATGTAGGTCATCACGCCGCTCAAATCGTGGTGTGCGGCGTAGGTCTTGACCCGGGCTGCGGTGGCTTCGGTGTCGGTGAGGTCGACAGGGATGTGATCGATCAGGTAGGGGCGGGTCCAGTCGGGGGCGTTCGCGTCCGCGAGGACGACGGGGTAGGCGGCGGCAATGCTCGCCAGGAGTGCGAGGCGATAGGCGGGGGAAGTTCCGCCTGCTCCAAGGAGCAGCAGGGGCTTGGGCGTGGTTGCCATGGGAGGGCTCCAGGAAGGTCAGGAGGCTGGGGAGGGCAGGGTGGTTTTGGTCAGGGCCTTCAGCGGGAGGCAGACGGCGGCTGCGGCCAGGCACCATCCCGCGAGCGAGAAGGCGAGCAGTACGGCGGTGGCCAGGGTGGTCCCCCAGATTCCGACGTAAAGACCGGGGCGTGGGAGGGCGAGATCCGGTTGAGGATGTCGGCCGCGGCGACGAAAGCGGGTACGGAGCGCAGTGGCGCCTCGTGCCGGGCGGTCCCGAACGTCTCGTGGCCGGTCACTTGGAATCCACCGGCCCCTCTTCGGCGCCGAGGTATACGTTGTCGACGACAGGCCGCCCGATCGGGTCGCTGAGATCGGTGACTTCGTGGTCGATGACGTAGGGCCTCTGCCAGGTCGGGGGCGCGTCGTTGATCAGCAGCAGCGGGTAGTGGGCGGCGGTCTGCTCCAGCAGGCAGCCGCGCAGGGGGCGCGGGCCGGGGCCGATAACGAGAAGCATGGGGTGGGACACGGTGAACTCCCCGGTGGGACGGGCGGGTTGGAGGTGGGATCAGGCCGTGCGCAGTGCGTCGGTCTGGGCGGCGGTCGGGGGGTCGGTGGCCGTGGGATCTGCGGCTGTTCGACTCGGCGCGTAGGAGGCGCGGTGGTGCCACAGGCCGCGGAAGGCGAGGGCCATGGCCGCGCCCTGCAGGACGGCGCAGGCAAGGAGCAGGCCGGGCAGGGCGCTGGCGGGCAGGACGGCCACCAGAGCGCCGGCCACGGGCATCGGCAGTACGATGAGGACGATGGTCACGCTGAGCGTGCTGCCGAAGACGGCGGCGGGGATGAGGCGGGCGCGCAGGGTGCGCAGCACGACGGTCAGCGCGCCCTCACCGGCCATCAGGATGCCGATGGTCACCGCGTACACGGCGAGGTTGGGGGCCAGTGCGGTGGCCAGGCAGGCGGCGCAGGCGGTGGCAGCGCCGACGGCGCCGACCGGCCACAGTCCGAAGTGGTCGATGGCGCGGCGGCAGGCGGCGACGGCGGCGAGGGAGACCAGGCCGGCCGCACTCCAGACCGCGCCGACCGCGATGGAGGAGTGCCCGTAGCCGGTCATGACGGTGATCGGGGCGCTGGCTTGGGTAACGGCGAGGGCCAGGTTGCTGGCCACGAGGCCGGTGACGAGCCAGACCAGGGCGGGGATGGACTGTACGGTGCGCCATCCGGTGCGCAGGCTGGCCGTCACGGCGCGCACCCCGGTACCGGGGCCAGCCGCGGTGGTGGGAGCGGGGATCGTGCTGGCGGCGGCGATGGCCGACAGGGCGGCTACGGCGGTGAGCATCAGCGTGGGGTCGACGGCCAGCAGCAGGCCGCCGAGGAGCGGGCCGGCCAGCAGGGCGCTCTGGTCGATGCCGATCTGTACAGACTGCACGCGGTGGGCGTCCGCCCCGGCAGCGCGGCTGGCATGCGCGCCGAGGGTCTCGACGGCGACGAAGCAGGCCTGGGAAAGCAGTCCGCCAGCGGCGCCGACGGTCATGACGACGGCGGTCGCCGCGATGCTGGCGGCGGGCAGGACGACCAGGGCGCCAGCCGCGGCCGCGCACAGCAGGGTGCGGGCGAGGGCGGCGGCGCGGAAGACGCGGTCGGCGCGGAAGCGGTCGACCAGGGGCCCGCCGATGGTAAAGGCGGCCAGCCGCGGCAGCCATTCCAGCAGGAAGGCGGCGCCGGTCAGGGCGGTGGAGCCGGTCGTCACCAGGATGAGCAGGGGGATGGCGTAGGTGGCGGTCTGGGTGGCCAGGGCGTCGCTGGCGCGCATCAACGAGCTGCGCGTCATCGGCACAGGAACGGCGAAGGGGAGCATGACGGTACCTGCGCGGAAGAGAGGCAGGAGCAGAGGGGCGGGGGTGACTTGTAATGGACTCCGACGGCTGTCGACTTGGTGGTGGCCTTCGAGGGAATGGTCACCGCGCTGGCGTGGAGCGTGTACGGCAGCGGCGGGTTGTCCGGGCAGGACCACACCGTCTTCGGCGCAGTGGTGGCCGCCGGGGCGGACGGCAGCGGCAGGGCGAGAACGGCCGCAGTGGCGGTGGGCACGGCTGCGCGACGTGCAGACATGTACAAACCTTCCCAAAAGGGGTGTAGTTGGGTGGGGGTGTGCCTCGGCGGGAGGTCGGTGGTCAGGCAATGGGCGCGTTGTCGGGCGCCAGCATCGCCGAGGCCTGGACTGCGGGCCTGGACTGCGGGCCTGGCACGTGGCCAGGTCGCGGCGCATCGGCCCCATCGCTCCACGCGGCAGCGTTCTGGGTGGTCCGTCATCTTGTAGGCCACGCTGGGGCCGATCGCGGAGAGACTTTTGTCATTCCGGGTGCACGCGCTGGGGATCTGTGAATCAGCCGTGCGAAGCCGGCTTATCGCCCTGACGGGAGCGGCGCCGCGAGTACGTCGAGGCGCCCATGGCGGCGAGGCCGTCAGCGAGCATTCCGCTTGCGGCGACGGCGAGTTCGCCAAGTGGCATCCAGGGGCCTTTCGAATAAGGCTTGACTGGACCGCGGTCTCAGCCGACCGCCGGCTCGTTGGCCTCTGCCTCGGCTGCCTGCTCCTGCTTGGCCTCAGGGGCCGGAGCCAGCGACTCCTTGGCTGCCGCCCGCGCCTCGTGGGCGGCGCGCGTGGACGCGAACTGGTTGTCCAGCGTCTTGGCGTCGACCTTGAACTCGGAGGCCACGATGGACTTGGTGTTGACCACCAGGCCAGTGCCGCGCGTCGCGGGCATTACGTTGCCTTTGAAGCCGTAGATGGTGCCGACCTCGTTGCCGTCCTTGTTCAGGATCGGCTCGGTGTTCGGACCTGCGGCCTTGATAATCTCCTCCATCTGACCGGTGGAGTACGGAACGCCGTTGTTGTAGCGGACCTTGCCGTCCTCGCCCTGAACCTGATCGGACTTCAGGTGCAGGTTCGTCTGCTCCGGACCGCGCGGATCTCGAGCGTCAAGCTGGACGTCGGCGTACTGGGACTTGCCGTCTTTGGTGATGCCGTTCTTGTAGACCTTCGCGATGAGGTTGACTCCGGTCATCGCGCCCTTGCCCTTGAGAAGTGCCATGATCTCTTCCCTCCGTTCGTTCCGACTGCCCTCTGACGAGTCGGCCGCGATCAGTCGCATCGTCCGAACAAGACATTGAGTCCCTGTCGAACAGCCTTCACACTAATACTCTCATAGGGCATTCGATAAGGGCGACGACTAGTCTTTCTGGTTGCGTTCCAAGTTGGTCAGCATGTGGGGCGACTGCGAGTTGAATGCCGTCCTGGCATCCGCTGTGGTCACAGCCTGATCGACTTGGTCCTGGACCCGCACGACGAGGCCAGCGTCCAGCGACGAAGCCTTGGACCGCCGCATCCGCTCGGTCTGCTCGCGCTCGGCACGCAGCTCTGCGATCCGGGAACGCAACACGAGCGCGCCAGATCCCTCATCCGTCCGCTGAAGCGTCAGCTCCTGGAAGACCCGTGTCATCGCTGCAACATCGTCCACCGGCAGATCGGGAATTGCCTCGGCCTGGCCGGACCGGTCCAGGTAGTCCATCGCCGCCAGCAGCAGCCGCCGGCGATCACTGGTTGTCTCGAAGAAGGTCTGGCGTGCGTGCGGCCCGATCTCGACGTCGGTGACGAAGTCGTAGCCCAGGTGGTGCAGATCCAGGGCCTTGACCTCCTCGAGGTCATACGCGGCACCGGCAACAATCTCAAAGTCCGTGCAGACCACGTCAGCATCCGCACTCGCCGGATCCTCGGCGCTCGACGCCACGCGCAGCACCAGGCCGGAGGAAGCGAGTTCAGCCCGCAGGTCGTCCAGCTTCCGGTCATAGGACTGCTTCATCCTCCGGATGCGCGCGTCCAGCACCGCCCGGCCGTGCGCGCCCCCGGTCAGGAGCCTGCCGCCGGGCTGATCGTAGATCGTCCGGCCCAGGCTCTCAGCTTCCTCCGGGTCCCTCATCCGCTGCAGGGAGGTGTCCGCGCGCAGCGACATGAGCGAAAGCAGCCGCTGGCCGTAGGCCGCCACCTCCCGCTGCTGCTCGGACCACTGGTCGGCGTCGTCGAGGATGGGCAGGAAGCACCGGTACTTGCTCATCAGCTGCCGGTGGTAGTTCTCCTCGAAGCGGTAGAAGTCGTAGAGCGGGCGCGAGTCCTCAGCGGCCACGCCGGCCTCCTCGGCCCGTTCCCACTGCTGCGCGAGGTCGCGGTAGACCTCGGCCTTCTCCCGGTGATGCTGCAGACGTGAGGCGTAGCTGCGCAGTCGGAAGCCGAAGGAGACCAAACCGACCTCAGCATTCTCCTCTTCGCCCTGCCGGTCCGCGGCGAGCATCGCCATCTGCTGATAGTCCATCCCCATGACGTCGAGCATCGGCGTGCGTACGCGCAGCTCCGACTCCGGCATGGCCCTCAGCATCTGGTAGACGCCGTTGACGGCGCGCTCCACGATCTGTACGCGTCCCCACTCGACCAGCTTCTGCCATTCCTCCGTGTCCAGTGACTCCTTCACCCGGCGCTCGTTGGCGTAGTCCACGACTCGCTCCATGGCCTCCGGCATCGGGGACCCGGCACGTTCGAGCTGCTCCTTCACGAGCTCGGTCACCAGCTCGTTAGCCTTGCGCATCCGAGCGTCGTTCGAGCCGGCGCGCCACAGCGTTCGGTCCGCCGGCAGGCAGGCGAGCACGAACTGCGCCAGAGACTCGGCACGGATCCGCTCGTGCGCCCACCGCTTGATGAAAGTGGTGACGTTGCGTCGCTCGTAACCGACGGCACTGGAGAGGTGAGCCACCGCCTGCTTCTCGTCCAGCCAGGCATCGATGCCGCGGCGAAGCCGGGACTTGTGCCGGTCCAGCAGCTTTCCGCGCTGTGTGCCGTTCTTCGTCACCCGGCCCCGGCCGCAGTCGACCATCGCCAGGTGGCAGTGCACGTACTCGGTGTCGACCTGGATGACCCCGACGTAGCGCAGGTCGTCGAAGCCGCTGGTGCCCGATCTCATGCGGTCCACGCCGTGCATGATTGCCATGCGCAGCTTCATCTGATCGACATGCCCGCGGTAGTCACCGCGGGCTTCGCAGTGGAAGTCCTGGTCGACGATCTTGTGCTTCCGCAGGTACTCCCCGTCGAAGGACAACACGGTCTTCAGTACGGTGTGCCCGGCGTCGAAGTAGTGCTGGATGTCCTTGCTGGCCGCCGTGAGCTGTTCGTCGGAGAGCGAGACCGAGCCGTAGCCGAATGCCACGCCCGCTTTGCCCTGGGCCTGGCGCATCTCACGCTTTGCCGCGCCCCGCGAGACACCGACGCGCTCGACGGCTGACTCCCGTGCCATGTAGCGCAGAATGAAGTCGTCGGTGCGCAGGCGCTGGATCGGAGCCAGTGACTCCGTCGCCTGATCGCGGGCCATGTACCGGGTGATGTAGTCGCCCGGCGTCGCGCCGCGCGAGCCCTTGCCGCCGGGCAGCGGCACGCTGAACTCATTGACGATCACGATGCCCTGCTTCAGGCTCATCGCCGCTCTCCTTCCTGTCTCGGTACCGGTGCACTACGGCCCCGGCTGCCGTCCGCCAGCAACCGGGGCCGTATGCCTCATGCCTGATCTGTCCTCAGGAACTCAGGCTCTGCTCGCCGTCCTCACCGAGGTCCAGACCGGCCGCACGCTGGGCCACCTGACGCTTGCGCTCGTCCAGGCTCAGGACTGTCTCGACCTCACGTCGACGGGTCTCTTGCTCCCCCTCTGTCTCCACGTCGAGATCCAGGTCCAGGTCGCGCTGCGCCTGACAGCCCGGGACCGTGGGAGCGAACGGCATCTCCTTCTGCGCTTCGGCCCTGTGCAGTGGTGCAGCCACGCGCTCCCGGTAGAGGTTCTCCGTGGTGCCCTCGGTGCTCGCCCGCTCGGTCTGGTACTGCTCCCGTTCGGCGGCGATCTCCGCCTCGATCCGCTGCAGGCGAGCACTCATGCCGTCGACGACCGGGGCTGCCTCGGGCACGGGCGCTCCGACGATCTGCTCGACGCCGATGTCCAGGCCCAGCTCGTCCTCGGTGAACAGCGAGTTGATCGCGTCCGAGCGCGCCTTCAGTCCGCGAGTATCGACCACAGTCTCCGTCCGCGGGACGCCGTTCCTGGAGTGGTCGGCGAAGTAGCCGGCGAGGTCGTAGCCGCTGGACTCGAGACCGATCTCCAAGCCCCCGATACCGTGGACCTGGGTGAAGACCACGGGCGCATCGCCTTCGGTCTGCGCCCCCGACGGAGCGAGCACGAGCATGTCCGCCGTGGCCGGCAACTCCCACTCGATCCCAGTGACCTGCTCAGGTACTGCGAAGCCGCTCGCGAAGTAGCCCTTACTGACGAGCACGGCCAGCTGCTGGTCATCGAACTCGTAGAAGGCGTCTACCTTCTCGCCCTGGCCCGGGGAGTAGGTCACCTGGGAGATGCCGAACGGTAGCGCCTTGGCCGGGGTGACCGAGCGGAGCTCGCCCGTCATATGCAGATACGGACGGTAGTTCTCCTCCTTCCCCCGGTGCCTGAGTTCGAGCGATTCGACCATGACGCCGAGCTCGGCGGTCACCCCCTCCAGCCGGTACGTCTCCACTCCCCGTTCACGCAGGACACGGTGGGCCCATACGTTGTTCATCGTCAGCCCTGCGGTGCGCATCACTTGCTCCTCTTGCGGTTGACCTTGCTCTGGTTGGTGGTCCTCGCCGTGGATCTCGGTGTGACGTCGGTCCCGGTCACCTCTCCCCGGGCGTCCCGGATCTTCGCGATCATCCGCGTTGCCCAGCGCCACATGCCCCGCATGACGACGATCTCGCCCGCGGCGAGCAGTGCGACCAGGAAGAGGAGCGGCATCAGCCACATGGCAACGGTTCCGTCCGCACTGAGCGCACCCCGGGAGGCTCCCGACTGCTGGTGCAGCCATGCGCCCAGCAGCGGGATGATGACCACGGCCGTGACGAACGCCAGCAGGTAGTCGGCGAGAAGGACGATGGCCCGGAAGAACCCCGCCCACACCACGACGGAGAACCGGCCGGCTTCCTTCTTCGGGACCAGACGCCGCCATCCGGTGCGCAGCTTCGAGTCCTTCTGCTTCTTCACGGCCTTCGCCGTGGTCTTCTTCGCCGTCGCGGCCGTCGCGGCCGTCGCGGCCGTCGCGGCCGTCGCGGCCGTCGCGGCCGTCGCGGCCGTGCTGGTCGGGGCGGTCGTCTCGGTCTTCTCCAGGGCCTGGGTCGACATGTTCGTGTCCTTACGTCTCGTCGGGGTCTTCTGGGATGCGTGCTGAAGCGGCGGGCGCTCCACTTACCCGGTCGGCTTGGGGGAGGGCCGTTCCTTGCTGGCGGCAGCGAGGGCATCGCGGATTTTGGTGGAGGCCAGATAGACGTCCAGCAACGTCACCGTGCGGTCCTGAGAGGTGGAATAGGTGAAGACCGCGAACTCGCCCCTGGCAGCACTGTTCTGATCCGGTCCAACGCGGACCGGATCGAGCTGGGCCACCCCCGTGTAGGAGTAGTTCAGGCCCCGCACCCGACTCACATCAATGTCCAGATCACCAAGCGTGTACGTCGCCCCGGCGTTCTTGGTGGCTCCGGTCGCCGTCATCCACTCCGGCACGAACTCGGTGAGTACCCGGGACTCGTGGTCGAGGAAGCCGTGGCGCGCGTCGAGCAGCACCTGCTGCTCCTTGACGGATCGGGTCGAAGTCGAGCTGCCGGTGAGACTGAGCAGAAGCGACCGCCCAGTCGCCCTGTCACGGTTCACCCGCTCGATGTCCATGCCCGGCACCTGGGCCAGCAGCGCCGCGTGCTGCGCCGCCAGCTTGGTCTTGGCGTCGTCGAGGTTGCCTTCGAGCTTCTGGACCAGTGCGTCGGCCTGGGTGTCCGTCGCGGCCGGGCCGTTGCTGAGCAGGTCGGAGGCGAGCGTGAACACCGAGAGCGCGAGTAGCGCCCCGGTGCCGCCGAGCAGGATCTTCCCGGAGTGCTGGTGCAGCCTGTCCTTGATCGCCTCGTTCACGGTACCTTCACCTCCTGCTTCAGGGCCTCGCCTGTGGCCGTCGTGCCGTCTGGATGCTCACGAACGCCTTGCGGACCAGGTCGTAATCGGCGCGGGCCCAGGCCAGCACCGCCGGTTTCTCGCCCGCACTCGTCCTGGTCTCCATCGCCAGCCAGGTCACCGTGACGGTGCTGTCGTCATTGACCAGGTAAGGCACCTGGACAATCCACTCGAAGCCGGAATGGAAGCTCGCCGGGATCCCGACACCAGCCGCCACGTCCTTGTCACTGGCGAGCAGGTACCACGGCCCCAGGTCCGCCTGGTGTACCGAGGGGGCGAAGTAGGGCGTGAGGTTACGCAGCGTCGAATGCGACAACGCCGTGTCGAGCCTGCCGCCATCCGCCGCAACGTGGGGAGTCAGGTGCCGGTAGTCGTTCTGCAACTCCGCGACTTGACCAGCCGCAGTCAGGGCCGCGGTCAGACCGCGCTCGGCGTCGTAGGCTTCCGGCAGCGCCGCCGTCTTCACCTCGGTGATCCCGATCTGCTCCAGCGGGGACGAGATCTCCGGCGCAGCCGTATCGCTCACCGCGCCCTGAGTGCCGGAGAACCCCGCGGAGGGTACGAAGCACAGCAGCGCGCCCACACCCATGCTCGCGCCGGCTACGAGGGTGCGCTTCCGCATGCCGCCCGCGGGCTCCGTCGGCTCAGGAGTGTCCGCGCCCTCCGGCGAGGACGCGGACGGCGCAACGAAGTGCGTCTTGCGCTTCGCGTCTCCACTCGACTCACCGGTCTGTGTCGATGCCATTGATCATTAACTCGCTCTTCCACTCAAATATCAATGAAACTCTATCGGCAATGTGAGTCGAAAGTGGGTGTGGGTCAATTGGAATAGCGTGTCTCGCCACTCGACGGAGTGCCGGAGAGGTTGGATACCTTGCCCTGGGCGTCGACCGTGACGAAGAGCAGCGCGCGCCGGTGCGCCGTGACACTGGCTTTGCTCGCCTTGTTCTGGGACGCGGCGTCGGAGGTGACCTCGACGTCGGCCAGCACGGCATAGGTGTAGGTGCCCGCCTTGACGTCGACGACCTCGATGCCCGGATCCGCGCCAGGGGCCGAGTTCAGGCCGACCGTGTCGATGTAGTAGTAACGCCGTCCCTGAGCGTCCTCGTTGAACCTCGACGGAGGCATGAACGACTTCAGGAACGTCTCGTTCTCGGTGAGACCGAACCGGTTCTTCAGGCTCTCGCGCGCCGCTTCGTAGCTCTGTCCCGAGTCCCAGGTGAAGGCCATCGAGAGCAGTGACACGATACGCTCACCGTCGGTGCTCAGCCGGTTCCGGCTGACACCCAGGGCCTCCATGACGTCCGCGTCTACCTGCTCGGCGTTCTTCTTCTGGATGCCTGCCAGATGACCCTCGACATCGTCGATCTGGGCTTCCTGCCCGGCCAGGGCCGTGCGCTGGCTGCTCCAGGTCACACCGGCAACCGTCGCGACGACTGCGAGGACCACTGCCGTGGCCAGGGCCGCGAGGTTGCGCCGGAGGGATCCCCGCCGCGTGGGCGCTGCGGACTGCTCTGTCATCGCTTTTCACCCTCTTCCCGTGGGCCCGTGTCGCCGAGTTCGGGCACTTCGGACCCAGCCGCCTTGATCGCGGGGATCCCGTACCGAGCCCCAGTGGCGGTCACCACGAGCGCCAGGCGGTCGAAGGCCCCCGTCGTCCCGTTGCGCAGGTAGCGCGCACTTGCCCAGGCGAGCACCTCACTGCTCTTCGTATCCCGACACAACCAGACGACCTTTGCCTGATTCGTCGCCACCGAGCCGTCCTTCGCGCTCAGATCGGGCATCACCGTCCCGACCTCCCATGCGTACGTGCTCGGGGCAGCTGCGCTCTGGCCGTCGTAGCGGATGTACCAGGCGTAGCGCGGATCGATCTCGGTGGTCGCGTCGAACGGTGTCAGCGACGAGGTGCCGTATGCCTCCTCGTCACTGACCAGGAAGGAGTCCTTGCTGAACAGCGGGGCCATGCCTCTGCGGTGCTTGATGATCCCCAGCGTGGCCTGGTTCGGAGCCCCGTTGTTCGGGCTGGGCTGGGCGCTGGCCTGGTGGTATAGCGTGGCGAAGGTCTGCTCCCCGGACGCGATCTTCTTCGCGTCGGCGGCTGCCGCCTCGGTGAGCTTGGACAGCCGAGCGCCGGCGTCCGCCTTTACGGGTGTGGACTGGGCGTCATCCAGGCGCCCCTTGAGCTGGATGATCTGGACCTTGTTGTCCGCCGTGCTCGCCTCGAAGCTCTCGCCGGCCACGCCCGCGGCGACGACCAGGGTGAGGATCCCGGCCCCCATCACCGCGGTCGCAGTGCGTCGGATCAGGAGCGCATTGTCCTCCCGACTGCGTACCTGGCCCCGCTCTCGTTGGCGCTTCGCCCAGCCCGCGAAGTGCTCTTCGAGCTCGGCTCCGGTGACCCTCTTGCGTGTCTTCGGTGCCGCGGGCTTCTCATCGGGCATCGATCCGGTCTCCTGGTCGGGTCCCGGGCTATCGGACTCGTCATGGACTGACCTCACCGAACACACTCCTTACTCAACGTTTGCCCACATAGGCTAATCAAGTCTATATGGAAAGGCATTTCCCCGTGGACTCTGTGGGCATTCAATGGGATTCGAAAGGTGCAGTCGGTGCGCAGGACCTGCACCGGACACGGAGAAGCCGGTGCCCAGGTCACCCGGCACCGGCTTCTCACTTCCAGATCAGATGCAGCGCATCAGACCGTCTTGATCTTGTCGGAAGGGAGCATTGAATCCGACATGTCCACGAACTTCCAGCCTTCGGCCGCCATCCGCGCCGCACTGTCGACGCGAACCCGACCCATGTAGGCGCAGTAGCCAGCCTCGCCGAGGATGACCTTGTCGCCCTGGACACCGAGCACCACGAGCGTGTGACCGGCGGGGGGCGAGCCCGGGCTGGAGCCCACCGAGTACGCCGTCGGGGCCGAGGACATCTGCTTGCCGGTCTCCCTCGCAATCGTGTAGGCGGTCTCCTTGCCATCGCCGACCGGGTAGGTCTGGAATGTCGTGTATTTGTTCACGAAGTAGGTCGAGAAGCTCACACAGTTCATCGCGTGGTTGTCACCGCAGGAGCCAGGGCCTCCGCCCGGACCGTACCGATCGTCGAGGAACTTGTCGCCCTCCTTGTTGAAGAGGCTGACGAGGCCCTGGGCCTCCTCCTGTGTCATCCCGCCGTCCTTCAGCGAGACGGAACCGCTCCCCTTGGAGGTGCAGTTGCCAAGGATCGTGTTGATTCCGTCCGCGATGTTCTCGATGATCCCGCCGACGATGTCCTCGACGACGCCCACGATCGAGCTGTCGACCGACCAGCCGCTCATCTTGCCGAACCACATCTCGGCTTTGTCGCCTCGTGCGGTGAGCCCGGCCGCGCTGTCGGCTGAGCGCTCCCACTTCTCGTGGAAGTGCAGCGCCGCCGCACGCGGCGAGCCCTGCGACCTCTTGAGCATGTCCTTGAAGACCGCGACATCGCCCAGGTTGTCACCATCGACCATGAAGGCCACCTGGGCCTTGATCGTGAACCAGTCGACGCCCTTGCTCTTCGCGTACTGGCGCAGCAGTGTGTTACGGCCGAACGTCCACTGTCCGAGACCGATGCCGTTGTCCGTGTTCTGTGCGGCGCTGGTCTTCGCAGCGGTCATGGTGTACGTCCCCGTGGGGAAGTTCTGCACGCTCGTCGGGTCGATCCCGGACTCCTGTGACCAGTTGCCGAGGATGCCCGCGATGTTCTCCTTCGGCATCCCCCAGCTGCTGAGCACCGAGTAGACCACCTTGGCGTTCTTCTCCACGTCCGCCGGGACGGTGGCCCCGGAGCCATTGCCGACGCTACCCGTGTTGACGACGCACCCTGTCCCGTTCGCGTTGATGCTGCCCTCGGTCTGCGCCGTCGAGTTGAGGACGCCGGCGAGGGCCGTGCCTACCAGGGCCACGGTGGCCGTCACCGCGGCTATGCCCGACATCGCGGCGGTGACAGGGGCCATCGTTGCCGTGGCGGTGACACCCAGGACCGCACCGGCCGTGTTGGCTATGAAGCTGCCGATCGCGACAAACGGTGCCGCGATTGCGTGGCCGATCGCCTTGAGGAGGTGGACGAAGAGCGTCCACAGCAGCTTCCCGGCGTTGACAGCCATCGCCATGGCCGCGAAGAACATGGCCTTCAGCCAGTTCAGGAGGGCCATGGCCATGACCACGCCCATGGCCGGCGGGGCAGCAGCCGCGCCACCGCCGACGGCAACACCCTTGGCCGTCTTCGAGCCCAGGCCCTCGTCGTCCTTCGACGCGCCACGCTCGTAGCCCGTGCCGCCGGCACCCAGCTCACGCTGGTCGGCAGGCTTGACGTCCGGGCCGCCGCCGGTGACCTTGGCCGCGTCCTGGGCCCCCTCGGCTCCGACGTTCATCGCCGCGCCAGCGACAGCTCCCGGAAGCCCGCCAGCCTGTGCGCCGGTCACGGCACCGGACACGGCAGCCCCCGCGTAACGCCCGACGTTACGGCGGGGCGCGCTGCTGCTGTTCCCCTCGATCGCCTTCTGGGCCGCGCCTCCGGCCATGTTTCCGGCGACGCCGTTCATGCCCTGCTTGATCTTCGACATGGCGTTCGCGGCACCAGCCGCCTTGCCTGCGGTCTCTGTGATGTCTGCGGTGTCCGCCGCGCCGGAGGGAGCGGAAGAGTCAGCGCCTGCCCCCCGGAAGTGCTTGGGCGCGCCGACGTTGCTCTCGGCGGACCTCTCGGTGCCCTCCTTCGGACCGAGGCTCTTGGTCCCGCGACCCTGCCGGGGCATCCTCTGACTCACCGACGCGCTCGGCAGATCCTTCGCCGTCCCCTTCGTGAGGCTTCGGGTCGGCTTGTCGCTGGCCATGTCGTTTTCCTTTCCATCCCAATGCCAGGTGGCGTTCTGCGTCACTTCCTCACCGCACTCAATGGAGCGTGGTGAGGAAGTCCTTGTCGCCGCGACTGGTGCTGTTGGACTGCACGTCCCGCAAGCTCACGTCCAGCCGGAGAAGGTCGAGCGAGAGGTCCGACTGGTATTGAGACCTGTTCCTGGAGTAGTTCTGATACGCCTGTGAAAGGTTGTTCATGATGTTCATGAGCGGGCGCATCGTCACGTCAGAAGACTGGTAGTCCCTGGTCAGGCTGGTTCCGTCCGAGAGGGTCCACTGCATGTCCGAGACCTGACGGCTGGTCGGATCCGAGTCCACGTCTCGCTTCTTGGTGAAGAACTGGGCGTAGCTCTGTCCGGCCGGCACCAGGGCGTCGAGGTAGCCGTCGTAGACGTTGCCTGCACGCCAGTTGAGGTCAAAGCCGCCCGGGACGACGTGCTTGGTCTCCAGTGCCAGCGTCGGAATGCCGTCCTTTGCTTCGGCCGCCGAGAAGCCTGTGATCTCGTCTGTGGCGATCGTGACCGGGACGGTCGGCGGACGCAGATACAGACCATCGATCTTCGTCGTCTGCAGGTCGGATGTATATGACTGAATTTGCGTCAGATTCGTCCGCATCTCGACGAGCTTCTGGTCCAGGGCATCCCTGGCTTCGGCCTCCTTCTCCTTGAGCGCGACCTCGTAGTAGGCCTGTGCAGGGTCGAAGGCCAGGGCGTCGAGGGCCGCAATCTTCTGGACGCCGGACGCGCCGGGGTTGAAGAAGACCCGCCACTGGTCGTACTTGGAGAAGGTCTCGTCGCCAGCCAGCTTCCCGCTGCTCTGCGTCCGCTTCGCTCCGGGAGTGGTGAGTTCGGCGTTCGCGCGGACCGTCAGGTTCAACACCTGACGGTCGAAGGGCCGGTCGGCGTCGAGGAGGATCCCGATGTAGCCGGTCGAGCCGAAGGCGTAGAAGGATCCCTTGATCCCGTTGGTGCTGACCGGCTCGCTGTTCAGCGAGGTGTCCGACCCGAGCAGGAACGCCTTGTAGTCCGCGGCGTTGTACGAGATCTGGGCGGTCGGGTTGAAGTGCATCATCACGAGCGCCTTGTTGCCGCTCTTGTTGGTGTAGACCCCGTCGACGGTGCCGTCGAGATTCGTCTTGGACGTCTTGAAGCCGCTGGTGTACAGCGCTGTCTGCGATAGCGAGTCACGCCCCGCCTGGTATGCCAAGGCACCCGATGCGCTGATCACGATCGCACCCGTGACCGCGAAGATGCCGAAGAACACCCCGAAGCGCTCGATTGCGTGGTGCGAGTCGAGCTTGAACTTCCTGTTGAAGGCCCGGGCCTTGTCCGCGATCCCCATGTTCTGCTCTCCTTCGTGCCTGCGCTGTGCTGTGGTCCCGGAAATGCCGAACCGGGCCGGAGGAGGCCTGCACCTCAACCGACCCGGTCCGCTCGACGCCTCTACTCCCGGTCGTGTGCACGGTCTGTGACGGCCTCCTACTTGGAAGGGCCGCTCAGGAGTCCGCTGACCTCATCGGCGGTCTGGATGATCACCGTGCCGCCGCCGAGGTCCGTGATGGTCTGCTGGCCGCCGGAGCCGATCGTCGAGATCAGCGACCACCCGCCGGTGCCCAGGGCCCCGCCGACGAGGATGAGGAGCGCGATCGTTCCCCAGCCCTGCTGGTTGCCAGCGGACTGCGGATTGGCCATCAGCTTCTTGAGCAGGAGTACACCGCCCCATACCAGGCCGGCAGCGCCGAGCAGCATGAGCAGAAGGCCACCCCAGAGCTGGATCTGCGACTTGGCGTTCTGCAGGAAGCTCGTCAGGTCCCAGGCCGCGCTTGGCAGGGAGGCCTGTGTGAGGGCGACCGCCTCGTAGATCTTCGTCATGGTTCTTCCCTCTTTGCCTTTCGCATCATTCGGTGACATGGCAGTGGGCCGTGAGGTGACAAGCGAATCGGCTCATCCGGGCGGGCACCGCTAGAAGCTCTTGAGTGACTGGGTGCATGCCGCCGACTCGCCTGTCGACTCATGTATATGCATGTCCGTGATGGCCAATGTACCCCATTTGCTCAGTGGCTCGAAGGGATTCACTAAAGGATATCGATAAGCGGTTGAAAGGTGCTAGGAAGTGAGTCGAATCGATGCTGCGGCGCGACCTCGGGTCGTGAACTCCTGTGGAATCCGCAGTGTGGGATGTGTAATGTGCTGCCCCAGCACTGCTGCGGCGCAGGCCTGCTCGTTTTCGAGGCGGGCCACACCCCCACACGCCGCGTCGATCGCGATCTTGACCAGGAAGTGCCAAACGGCCATGAACCCACTGCCCAGGGACCTTTTCGCCCGCCGACTTCGTCAAGAACGCGAACGCCTAGGCATCAGCCAGGCAGAGCTGGCGCGCCGTATGGCCGCACTGCTCGGCACGAACGTTGACTCCACCGCCATCACGCGCATCGAGCAGCAGACCCGCGCGGTCAGGCTCGATGAGGCGGTCACCGCCGCCGAGGCGCTCGGGGTTCCTCTGATCACACTGGTCAGCGATGACTACGCCCGGGAAAGCGAGGCTGAGATCCAGAACCAGCTCGCCGAGCTCGCCCTCGCCGAGCAAGAATGGGAGAGGCTGCACCAGAAGATCCACCGGATCACCCGGACCATCCAGCAGCTCTCCGCCGAGCGTGAGGGCTTCCGCTCACACGCGCTGGACGTCAACCCTGAAACCGCCGGTGACTACGAACTCGACCCTGAGACCCAGGCCGCTCTCGACGCCCGAATGTGTGATGCCCACAACAAGTCGGCCGGAGAGGTCACAGACTCAGGCTCATGACGCTGTTCCGGGCGGCCTGGTCAAACTCCCCGTCGTAGACATTCACAGTCTCGGGCTTCCGCCACCGATCGGTTCTGGGCGAACTTGCTACCGCAGGTCCGGCATCGGTCCGCGACCGCGGTGGCCGTCGACATATCTCTCCGGACGGATTGAGCTCGTCGGCTACAGCATCGAACGGTCCGCCCCGTTCGCGGCGGACACAGAAATGCTGAACTACCCCCCCGCCTCCAGGTCTACGAAGGCCCGAAAGCGTTTCTGGCCTGCAACCAGGACGCGTTCACCGCGCTGTGCAACCCCGACCGGGCGCGCGACGGCGGCCGCAGCACCCCCGACCACTCCCGCTGCCACCCGGCGTGCACCAACATCAGCCGCACCGACAGCCAGATCACCGCCCTGCGCACTGAGGTCTCGCGGATCGACGCGGACGCCGACGCCAGCCTCGACCCCCACCCCATCGCCGCCCGCGAACAGCAGCGCAAGGACCGCCTCACCACCACCATCATCTGCCGCCACGACGCCCAGCGGCCGGCCAGCACCGAATCCACGGAGCGCCGATGAGCACCCCCGCCGCAGCCGCGTCCGGCCCCTCGCGACGGCGCGGCGCTCGCCCAGCTCGTCGGCGAGGGATCTCCCGCAGGGAGGTCACACGCCGCCGGTCGCAGTCCAGGTGGTCAGGACGGGCTCAAAGTGGCTGAGGTAGCGGCGGATGCCGTCGTACCCGCGCTGCTCGCCCTCGCGAGGGCCCTGCTCGCGCATGACCTTCACTCAGGTGCGGACCTGGCTCGCAGTCAGCTCCGGTAGCGAGGCGAGGGTCGACTCGATCCACATCTGGTCCCAGTCCCGGTGCAGCTCGGGGTCCTCCACCGGCAGGCCTCGGGCGCGCAGGAACTAGCAGACGGGCTTGGCCGCGAGGTTCGTGCCGATGCGGCCGAGGTCGTACACGTCGCGCTCCAGGACGGCAGTGCTGGAGCCGAGCCAGTACATCAGGATCGTGAGCGTGCAGGTGTTCTTCTTGCAGTCCGGCCGCTGTCCCGGCCGATGGTATGCACAACCCACGGTTCGAGGCACCGTCCCCGGCCCCTGCCGAGAGGCCGTCGCGGGCGTGCGGTGTTCCGGAACCAGGAACGAGGGGGCGGGCCCTTGGCTGCCCTCGGCCGTGCCGAGGGCCCGCCCGTACCCGCTCTGACCGACCAGACCTTGAGGATCAGCGCTTCCACCTGTTCGAGCGTCGTCACGCTGGCTTACGCGGCGGCCCGGGCCTTCGACAGCTTCTCCATCCACTCGATTCGCCGCTCGGCCGGGAGCGTCGAGCTGGACACGCAGGCGGTGCGCCTCCTCGAAGTCCGTCATCAGGGCGTGGGAGGCGTCCACCGCCTTCTGGTAGTTTCCCTCGGCGAGTTCGACCCGCGTCTGCGATTCCCGGTGCAGCCTGGCGAGCTGGTCGCGCGGTCGGCGGCCGCCTCCCCGTGCGCGATGGGCGGGGTGTCGCTGTCCGCGGGGTCCCCGGCGCCCGCAGGCGCCTTAGCGGAGTTCCCGGACGCGGTCGGCCCCGGGGCACCGAGGCAAACGGGGCACAGCTCGTCCCCGCGTCGATGCAGACGGCATAGCCGTGACGGGCGGTGGGGAAGGGGAACAGGAAGGTCCGGGAACAGGCAGGCACCTTCAGAGTCCGCCGGATCGCGAGCCACTTGTGGTTATCCCAGGCGCCAGTCGGAGACGGTGGGGATCTCGGCCAAGCCGACAAAGTGGTGAGTGTCTTGAACGGTAGTCATCATCCACGGGTCCATCGCCCTGGTAGCGTCATCAGGCCGAACGGCTACACGCGGCAACTGTCCGCAGAAGTTCCGTCTCGCCTGGTTTCGCTAGCCTGTGCGACCAAGGACGGGGTCAACGCCCTCGCCCACGCGCACCTTCACAGAGGCCCTTGCCTTGATGACTTACTCGGGCCGCAGTCGCAGCTTGCCGCGCTCGATCTCGTCAGCAAGTCCAAGCAGTTGGTCGCGGACACGCTTTCCCGGGCAGCCCGGGACCGGCGCGTATGTGGGCGGCTGAACTCGTCCTGGTCCTGCTGCGATTACGTCCCGACGCACCAGCCGGGCCGTGCATCTCGTTCACGTCGACGAGATCCTCGAGCGGTACAGCTAGGCTCGTAGGCATGGGAATCGACTGGGAGAGAATGCTCGGCGCAAGCGGCAACGGCCTACACGAAGCCTACGACAGTGCGGTCTCGGCGGTCATTTACAGCGAGGACCCGGGGGACGACTGTCGGCCACCTCTGGACGGCGGAGAGCACGACAACTCAGACAGCCTGCGCTGACCTGAGGGCCCACATGAAGGCGCACTGTGAGCCGGGGACTTTGAGTTGCACCGGCAATCGCATCAGGGGCCAACCAGGAGGGGCCGAGCTCAGTCTTGTGCTCCATGGAGGCCTCCGGCCTGTTAGCCATGAGCTTTGCCGCCAACAGGTCGAGGTCTTCCTCGACCTGCCTGTCGAGACCCCCTCACGGGTACCCGACCCCTGCCAACGCTGCCGGGCCACCCTTGGCTTGTGGGGCCGGTTGGAAGGCGGGCGCCTCGCCCTCCAGTCGCCGGTCTCTCGGAGAACGGGCTCACCGTCCAGGAACATGCGTGCGGCGAGGACGAGACTGGCGCGGCATCGGCCGCCCCGTACGTGGGTCGCCGGCGGAGCGGGCGGCGTGAATCGCCACGCGCTGCTCGCGGTTGGTGGTGATCCGCCCGCTGCGGCCGTTTCGTCCACAGAGCGCATCGTGCTTACGGAGAAAACGGCGCAGCCATGAGACGGAGCACTTCAAAACGTAAGCGGTCTCCTGAACCGTCATGTACTCCTGCTCGGGGTCCTCGGGGGCGGTGGGCATCCCGTAGAGCTCGTAGGCCTTGGTGGCCATCGTCATGTCCTTTCAAACTGATCGGCCTCGCCGAGATGTGGCGCAAGGTGGTCGTCGGTGGAGTGGAAACCGATGTACGGAGGGATCTCAGGTATCTACGAGTGCCGTTTCGAGGTGGCAAAGGCGTCCTGTTCCTGCCTGTGGTGCTAGCTGCGTACGCGCCCTCATGGCTCGCATGCGTCCCGGGCATATCGCGTCCGCGTCAACCTCGCAGGTCAACGGTCGATGCATACAAACTAGCCTTAGTTAGCTTTAATATCTAGCTCTAGATAGCTCCCGAGAGACGAGTGCCGCGCAAGATGGGCCCTAGGTAGCTTGATCTGGGGCTCTTTGCTCAGCGCTCGACCTATCTCGCGGGTCAACCTAGCTGGCCCTGGCTGGCCCTGCGAAGATGCCCGTATGGGAACTCGCGAACTCGGACGCCTCGCATCACGCGTGAAGAATCGTCGACTGGAGCTGTACCCCTCCCGCCTCGCGGCGGCCGGGGCAGTCGGCATTTCGAAAGACACGTGGCGGCGCGTCGAGCAAGGGATGGATGTGCGTGAGTCGACCTACGTAAAAATCGATCAGGCGCTCGGCTGGGCTCCGGGAAGTTGTGTCGCCGTGGCCGACGGCGGTGAACCTGTCCTGGGCCACGCGCGCCTGAGCTCGGAGACCGTACGCGAGGCGACGTTCGCGGCGGCCAGGCGGACGATGCCGAACGTCGCGATTGGCGACCTGGATGCGTTCAGCGAGGAGCTAGTCGAGGTCCTGCGGAAGGGGGGGTATCTGTCGGAGTGAGGCGTGGGGTGAAAACGTCCTGCCATGTAACCATCCGGTCGCTACTGGACTGAGGACCCCTCGCATTTCTCCCTACGCACGCTCGTTGGGCAAACCTCTCCGGTGAGAAGCATCCGGAGAAGGCCTCTACAGGGGTTAGGGTGATCGTGAAAAAAATCAGCAGCCTGGAACTGGGGCCGCAAGCAGGACGGTCCAAGTATCAGGAGAGGCGGTGTGCGTCCCGTCCTCCAGAGTTGCCCCAGATTGCGGCCTTCCGGAAGGCGAGGGGCGGTTCAGGAGGCTACGGGGGCTTGACTGCTTGCCACGTCGCAGTTGCCTCACTGGGCAATCGCGATACGGAAGGCAGTGGGAGGTGCCGGCGAAGAGATACTCGCCAACACCCGCGCGCCACTCATCAATCATCGATGGGATGACAGGTGCCCAATACAGAAGTGCGCGGAAATAGCATTCGCGTGAAGTGGTGGAGCGGCGAGTACAAGCTCGATGCTAACGGCAAGCCGACGAAGAAGAAGCGGTACGATTCGGCCAGCGGGTCCGAGGACGGCATACCCTTCCAGGACAAGAACCAGGCGTACATCTACGGCCTCGATCGCGAATCCGACGTCCGCAACAGGAGGAACCGACGTCGACCTGACGACCCGCTAGGGATGATCGACTACATCGACAAGTGGTTCGGTGAGGGAAACCTGCGGATCAACTCGAACCGCACGAACAAGTCTCGCCTCGAATCGGTAATCAAGCCCTACTGGGCTCAATGGACCGTCGAAGACATCACGCCTATCGACTATGACGCTTTTCGTGAATATGTGACAGCGAAGTATTCAGAGAACTACTCCAAAAATATCCTGGGCCTGTTCAAGATGCTAATGGACGACGCCGTGGTGAAGTACAAGCTCCGCGACGAAAGCCCGATCATCGAGCACCGCCGTCGCGGTATCTACCGGAAAAGGCAGACGCGGCGCGTCAAGAAGCGGCTCCCCATCCAAGCGGTACACCAGATCGCCACGAACGCGCACGCCGTATGGGGCTACACAGGCTGGACGTACATTTGGACGATTGCCTTTTCCGGCACGCGCCCACCCGGGGAAATGTACGGCCTCCAGAGGGGCTACTGCTCCCCGTACTGGCCCGCGTCAGAGCCTGACTCTGATGTTCGTGAGGAAGCGGAGCAGCGGTACAAGTCACTGCACGCGATGCGGATTCGCTACCAGACGTACGTGGCTGATAAGAAGCCAGTACTCGCGGCACCCAAGTACGACTCGTGGAGAACACTGGTGATCCCGCCCTTCCTCGATGAAATGCATGGGGCGCAACTGGCCTCTCACGCGAAGCCCTGGGCGTTCCTCTCGGTGACAGGCAGGCCCCTACTGGGAACAAATTTTGACCGCAACTACTGGTACCCCATCCGGGACGGCGCGAAGGAACGCAACTCCGGCCCGCGGTATGCCCGGTGGGCAAGGCCCGAGATGCCAGCGGTTCCAGAGATGGCAGGGGAGGACATCTACCGGCTGCGGCACTGGGCGAAGGCGAAGCTGGACGAGGCGGGAGACATCCCACGAGTTGCCGTAGAAGCAAGGATGGGGCATGAACTGCCCGGGGTGGAGGGAACGTATAGCGAGGTGACGGTGGCCATGGAGGAGCGGATCGTGGAGTACCTCCAGGGCGTCTGGGAGAAGGAGGTAGTGGGTGCCGGTCTGTGGACACCGCCATCTCCCATGCCAATCCCAGTCGATCTTGTGAATGCCGCTCCGCCGCTGTTCAGCGGCCTACCCGTCCTGGAGTATGAATGATCGTCTGGATCAACGGCGCGTTCGGAGTGGGCAAGACCAGCACCGCGCGTGAACTGATCGACCTGATCCCGAACTGCACGCTCTACGATCCCGAGCCGATCGCCGGGGAACTGACGCGGCTGCTGCCGCAGAAGAAGCTCGCCGAGGTGAGCGACTTCCAGGACCTGCCGATCTGGCGGCGGCTGGTGGTCGACACGGCGGCGGCTCTGCTGGCCGAGGTCGGCGGGGCGCTCGTCGTTCCCATGACCCTGCTGCGCCAGGAGTACCGGGACGAGATCTTCGGCGGTCTCGCCGCGCGCCGTATTGCCGTACGCCATGTGCTGTTGTCCACGGATGAAACGATACTTCGCGCACGTATCGCGGCTCGTGAGGACGTCGCAGACGATCCCGAGGTGAACGAGCGCAACCGCCGCTGGTGTGATGAGCACATCGAGCCCTACCGTACGGCCCTGGACTGGCTGACGCGAGACGCCCACGTCATCGACAACACCGTGCTGACCGCGCGGGAGACGGCCGAGGCACTGGCCGAGGCGGTACGGGACGGCGTGGCCGGTGTCTGCGAGATCGTGCAGACACCCGAACCGACCGCGGAGACCGTCGCGGCCGGGGTGCTCCTCTTCGACGAGCAGGACCGGGTGCTCCTCGTCGACCCCACCTACAAGCCGGGCTGGGAGTTCCCCGGCGGCGTGGTCGAGCGGGGCGAGGCACCCGCCCGCGCCGGGATACGGGAGGTCGCCGAGGAGATAGGGATCGAACTCACCGAGGTGCCGAAGCTGTTGGTGGTCGACTGGGAGCCGCCGCGCCCTCCGGGGTACGGAGGGCTGCGGCTGCTCTTCGACGGCGGCAGGCTGACCGCCGAGGAGGCCCGACGGCTGCTGCTGCCCGGCCCCGAACTGCGGGGCTGGCGCTTCGTCGACGAGGAGGAGGCGGCCAGGCTGCTGCCGCCGGTCCGCCGCGCGCGGCTGCGCTGGGCCCTGCGCGCGCGGGAGCGCGGCACGGTGCTCAATCTGGAGGACGGAGCCCCGGTCGGCTGACCCGCGCCGCTTCCCGCCCTCTCGATGTGTCCCGGGATGCCTCAGGCGCGCCGGGAGGCGGCGTAGTTGACCAGGAAGTGCGCCTCGGCCACGGAGAGACGCTCCAGCTCCTCCGGGGAGACGCTCTCGTTCACCGCGTGGATCTGCGCCTCCGGCTCGCTCAGCCCGATCAGCAGGATCTCCGCCTCCGGGTAGAGCGCGGCCAGGGTGTTGCAGAGCGGGATGGACCCGCCCTGGCCCGCCGTCTGCATCTCCTGGCCCGGGTACGCGACCCGCAGGGCGTCGGCCATCGCCGCGTACGCGGGGCTGGAGGTGTCCGCGCGGAACGGCTGCCCCTGGCCCACCTGTTCCACCGCGACCCGCGCGCCCCAGGGTGTGTGGGCCTCCAGGTGCGCCGTCAGCAGCTCCGTGGCCGCCGCGGCGTCCTGCCCCGGCGGTACGCGCAGGCTGACCGTGGCCCGCGCGTTCGCCTGGACGGACGGCGTGGCGCCGACGACGGGCGGGCAGTCGATGCCGAGGACGGTCACGGCGGGGCGCGCCCAGATCCGGTCGGCGACCGAGCCCCGCCCGATCAGCCCGACCCCGTCGAGCACCTTCGCGTCCTTCCGGAAGTCGGCCTCCGGGTACTCCAGCCCCTTCCAGGCCGAGTCGGCGGCCAGCCCGTCCACCGTGGTGGAACCGTCCTCGGCGCGCAGTGAGTCCAGCACCCTGATGAGGGCGGCGAGCGCGTCGGGCGCCGCACCGCCGAACTGGCCCGAGTGCAGGTTGCCTTCGAGCGTGTCGATCCGCACCCGCAGCATGGTCATGCCGCGCAGTGTGGCCGTGACCGTGGGCAGGCCGACCCGGAAGTTCCCCGCGTCGCCGATGACGACGGCGTCGGCGGCCAGCAGTTCGGGGTGCTCCTCGGCGTACCGCTCCAGACCGCCGGTGCCCTGCTCCTCCGAACCCTCCACGATCACCTTGACGTTCACCGGCACGCCGCCGTTCGCCCGCAGCGCGCGCAGGGCGAGCAGATGCATCAGGACGCCGCCCTTGCAGTCGGCCGCGCCGCGCCCGTACCAGCGTCCGTCGCGCTCGGTCAGCTCGAACGGCGGGGTCAGCCAGGCGTCCTCGTCGCCGATCGGCTGGACGTCGTAATGCGCGTAGAGCAGCACCGTCGGGGCGCCCTCCGGGCCGGGCAGCAGGCCGTACACGGACTGGGTCCCGTCGGGGGTGTCGAGGACCGCGACATCCTGGAACCCCTCGGCGCGCAGCGCGTCGGCCACCCACCGCGCGGCGCCCTCGCACTCGCTCCGCGGGGCGACCGCGGGGTCCGCCACCGAGCGGAAGGCCACCAGCTCCGCGAGCTCCGTACGGGCGCGGGGCATGAGGGACGCCACGGTCCCGGAAAACGGATTCGCGGTCATGGGCACGCTCCTGGTGGGTACATCGTTGTCACAGTCGGGTGTATGGCGGGTGTACGCCGGTGCGGTGGTGATGGTGTGTCGATGGTCCGGCACCGCCGGCGGGGCCTTGTCGATACTCCCACAACGGCCCGGGCGCGCAGCGCCGTAGGATGCCGTTCGACAGCAGGGGCCACCGGTCGGATCAGGAGCAGAAGCACATCGTGAGCAGCGAGAACGCAGACGCCGGAAGTGTGCACGACGAGCCGGTGTGGGATGTCGTCGTGGTCGGCGCAGGACCTGCTGGAGCCTCCGCGGCGTATGCGGCGGCGGTCGCCGGCCGCCGGGTGCTGCTGCTGGAGAAGGCCGAGTTGCCGCGCTACAAGACTTGTGGGGGCGGGATCATCGGGCCCTCGCGCGACGCGCTGCCACCGGGCTTCGAGTTGCCGTTCAAGGACCGCGTGCACGCGGTGACGTTCTCCCTGAACGGGAAGCTGACCCGCACCCGGCGCTCCAAGCGCATGCTCTTCGGGCTGATCAACCGCCCGGAGTTCGACGCGAGTCTGGTCGAGCACGCGCAGAAGGCGGGGGCGGTCCTGCGTACGGGCACGGCGGTCTCGCGCGTCGAGCAGCACGGCCCGGCCGTGCCCGACCGCCGTACGGTCGCGGTCGTCCTCGGGGACGGCGAGACGGTGCTGGCGCGGTCCGTGGTCGGTGCCGACGGCAGTGCCAGCCGGATAGGGGCCCATGTCGGCGTGAAGATGGACCAGGTGGACCTGGGCCTGGAGGCGGAGATCCCGGTGCCGCCGACGGTCGCGGAGGACTGGGCGGGACGGGTGCTCATCGACTGGGGCCCGCTGCCCGGAAGCTACGGCTGGGTCTTCCCCAAGGGCGACACCCTCACCGTCGGGGTGATCTCGGCGCGCGGCGAGGGCTCGGCGACCAAGCGCTATCTGGAGGACTTCATCGCCCGGCTCGGGCTCGCCGGGTTCGAGCCGTCGGTCTCCTCCGGCCACCTCACCCGCTGCCGCAGCGAGGACTCTCCGCTCTCCCGGGGCCGGGTGCTCGTCTGCGGCGACGCGGCGGGGCTGCTGGAGCCGTGGACGCGGGAGGGCATCTCCTTCGCCCTGCGCTCCGGACGGCTCGCGGGGGAGTGGGCGGTACGGATCGCCGAGGCGCACGACGCCGTGGACGCCCGCCGCCAGGCGCTGAACTACGCCTTCGCCATCAAGGCGGGCCTCGGTGTGGAGATGGGGGTCGGGCGGCGGATGCTCGCGATCTTCGAGCGCCGGCCGGGGGTGCTGCACGCGGCGATCACGGGCCTGCGCCCGGCGTGGAACGCGTTCGCGGACATCACCCGCGGCTCGACGACCCTGGCGGGCCTCGTACGGACGCGGCCGCTGGCCCGGCGCGCGCTGGACGTGCTGGACCGCCGGTCGGCGGACGGTCGCCCGGTGACGGCCGCGGGGGAGGAGAGCGCTCCGGCCCAGAGCGACCCGACGGGTGTGCCGGAGGCCGGCTCGCGGGAGTGACGGGGGTCCGCGCGTGACCGGCGGGCCGGGCGGGGCGGCCCCGCCCGATGTCCGGCCCGCGGGGCACCGTTCAGGACGCGGTCGTCGGTCCATGGACGCCCGGTGTACGGGCGCCGGGGCGCGCTCGACGGTGTGTGGTCGCCGGTGCGCGGGCGCTCGCGTCGTCGGGTGACGACCACGCCGCGGGGCGCGGCCCGCCGCGGCAGCGGCTGATGTCACCGCGGGCACGCGATCCCGGCGAGATCGGAACGAGAGGCCCCGGGCCGCCGCGTACTCCCCGGGGAGTACGGGTGACCGCGACGCCCGGCTGACGCCCGGGGCGCGCCCGCCGGTCTAGCGTGACCGGTATGGAAGAGCAGCACATGCGCCCCGGCCGGCCCTGGGGCGGCGGCGGAACCCCGTGCCGGCGCGGCGGTCCGCCCCGGCCCTGGGGCGGACACCTCCGGGGGTGGTCCGGTCCCCCCTGGGCGGACCGGTGTCCGCGCGGGTGGGGCGGGCCGCCGCACCGGTCGCACCCGGGGTCGTCGTTCCGCTTCCCCGGCGGCGGGCCGGCGAGCGGACGGCTGCCGTGGGTCTCGACCCTGCTGCTGGCCGTGTTCGTCCTCGTGGGCACCGCGTACGCGGCGCGCCAGCAGCCCGACCGGACCGCGCTCGACGCCCTCGGACGGGCACTGCTGCTCGTGAGCGCCGCGCTGCTGCTGTTGCGCACCCGCCACCCCGTCCTCTGCGTCGTCGGTGTCTCGGCGACCGTGCTGGCCTACTTCGCCGGGGGCTATCCGTACGGTCCGGTCTTCCTCGTCGTCGCGGTCGCCGGTTTCACCGCGATCGCGGCGGGACACCGGCGGGCGGCCTGGTGGGCGCTCGGCTCGCTCTGGGTGGGCCATGTGCTGATCGCGCACTGGCTCTACCGCCTGCTGCCGCCGCCCGGCGACCGCGCGGCGCCCTGGGGCCAGGAGCTGGTCATCGCCGCCTTCGTGGTCGCCCTCTGCGCCGCTGCCGAACTCGCCCGCGTACGCCGGGAACAGTGGGCGGGACAGGGTGCCGAGCGCGCCGCCGCCGAGCAGCGCAGAAAGAACGAGGAGCGGCTGCGGATCGCCCGCGAGCTGCACGACGTACTCGCCCACTCCCTCTCCGTCATCCACGTCCAGGCGGGCATGGGCCTGGCGCTGCTCGACACCGACCCGGAACAGGCGCGGTCGGCGCTCACCACCGTCAAGGCGGCCAGCAAGGAGGCGCTCGGCGAGGTGCGCCAGGTGCTCGACACCCTCAGAACGCCCGGCGACGCGCCCCGTACGCCCGCGCCCGGCCTGGACCGGCTGCCCGAACTGGCCGAACAGGCCGCCTCCGCCGGGCTCACCGTCGAGGTGCACCGGGAGGGCACCCCGGTCGCGCTGCCGCCCGGCGCCGATCTGGCCGCTTTCCGGATCGTGCAGGAGGCCCTGACCAACGTGGTGCGCCACTCCGGGGCGCGCACGGCGACGGTACGGATCGGTTACGGGGCCGGGCTGCTCGATCTGCGGATCGACGACCCGGGCCCGGCGACCGGCGGGGACGCGGGCGGCAGCGGCAACGGGCTGGTCGGGATGGGGGAGCGGGCCGCCGCGCTCGGCGGCACCGTCGAGGCCGGGCCGCGCCGGGACGGCGGATTCCGGGTGCGGGCCACGCTTCCCCTGAAGACTCCCCCGACGACTCCCCTGACGACCGAGGAGACATCATGATCCGGGTTCTGCTCGCCGACGACCAGTCGCTGGTACGGGCGGGCTTCCGCGCGCTGCTCGACGCCCAGCCCGGCATCGAGGTGGCGGGCGAGGCCGCGGACGGCGAGGAGGCACTGAGCCGGGTGCGCGAACTCGCCCCCGACGTCGTGCTGATGGACATCCGGATGCCCCGGCTCGACGGCCTCGCCGCGACCCGTCGGATCACCGAGGACCCCCGGTGCGACCAGGTGAAGGTGGTCATGCTCACCACCTTCGAACTCGACGAGTACGTCTTCGAGGCGATCCGCTCGGGGGCCTCGGGCTTTCTGGTGAAGGACACCGAACCGGAGGAACTGGTGCGCGCGGTCAAGGCCGTGGTGGGTGGCGACGCGCTGCTCTCGCCGGGGGTGACCCGCCGGCTGATCGCCGAGTTCGCCTCCCGCTCCAAGGAACCCACGGAGGCGGCCCGGCTGGGTGAACTCACCGACCGGGAAAGGGAGGTGATGGCCCTCGTCGGGATCGGCCTCTCGAACGAGGAGATCGCCCGGCGGCTGGTGGTCAGCCCCCTCACGGCCAAGACACACGTGAGCCGGACGATGGTGAAGCTCGGCGCCCGCGACCGCGCTCAACTGGTCGTGCTCGCCTACGAGTCGGGGTTGGTACGGCCGGGCTGGCTCGGCTGAGGGACGGGCTCCCCCGGGGCTCCGGGGGAGAAGCGCCACAGGACCTGGACGACCCGCGCCAGGAAGGCGAGGCCCGCGGCGCCGCCACCGATCCGCAGCGCGACCGCCGGCAGCTCCAGAGACCACACCACGGCGGCGGCCACCCCGAACACCAGCGCCGCCGCGAAGGCCCCCGTCACCACCGCGAAGGCGATCTCGACGGTGACGGCGTCCCGTTGCGCCCCGCTTCTTGTTCCCATGACCCGAGTCTGACCGAGGCCGGACCCTGGAGCAAGGAGCGCCTCCGCCGCGTCGGCGGCGCCGTCAGACGGCGGAGGTCTCGCGCCACATCCGGGCCAGGGCCGCGTCGCCGGTGACGGTCACGGCGTCCAGGGGGAGCCGGTTCCACACGGTCAGATAGAGCTTCTCGGCGGGGCCGCTCAACTCGCATTCCGCGGTGGCCTGTTCGCCCTTGGCCTTGCCCATGCCGTTGCCGTCCGCGCCCGTGCCGGGGGTCTTCGTGTGGTCGGTGCGTACCGGATCCGAGGTGATCCGTACCGTCCAGACGTCACCGGTGTCGGTGGTCCGCACACGCAGCACCCGCGGCACGTCCGACCGTACCCGGCTGCGGTCGCGGGCGTGGAAGTGCCTGAGCAGCTCGTCGATGCCGTCCGCCGCGAAGGCGGCGTCCACCGGGGAGAACCCCTTGCCGAGCGCGGACTCGGCGTCCACGCGGTGGATCGCCGTCTCGTGCGCCTGGCGCCGCGCCCAGAACGCGAGCGGGCTCGGCGCGGGCAGGAAGGACCAGCAGTCCAGATCGGCGGGCGCCGCGTCGAGAGCGGTGACCAGCCGGTCGTGGCCCTCCAGGAACCAGCCGACGAGCGCGTCCCCGTCGAGCTCCGGCGGGTTGGGGAGGGGGACCCGGGCGACACCGCCCTCCGTGACGTAGGCCGTCGCCCAGCGGTGCACACTGCCCGTGTGCCGCAGAACGTCGCGGACCCGCCAGCCGGGGCAGACGGGCACCTCCGCCCCGGAGCCCGCTCCGGCGGCCGCGGCGGCGAGGGCACGTCCCTCACGGGCCAGCCCCTGAACGTACTCCGCAGTCTTCATGCGGGGCATTGTGCCAGGGTGCGCGCGGGGGGTGTGCCGCGGGTGTCCGGCACCGGGTCCGGGGCCGTGGCGGGTCAGTGGCCGGCGCTCTGGCCGCCGTCGACATGGAGGATCTCCCCTGTCACGAAAGGCGCGTTCTCCAGGTAGACGATCGCGCCGACGACGTCGTCGACCTCGCCCATCCGCCCGAGCGGGTGCAGCCCGGCGAGCCCCTCGTACTCGGCCTCCGGGTGCAGCGGGGTCTTGATGACGCCCAGCGAGACCGCGTTGCTGCGGATGCCGCGGGCCGCGTACTCGATCGCCAGGGCCTTGGTGGCGGACTGGAGCCCGCCCTTGGTCAGGGAGGCCAGCAGCGAGGGGGCCGCGGAGCTGGCGTGGTCCACGAGGCTGGTGGTGATCTGGACGAGGTGACCGCCGCCGCCCTGGCGGAGCATCTGCTCGACGGCGAGCTGAGTGATGCGGAAGAACCCGGTCAGGTTGACGCCGACGACGCGGTCGTAGTCCTGCCGGGTGTATTCGGTGAACGGTTTGCCGCTGTAGACACCGGCGTTGTTGACCAGGGTGTCGATACGGCCGAACCGCTCGATCGCGGTGGCGGCGACGCGCTCGGCCGTCGCGGGGTCGGCGATGTCGCCCTGGAGCGTGCGGACGTCCGGGTCCCGCGAGAGGGCGATCCCGCGGGAGGTGGCGACGACGGCGTGGCCGAGCCGGCGGTACGCCTCGACCAGGCCCGCGCCGATGCCCTGCGACGCACCGGTGATGACGGCGACCTTCTGCTCCGGGACGCTCATGACGACCTTCCTCCGGCAGTACCGCTCCCGCCGCCCCAGCGGCGCGACGTACGGTCACGTGCCGCGACGTCCGCCGTGCGCCGCGACGCGCGCGGATACCCCAAGCGTCACGCCGTACGGCGGGCATCGCATCCCGTGGGCCCGTCGGCGGCCCCTGTCGCACCCGACGGGGGCCGGCGGCCCTGGTGGGCCGGGGGCGTCACGCCTCGCGCGGGTGGGCGGTGCCGGTGGCGGACCGGTGGAGCAGCAGCCGTACGAAGGCGCCTATGGCGATCGACTGGATCAGCACGGAGAGGACCAGCGCCGGGTAGAGGAAGCCGGAGGAGGCGGCAAGGCCCTCCCCGATCATCCCGCCGCCGATGAGGAAGACGAAGACGGTCGGAGCCGCGAGGAAGAACAGCCAGGTCCCGGCGAACGACGCGTCGTCGTGGTGCACGAAGAGCGTGTCGACCGTGACGAACAGGGCCGCCGCGGCGACGAGGGCGAGGTAGACCTGCGAGGCGCGGTTGCCGTAGGCGAGTCGCGCGAGTCCGGTCAGCCGTCCTGAAACCATCGTGTTCTCCCTGGAGTTCATGGCTCCTCCCGCGAAGTGGGGTGCCCTTGGGTCTGTTTCCAGGGTGCGGGAACTCGAACGGCTGTGCCTGAGTACTCCTACTCATCCTTCGTGGGTGTGCCCCGCCGGGCCGTTCGCCGAGGCGCCGCGGGCCGCGTAGGCGATGAGGGCCGCCGCGCCGGCGAGCAGCGCCACCGTGGTCAGGGCGAGCGGCAGCGAGAACCAGTCGGCGAGGAAGCCGATCGCGGGCGGCCCGAGCAGCATCCCGCCGTACCCGAGGGTGGACGCGGCGGCGACCCCGGAGGGCCCCGCCAGCGCGCCCGCCCGGCCGATGGCCACGGGGAAGATGTTGGCGAGGCCGAGTCCGGCCACGGCGAACCCCGCCAGGGCGAGCCAGGCGGTGGGCGCGAGCGCGCCGAGCAGCATGCCGAGGGCGGCCGTCACGCCGCCCAGCACCAGGGAGCGGGTCTGGCCGAGCCGTTCCAGCAGGGCCGTGCCCGAGAGCCGGCCCGCCGTCATGGCGAGGGCGAAGAGCGAGTAACCGGCCGCGGCCACCGCTGGGGTGGCGTCGAGGTCCTGGCTGAGGTGGAGCGCGCTCCAGTCGGCCATCGCCCCCTCGCCGTACGCCGTGCACAGCGCGATCAGCCCGAAGAGGACGACGAGCCCGCGGACCCGCCGGTCCGGCCCGCCGCCCCGGCCACGCCCCTCCGTACCCGTACGGTCCTCGGCCTCACGGTGCCCGGTCTCCGTACGCTCCGCCACCGGCGCGGGGATCCGCAGCAGGGCCCGGCCGGCGGTGGCGGTGACCAGCAGGCCCACGGCCGACAGCAGTGCCAGATGGACGGCGGGTGACAGGCCGCCCGCGAGCAGTCCGCCGAGCCCCGCCCCGACCATGCCGCCCAGGCTGAACGCGGCGTGGAAACTGGAGATCACCGGGCGCCGCAGGGCGGCGACGAGATCGACCGCGGCGCTGTTCATCGCGACGTTCAGACCACTCAACAACGAGTAGGCACTAACATTGCCTGCGTCGATAAGGAGAAGACGTGGCCGAGTTGCTGACCCCTCAGAAGCCCTGTCTGTACTGCCGTCTTTCGTACGCTCCTGACGGGAGCCTGGAGAAGGTGGAACGACAGGAGGCCGACGGGCGAACGATGGCCGGCCGCCTCAACTGGCCGGACTTCTGCTGCGTCTATGTCGACAATTCAGCCTCGGCATGGCAGCGGAACAGGAAGCGGCCTGACTGGGACCGCATGCTGATCAGCATCGACGGCGCGGCCGAACACCGGCACGACGGCATCATGGTGTACCACGGCGACCGGCTCATCAGACAGCCGTACGATCTTGAGCTGCTCCTGAACATTTCCGATCAGCAGCGGATTCCGCTTGCTTCGGTCTCCGGCGTACGTGACCTCAGCTCGCCCGACGACAGATTCATCCTGCGGATCGAGGCGGCGCAGGCATGCCGGGAGTCGGACAACACCTCGAGGCGAGTCAAGCGGGGTATCAAGGCCCGGACGAGTAAGGGACGAGCGCGGCCGGGCGGCCGCCGGCCTTTCGGATGGGGTGTTGATACGGGGCGCGTGCGAGTGAAGGTAGACCCGGAGTCCGGCGAGGAGCGCGTCCTACCCGTACTGGACTATGACCAGGTGGTACCCGAGGAAGCCAAACTACTTGCTGATGTGGCCGGTCGGGTCCAGGCCGGGATGAGCAAGCGCGGGGCGGTTCGATGGATGAACGCCAGGTCCACTACGTCCATGGGGAACCCGTGGTGCGTAACAACCCTGACTCGCGCTCTCCTTGCCCCGCGGATGGCCGCCCTGGTTGAGCACCAGGGCGTCTACCACAAGGCAGTCTGGGACAAGGTGATTTCCCAGGAGCTATGGGAGGACCTGCGCGCGCTCCTCGCCGAGCGGGGAGAGAAGTACGGCTACCACGGCCATGACCGACGGCACCTCCTCTCAGGGATCGCCGAATGCTCTGACTGCACCACGGCCACCACCGAGTGCAGGGCCTGCGCTGACGACATCGTGGGCAGGTGCATGAAGCACCGGGCCACGGTATGGACGAAACCGGTTGGAAAGAAGGGGGCGCGCAGGTCGCTGATCTACTACTGCAAGATCTGCGGCAGGGGACGCAACGAGGCGCACTTGGACGCGTTTGTCGGCGCGAAGTGCGTCCAGCTCCTCAACCAGGCGGACTTCCTTGAGGAACTCCACAGCCCCGCCTTCGACACCAGTCCGGCTTCTGAAATTGCGTCGCTGGAGCAACGGCGCGCTAAGACCAAGAAGACCCTGGAGAACCTCGGCGAGACGGAGTTGGACCCCGAGGTGGTAGTGGCGTCACTCGCTTCATTCGACCGGCGTATCTCACGGCTGCGGGAACGGCTCGCGACGACTGCTGAGCGGCGCGTACTGCTGACGGTCGCGGGGATCAGCAGGGAAGAGTGGGAGGGCCTCGATATCGACGTGCGCGCGTCGGTCGTCAGCGCGCTCTTCCGAGTCGAGGTGAAGCGTGCGCGCATGGGCGCCGGGTTCGACGCCGAGAGCGTCAGGTTGGTCCGTAAAGCGCTCTCCTCGTCCTCGTGACCCTGGCCGGGGATGAGGCGTAGGCGGGGGCGTCTACTGCGAGCGACGGCGATCTGGTGCTCCCGCTGGAGTGAGTCCTTGGCGCGGCTTACTACCGACAGCCATCGGGCTCGGCGCTCGGGGTCTGACTCTTCTACCGCAGCGGTCAAGGCCACGCTGATCGCGTCCAGTTGGTCACCGAGCTGCTCCAGATTGCGCATTGGTGGTGCTCTCCGATCTGGGCCTGCAGGGCAGAGCGCTGCTCTCTCCTGCGTCCAGGCCCCCGCGCAGGAGAAAGAGTCTGATGAGTAAACCTCAGGTCAAGGGCGGCGCGAAAGGGGTGTATGAGCATTGTGTGTGCGCCCTGCACCTATGCGTCACGGTGAGTGCATCCCTCCCCATGGCTTGAGCTGGGCGTAAGCGGACCAACAGATGATCTTGTTATGGATTGGCGACCGTTTGGGTACTGACGGATGATCTTGATCCGCCCAGCGTGGGCCGGGTGCCAGCCCGCCGAACCCCTCGCCCCGACTGGGTGCTTGCCGAGTGCCGAGCCCTCGGCCACAGAATCGCCTCCCGGCGCGCAGCACTCCACCTCTCCCAGGACGATCTCGCCGCCCGAACCGGCGTCGAACGCCGGACCATCCAGCGCTACGAGAACGGCCGCCGCGACCCCCGATACGCCGACCTGCTGCTGATAGCCGATGCACTCGGTATCCCGGTCGAGGAACTCGTGCGGGCGGAGCCCCGGCCGGCGACGACGGGGGACGTGGACCGGCCGGGGCGGTAGGTGGTCTGGGCGGGAGCCGTCCCGCCCGTTGCGATCGTGTCTGGTGCTGCGTGCCTATGTTCCGGCGCCGCAGCGCATGCACGGGATGGTGACAGGTCCGGTGCCGGTGACCATCACGGTCGGTCCGGGGCCGAGGCACTGCCGCCGTCCCGTCCGCCGGCTTCTGATGGTGCGCCATACGAGCTGGCATTTGCGGACCGCGGCCATACGGCTCTCAGATGGACTCATACCGGCACCATAGGGGCCAGGGCGGTCAGTTCGGCCCGGATTCGCAGTTGGCCTCGCATTCGGTGTCCCCGCAGGCCGGAACGTGCTGGCACTCCGCGCTGGCCCGCGGCCCGGGCCGCCACAGGTCCTCGTCGACCTCGAAGCCGGCCGACCGGATGGCGGCCTGGGTGTAGGCGAGGATGCCCGGGACCTGAGGGTGCGCCGGGTTCGGGGGCTGGGGAATGTGGTGGACGAACGTGCCGCCGAGCCGTGCGGTCAGGTCGGCGTAGACGCGGGTGTGGAGGATCAGTGCATGCCAGCCCTCATCAACCACCGGGGACGGCGCCATACGGCCGCTGGATCGGCCCGCTGCCGTAGCCACGAACTTCAGCGCTTCGAGGACGATGCGCTCGGTTAACGCGGCGTCCATGCCCGGGTTGGCGCGCTGCACGGTGGCAGCAACGCCAGCGAACTGGACGGGCGTCAGGAGCGAGCGGGCGTCCCGGGTGCGGGGCGCGGTGGTGGTACTCATAGAGGTGCCTCCCTCTTGAGGTGGGTGGTGGAACCCGGTCCGGCCGGGGCGGTGAGTGGGGGCCGGCCGCAGGGGTGGAGCGGCCGGCCCCGGCCCGTGCGTCAGAAGGAGCACCCCAAGTGGCGCACGGGAGTCTTGCGTACGTCGGTGGTCACCGTCCTCGGCGTCTCGCGCGCCTGGGGGCTGCCTCGTCGAGGGGCACCACCACCGTCAGCTCGGTTGCGGTCTCGGCCGTCCACTCCGGCCCGCCATGAAGCGGTCGCAGCACGTAGGTACCGCTGCGGACGTCGGTGACGATGCCGTCTCGGTCGGCTGCTTTGTCGTGGATCTGGTCGCCCACCCACACCTTGCCGTCCCTCACGATGCGACTCCTGTCAGGGCTGTGCCGTAGCGCTCCAGGAGCCACTCGCAGTCGCGGCGCAGGAGGGCTACATGCACCTGAGCGGAGAGCGGCGACAACGGCATGTCGTCGGATGTGTGGCGCCGCGCTATGTCCAGGCGTGCCCGGAGGCCGCACCACTCCAAGCCTCCCCGCCACAAGCCGTCAGCCTCGGTTTCGGCGGCGGGCAAGAGGTCTGCGATGTGTGCCTTCAGTGCCGCGGCGACCACGATCAGCTCGGGGAGGCTGGCCCGTGTGTCGGCCAGGGCGGCTGACTTGTCGAGGGTGGCCTCGATGGCGGTGACGCTCATCGGGACAGGCCCTGGCGATCGCGCCCGGTGTGCAGCAGCTGCATGACAGCGGCTGGGGAGCACAGGGTGCGGTCGCCGCTGACCGGCACGGCCCAGTGGATCCCGGCGGGGCCAGTGCGGTCGATCCGGGGCACGGGCAGGTACGCGCCGTGGCCCAGCGCTCCGGCGTGCGGGGAGTCCCAGGTGTCCGCTGCCCCGGCGGGGACGAGGGCGAGGAACCAGCAGGCGGGCGCCCAGATGACGGGCCCGCCCAGCGCGGCCAGGGCGCCGGTCACGGTGGACCGGTCGGGGGAACCGGCCGCCGCGTGCACCAGGCGCTGCGGCAACTTCACCGCATCGAACAACGTGCCCAGGGCGAGGACTGCGGGTCGGCCGTCGCGCCAATCCCGATAGGCGGACTCAGGATCTCGGATCGTTCTCGCCAGCCATCGTTCGACGGGCGTGATAGCGAGCTGGTCATGCGTCATGGTCGGCTCCAGACGGTACGGGCTGGGCAACTCCAAGGTGCCGCTGGCCGTCTGAATTCGCATTGGCACTCTCAGTACGAAACTGGCAGCGCTTCATCCCGCGGGTATGAAGTACGCGGCCACACGTCATACCGAGCGGATGAAAGCCAGCCCCGCCCTTGCCGAGGTGCGCTTACCGTGGGCGTAACGGACGGAGTTGAGATGCGTAGCGACTCGAAGCGGCAACTCGCCCGCACTCTCATCACGAGGGCGGAAGCCGAGCACTGGACACGGTGGACCCTCGTGGCCCGCATCGCAGAGCAAGCGGACTGCACGCTGCTCCAGGCTCACCGGCTCGCTCTGCCCGACACGCTCGAGGGCGCCCGGGAGCGGCTGGCGCAACTCGGGGCCCGCGTGACGGTCCAGCAGCTGTCCGCCTGGGAGACGGGAAAGGGCCGGCCGGGGCAGGTGAACATGGACGCGCTGTGTCAGCTGTACCAGACACGGCCGGACCGCCTCGGGTACGGCCGGGACTACACTCCGCCCGACGAGACGGCGCCAGCCAACGTGCCGTCCGTCGAGACGCCGTCTCCGGTCGGTCCAGCCGAGGCCCCGGTTGGTCTGACATCCATGCCGCCAACGAGCACCGCCCTTGCGGCCCTCGCTTCCGTACGCCGGAGCATGACCACGATCCTCGCAACCCCGATAGCGGAGACCACGATCGACCAGTGGGAGCGGCAGGCGGCCGAGTACGGGCACGCCTACCAGATCACCCCGCCGTCCGAGATTCTCGCGGCCAGCATCACCGACCTCCTCGAGCTCCGGGCATTGTTGGAGCAGCGGCAGCCGACCGACGTTCGTGCTCGCCTGTGCCGGATCGGAGCGCAGCTCGCCGGTACCGCGGGAATCGCGCTCGTTGCCCTCGGAGAGCACCGTGAGGCCCGGCAGTGGTATCACCTCGGCCAGTTGCTCGCCGAGGAGACCAACGACCGGGCGCTGCGCGCCTGGCTCTTGGCCAGGGAGGCGGTGATCCCGTTCTACTTCGGGGCGCCGGCAGCCGCCCTCGCCCTGGCGGAGAGGGCCCGGCTCCTCGCCGGATCAGCGGTGTGCGCCACCGCGGCATGGGCGCCCAGTCTCGAGGCGAGGGCCCTTGCCCGCATGGGCCGGCACCGCGAGGCCCAGGAGGCAATGGCCATGGCAGAGCGGGCGTTCACTCGACTGACGCCGACGGACACGGCCGATACCGCGTACGGCTACACCGAGCGGCAGCTGATGTGGCACGGCGGCAGTATGTGGACGACGCTCGGCGACACCCGGCGTGCCCAGGCCGCGCTGCAGGCCGCCCGGGAGCGCTACGGCCCGGATGAGCACCTGGACCGTGCACTGATCGCGATGGATGAGGCCACGTGCCTGCTGGGAGTGGGCGAAATCTCGGTGGCGTGCCGTGAAACGGAGATGCTCCTGCTCGGCCTCCCGCGCGAGCACCGGACCGGCATCGTCATCTCCCGCGCCCGGGATCTCCTGGCGGCCGTTCCTCCGCGTGCGGCGGCCGCGGCTCCGGTGCGGGACCTGCGCGAGCTCGTCGAGACCAGCGCGCGGCCGGAGCTCACCGCGGGCTAGCGGCGGGCGAGCAGCTGGAGCAGCCCGGTGACGGCGACGCCGGCGACGATCTGCCGGTCATCGATCATCTGCTGTACCTGGTCGAGGGCGTGCCATTCGATGCGGTCCGCTTCGTGGGTGTCGACCGGGTCGGCGACGCGTACCGCATCGCGGGCGAGGAAGACGTGATGTTCGGCGGTGGACATGCCGCCGATGGGCTGGTTGTACGCGAGCGGCTCCAGTGCGCTCGCGTCGACCTGGTATCCGGTTTCCTCCAGCACCTCGCGCGCGGCGGCGACGGCCAGGCCCTCGCCGGCCTCCACGATGCCTGAGGGAACCTCCCAGTTCCATGTAGCGGTCGCGAACCGGTGCCGCCACATCAGCAGCACCTCGTCCTGATCATTGACCACCACGGTCGCGGCCACGGGGGCGAGCTTGATCAAGTGGTGCTCGTACCGCGCCTGCCCGGGAGGCTCCACGTCGACCAGGTCCAGCTCGACCCACGGGCTGGTGTAGATGGTGCGGGACCCGTGCACAGTCCATTCGCTCACCGGCTGCCTCCATATCAGGATGATCAGACAGGGTGTCACAGGCCGGTGAGTGTGGTTCCTGTGAGGCTCTCCACATCGCGCGGGCGGCGCTGCCGAGTGGTGTAGTCCATATGCTGAGCGCATGTCCTCCTCTCCTCGGGCCCTCGGGCCCGCGATGCGTCCTGCCGCCGCGGTGAACGCGGAGATTCGCGCCCTGTGGGCCCGCACCGGCGGATCCCTCAGCGAGGACGACCGCGCCCGGTACAAGGAGTTGCTGACGGAGTGGGCCGCAGCCGTCCGTACCGAGGGCGAGATGGCCGCGTAGCCCCCGCCCGGGCATGACGAAGGCGCCCCTCCATCCCTGGCCGTAGCCGGGGCGGAGGGGCGCCTTCGTGCGTTCAGGGGCGTCGGCGTTCGGGTGGGAGGCCGAGGACGGTCGGGCTGGGTGAGGGGCTGTCGGGAGTCTCGGGGGTGGTGCTGGTGCGTCGGCAGACCAGGGCGTCGGGATCACCTGGCGGTGGCTGGAGGGTGTAGCCGACCGGGCAGGTCTGGCCGGGCGCGCCGTCCTTGCCGTCGCGGCCGTCCTTGCCCGCTGGCCCCGGCGGACCGGCGGGCCCAGCAGGACCGGCGTGCCCGGCCGGCCCGGGAACGGCGGAGTCGGCACCGGGCCGCCCCTCCGCGCCGGACGGTCCGGGGACCGGTGACGGCGTCGCCCCGTCCTTCCCGTTGCGGCCGTCCTTCCCGTCCTCGCCGTCCTTGCCCACGCCATCCTTCCCGGCCGGTCCCGGCGGGCCGGGGATCGGTACGGGCACCTCGGCCCGCGCGGGCAGGTCCTCTATTGCCTGCGCCGGGTCGGGGGCGGCCGGGGTTTCCCCGCGGGCCCGGATCTGTGCTCTGAGGGTGCGGACGTCGCCGGCGAGAGTGCTGACCGCGTCGCCCCGCCGGTCCGCCTCGGTTGCGAGGTCTCCGGCGCGGGCCTCGGCGCGGCCGATCTGAAGAAACGCCACGGCGAGGCCGCCGCCGAGGGCAAGGAGCGCGGCCGTGATCCACAGCAGGTAGCGCCGCTGGTAGAGGATCCGCTGCGTGCGCGTCACGGCGTACCCCCCAGGGAAGTCACCAGCAGCCGCAGCCGGGCGATCTCCGCCCGCAACGCGGCCTCGCGCGATTCCAACTCTGCCCGCAGCGCGGTCTCCCGCGCCTCGGCGGCGGCCTGGTCGGCCTCGGCCTTGTCCCGCTCGGCGGTGAGCCGCGCGGTCAGGCTGTCGTATCCGTTCAAAACTGTGCCCTCCCGGGACGCGCGGTTAGCGCCCCGGGAGCCGTAGATGGCTGCTGCGGCTGCTACCGGCGAGGCCAGCAGTGCACCCAGCGCGGTGAGCATCGCAGCATCCACACGGTCCTCCAGCGCACTATGCGGTCAGGTCAGAGTCCCCGGTCGGGGGTGACCGAGTCGGCCGGACGGTTGGGCACGGCGTAGGTGATGCCCAGGGCGCCGAGGACGGCGAGCACGGTGGTGACGGCCTCCCCGGTCGTGAACATCCCGTCCTGGACGGCCGTGGCCGCGGCGGTCGCACCGGCGGCGAGACTGGCGACGAGGGCCTTGGCGGCGCTGCTGATCCTCATGATTCCTTCTTCCAGTTGGGCCCCCGGAACGTGGCAGGGAGCACAGGGCGGTTCTTCGCGCGGGCAGCGAGCAGAGCGCTGATCACTTCCCACGCCTTCGGGTCCGGCAGGCGGTGGGCGAGGCTCGGATCAGCCTCCGGGTCTACGGACACAGCAACTCCCCTCAGACGTTGGGCACCTTGAGCCGGTCCCACGAGGCCTTGCCGGGGATGCCGTCGGCGTCGCTGCCCGAGAAGCCGAGCTTGCGCTGCCACGCGGCGTAGGACTGCCGGTCGGCCTCCGACCAGGCGGGGCCCGGCCCGACCTTGTACCGGCCGCAGCCTTCCGCCACCAGGCGGCGGCCCATGGCGGTGACGATGGCGCTGCGGCGGTCGGCCGCGAAGAACGCGGCCCCGGGGAACGGCTCGTACACCGGTGGTTTGGGCGACGGCGGTTTCGGCGCGGCAGCCGAGCCGAGCCGCGTGGCGATCCGCCCGCGCAGGTCGGGCATCGTGAAGCCGCGGGGGTCGATCTTCCAGTCCGACCACTCGCTGTGTCCGATGACGGAGCGGGCACTCCAGCCGTGCGCCCGGCAGATCGCGGCCGACGCACGCTCGATCGCGTCGAGCTGCGCGGCCGGCCACGGGTCCTTCCCGTCACCGAGGTTGACGCACTCGAACCCGTAGAACCGGGCGTTCCCGTCGGCCGCGCCGGGGCTGCCCTCGTGGTAGCGGGGCGCGGGCGGCCGGTCGCCGTAGTCCTCCGCGATCACCCGCGCGAGGACCTGCGGGTCGCCGCCGCCCGCGTGGTTGGCGCGGCCGTGGCCGACCAGGTGGACGGTGCCGGTCTTGTCGATGACGCCGTGGCACAGCGGCCCCGGCAGCACCGCGTATCCGTCGCGGCAGAGCCCTACGGAGGCTGCGGTGTCCACCGTGACGGTGTGGTGGATCATCACGCCGTTCACCGGGCCCCAGGTCCCCTTGTGGTTGCGGTTGTGCGTATGCCAGGAGCCGACCTCCTGAACCTTCACACCCTCGGCGCGCAGCGAGGCGAGGAGTCTCTCGGGGGCAAGCGGTGTGGCCATGGTCAGCCCTCCGTCCGCTCGTGCCGGGCGATCGCCGCGTTGCCGAGCATGACCGCCTCGTCGACGGCGTTGATGGCGCGCGTCAGCTCGGGCGACGACGGGCAGAGCTCGGCGAGCAGCTGGGCGAACGTGAGGGCCCCAGCGCGGATCTGCTCGTACTGCTCGGCCTGGTCGCCGACGGGCGGGTGGTAGGTGAACCGGTTCGTGAGGTCCAGGTTGTAGGACATGTGCCCTCCTTGGGCATCGGAGAGCCCCGGGCCGGTGCGGCGCGGGGTTGGGGGTCAGCCGGTGTAGGCGTAGGCGAGGATGGCCGCGCCGCTGAACGCCGCGGCGGTGAACGCGCCGCTGGTGACGGTGGGCGGGGCGGTCTGGCCGGAGTTCGTCGCGCCGAGGCCGGGCGCGGCGGCTCCGCCCGCGATGAGCCGGCCCTCTCCCGCGAGGGACGGCGGGGTTGTTCCGGCGATCATGACGCCGAGGTAATGGAGCCCCGCGTACGTGGTGGTGTACGAGGACGCCGTCCCGCCCGTGGCCTGAGCGATGTTCAACGTCTTCGCGGTGGCCGCCGCCCACGCCGCGGTGGTGGCGTCCGCCGTACGGGCGAGCGCGACCCTGGCCGAGTTGTGGAGCGTGAACCACTGGTTCGTGAGCCCGGCCGCCGCGGTGTTGCCCGAGACGAACGTCAAGTTGGCGACCGTGAGGCCCTTGGGGAGCCAGATCGGGACGAGGTAGAGCCAGCCGGTGGAGGGCTGGGACTCGCCGCCGCAGCGCAGCCGCGAGGTGGTCTCGTAACGGCCAGCCGGGGAGATCGCGGCCTCCAGCGCAGGCAGGGGCGTCAGGTCCTGGTCGACCACATTCGAGCCGGGCAGGGCGGTCATGCCGCCGGGGCCGGTGACCGGCGCGGCCGTCGACGTGACGATCGCCGTGGCGGTCGCCCAGGCGTTGCCGGAGAGGTCGTTGTTGACGATCGTGCAGTCCGTCGCCGTCGACGTCAGCGACACCCCGTTCGCTGTCGTCCCTGAGCCCTTCATCACCTTGTTGCCGGTGATGTGGCATCCGGCCTGGGAGACACGGATCCCCGCGACGGATGCCGCGCGGACCCGGTTGCCGGACACCAGCGCGCCGGGCCCGTTCCGGCCGTCGGTGCCGCCGCCGATGACCACGCCGTGGTTGCTGCCGGTCGTGTCGACCACGTTGTCCGTGACCGATGCGGCCGTGCATCCCGCCACGTTGATCCCGTTGGAAGACGTGCCCCGGACCGTGTTCCCGGTGAGGCTGGCGCCGTCCGAGTACTGCGGGAAGATCCCCGTCGACTGCACGCCGTCGACGAGGTTCCCGGCGACGACAACCCCCGGCGTTCCCTGGGCCTGGACCCCGTTCGCCGTCGTGCCGGCCGCCCCCCGGATCGTGTTGCCGGTGATGACGACGTCGGTGATCGGGGCGGTGTCGTAGCCGAGGACCCGGATTCCCGAGTCGGCCTGGGCGCCCTCGATGACGTTGTCGCTGATGGTGATGCCGTAGGAGGTGTAGACCGTGCCGGGGGACGGCACCGACACGTAGATCCCGCTGTTCGCCGTGCTCCGGATGATGTTGCCGCTGATGACCGCGCGCCGCCAGCACCATCCCTGGATCCCCACCTCCAGGGCGCCTTCGATGACGTTGTCGCGGATGACGATGTTCTCGAAGTACTGGCCGGGGGAATCCGCGTGGGAGCCGATCGCCCGGCCGAAAGCGCCGAGGCGCGCGGACGGCCCGAACCAGCAGCCGGAGATCAGGACGTTGCGGCACGGGGTCCCGTCGTAGGCCGGGATGCTGCTGCTGCCGGACTTGGCGAGGTCGATCTGGATCGCCTCGGAAGAGAGTCGGGACCCGTTCCCCGAGTTGTCCCGGAAGCCCTCGAAGCGGCAGTTCAGGGTCTGCGCGCCGTCGACCGCGTTGAACTCCAACGCATGCGCGCTGGACGTGTCGAGGAACACGGCGTCGCGCACCAGGACGTCCCGGCAGTGGATGAAGCAGGCGATATTCGTGGTGCCGGTGACCAGGCCGGACCCGGCGCCGTCGGACGCGTTCCCGTCCCATATGCCGCCATAGATCGCGATGCGGGAGTGCCCGTTGAAGGCGGTGAAGCTGTCGTCGGGCATGAAGTTGCGGAGCACGCCGCGGTTGGCGTGGATGGACCGGATGGTTGCCCCGTACGCCCACACCGTGGTCTTGGCCTTGACGACGAGGAACGTGCCGACGCCGTAAGTGAGTCCGCCGGGGAGGAGGACGATGCCGCCGCCGGCCGCGTACGCGGCGTCGAGGGCGGCCTGGATGGCGGGCGCGTCGTCGACGATCCCGGTGCCCTTCGCGCCGTAGGCGAGGGCGTTGTAGACGCGCTGCCCGGACAGGTCGACCTGGTCGGCTTTCAGCGTGCCGGAGAGGGACAGGACACCGGGCCCGGTCCGCTCCAGGGTGACGTCACGGGCGGCGTTGCCCGGTCCCCACGCTTGCTTCCCGTCGGCGGTCAGCCGCCACCGGTCGAAGCCGTCCCCGGTGACGAACGCTGCCAGGGCGACCGTTGACGGCGTCGCGACCGACACCTGCGCCTTGCCGGTGAGAGTGCCGCCGGCCTTGTCGAACTTGCCCTCGATCTGCTCGAGGGCGCCGGTCGCGGCTTCGCGGGCGGCCTGGTACCAGCGCACGGGGTTCCCGGCGCCGTCCAGGTGCTCGTACTCGATCGCGGTCACGCTGTCGACCCTGAACGTACGGATGGCCCCGGGCGCCGAGCTGGACGCCGGGTTGGAGCGGAGCTGCCCGATCGGCGTGACACCGTCCGCCTCATAGATCGCCGTGACGAGTTCACCGGTCCCGGCGACGCGTACGTTGACGGCGCGGTTGGGGACGACGTCGCCGCTGGTGGTGGTGAGGACGTCGGAGGGGGTGCCGCCGTAGGTGTAGAGCGCCATCGGTCAGTCCTTCCAGTAGGAGCCGGAGATGTCGATCCACACGCAGCCGACGGTGCCGCCCTCCTGGGCGCCGTCCTGGCTGAAGAAGACGATCCCGCCGGGCGCGGATTCGTTCACCGACCAGGCTTCGTAGCGGCCGGCGCCGATCAGCGGAGGACCGGTGAGGGAGTAGTAGGCGTCTGCCGCGGACGCCTGCGTGGGGATCGCGTCGTCCGGCAGGGTCCCGACCTGGACGCCGTTGGTGCCGACGATGAGTCCGCCGTCGACGCGGACGATCCGCCCGCGGGTGTGGACCCGCTGTCCGATCACCCGGACCTGCGGCAGCAGCGTGCCGGGCTGATAGGCGGCCAGCAGGGACAGCGTCCGCCACGGCGGCAGCGGCTCGTAGACCGTCGCCCACGTGTTGGACACGCTGGACGTCTTGAGCCAGACGGAGCCGTCCAGGGCCCGTACGACGGTCAGCGCGGGCGCGCCCGCGTACCGCGCGTTCCGGTCCGCCAGGTCGATCGCGTCTTGCCACAGGTGCGGGTCGATGGCCTCCGCCAGGTCGGCGACCTTGGCGGGGACGTCGGGTCCGTCCAGCCCTTCGGGGATGGGCAGTTCGGCGTAGCCGATGGTCATGAGGGGCTCGCTCCCTATGCGGAGAAGGTGATGGTGATCCGGCCGCCGGTGAACGACGCGTAGTCGCCGCGGCCCTGGGCGTAGACGGCCAGGCCCCGGGCGCTCCCGGAGGCGAGGGCGGTCCGCCAGGAGGCGGGCAGGGTCGCCGTGCCGGTCGCTCCCACGGACAGCGTGAGCAGTTCCTCCGGCCCGTCACCCAGGTTGAGTTGTCCGGAGGGCGCGGAGGTGTAGCCGTGCAGGTACAGGTGCATGGGGCGGCCTGCGTTGACGCCGGAGCCGCGGCGCCGCGTGAACTGCACCCGCATCGAGGAGACCGTCTTGCCCGAGCAGGCGGCGGCGATCGACGTCCCGTAGAACCAGGCGCCCCTCCGGTTTCCGCCGCCTGTCCAGTCGCCCTGGGTCGGGTTCTGCGCGTACTCGTCCGGCCGGCCGGCGCGCCACGACCCGGCGTCCGACGGCGAGATGGTCACGGTCTTGGGCGGGCGGGTCGGCGGCGGGGTGGGTGAGGTGTCCGCGCTGCCGATCTGCGCGTACAGCACGCCCACCCCGTTCGGGTCTTTCTTCGTCCAGAGGGTGGTGACCTGCTGGTATTCGGCGCCGGGTGCTGCGGTGCCCCAGGTGTAGGCGCTGATGGCGATCAGGTCCTGGGCGGCGTCGACGGCGATCTGCCGGATCCGGTCGGCGTCCGTGTCCGCGGGGTCGGGGCCGAGGCGGCCCTCGACCACGGGGACGGCGCCGAGGCGGACGGCGACCCAGTCTCCGGGGCGCCGGTCGCGGTAGGAGTCGCGGCAGGCGACGTCCAGGAGGAGCGCGTCCCCCACCCTGATGTTGACGCCGTTCTCGGTCTTGTCGACGACCTGTCCGGAGACGGTGGTCATGCCGGGCGGTCCGGAACCTTGGGCGAGCGCGTCCCCGAACTCACCCGCTGCACCGGCCGCGCCGCCGGTGGTGCCGGTCATGTGAGCCTCCGGGTGGTGGTGCGGGTGGACAGGGACATGGAGGCCGCGCCGAGGGTGTAGGAGAGGGAGTCGACCAGGTGCCGTTCCCACACCCCCGGCTCGACCTCGGCCTCGATGACGTCGCCGGCCTCCAGGGCCGGGTTGCACACGGCGGTCAGGGAGAGCGTCGACTGCACGCCGAGCGAGTCGGCGAGTTTCGCGCGGGCGATCTCTTCGGCCTGGCCGATGCTGGTGATCAGGCTGGACGCGTAGCGACCCACCCGCACCCGCACCCGCAGCAGCCCCAGCCGCTGCGGCGCGAGGGGGTCGGTCACCGGGTCGGGGCCGGCGTAGGTGAGGGAGGCGGGGTCGTCGTCCCAGGCGTAGACGGGGCCGATGACGGGGGCGCCGCTGCCGGCGTCACCGGAGACGACCCACAGGTTCGCGAGCCCCTCGGCCGATGCTTGGGGCTGGGGCTGGACCAGGACGCCGCCCGGGCCCCGGCCCACCCGCCACACCACCTCGTCGGCCAGGGTGGGGACGGGGCCGAGGGTGATGATGCCGCGGGCGTCCGCCCAGATCTCCCCGGCCAGCGCCGCCGCGATCCCCGTCGCCGCGCCGGCCTCGTCGCGGCCGGAGCTCAGGACGGCCCACCGGTCCTCCGTTGCGACGAGTTGCGGGACCTGGGCGTCGGGGTTGATGCCGGGCCGCCACGCCACCGGGATCCCTGGCAGGGCTTCCCCGACGAGTTCGGTGACCAGGGCGCGGGCGGGGTCCGGGCCGATGGTCCGTGTGCTCGGGAAGCCGGCCGCCCGGATCTCGTCCTCGAGGCCGTTGAGCTCGACCGTGATTCCGGTGCGTCCCTTGCGGGGCCGGGCGGCGGTGTAGCGGCCGGCGGGGATCCACACGGGGCGGCTCCGCGCCGCCTGGATCCCCTGCCACAGGCGCACGTTGGTGGAGATGGGGTTGATGCCGTCGGTGCCGAGGCCGACACCGGTCAGGGTCGCCGCCGCGGTGTAGCGGACCTCCGCCGTACGGTCCGCAGTGATGCTCGCCGAGCCCCCGGCCACCCCGCACGCCGTCCAGGTCTGCCCGCCGTCGTTCGACCACTCGGCGCGGACCGGGCGCCCGCACGCGCCCGCCAGGGCCTCCAGCGCCGCCCCCGGGATCGGCAGCATCACAGGGCCCCGTTGACGGCGAGCGACGCGAACGAGGAGTACGAGGCGGTGACCGCGTCGAACGTCTCGAACGCTTCGGCCAGCGCGTTGAAGGACCAGCCGGGGATGCGCAGGGGCTGTCCGGCGGTGGCCGGCCGGGCGACCTGCAGGACCCCGGCGCTGTAGGTGCGTGACGCGTCCGGTGCCCCGTCCAGGGTCTGCTCCGGGTCGGAGAACAGGACGTACTGGTCGGTGCGGTGGCTGGCCGGGCCGGTCTGGATCAGCCGCACCCCCGGCGTGGTGAGCAGTCGCTCCAGTGCCGCTATCTCCTCGCCCTCCGCGTCGATCGTGATGGAGCTGCCGGCGGCGCCGTAGACGTCCTGCGCGGCCGCCGGAAACGGCGACCCTTCGACCTCGGCGGTGTCGATACGCGAGCTCCACTTCAGGGCGGGCCAGGCCAGGACGGTGACCCGGGCCGACAGCCCCGGCTCGTCCAGGGACTTGATCCACACGTCGGCCGGCGGTGCCGGGGCGGGCACCGTGAGTGCGAGCGACGAGGACGGCCCGCTGGTCCCGTCCTCGAACAGCGGGACGGCGGTGTAGATGACGGGGATGCCCAACGGGGCTTCGTGGTCGTAGGCGCTGCCGGCGCCGCCGACCGCCCACGCGGTGTCCGCGGACCGCACCGGCACCGCCACCGGAGCAGCGGTGTCCTTCCTCATGATGCGGACCTTGCGGACCCCCGCCACCCCCGGCAGCGGCGTACTCGCGGTGTAGTTGACGGACAAGACGACGCCGGCGTGCAGCTCGTCGACGGTGGCGCGGAGCCAGCCGTCCGGGCTGGTGACCACGACGGGCGGGGTGACCTCCGGCGCACCGGGGTCCACGATCATCGGCACGGGCTATCCCTTTCTGCTGGAGGTGTAGCGGCGCCTGGCCGCGGTCAGTGCGACCGCGGTTCGCTCGTCGGCGAGCTCCTCGACATACGCCTCGAACTCCCGGCCCTGCACGACCAGGCGGACGCGCTGCCCGCCCTGCAGGCCTGCGGCCGCGGTCATCCCGGACGGTGCGGCCATGGCCGGCTCGATCCGGCCGGCCGGGACGGCGGCGTCCGCCATGCGCACCGCGGCGGCCGCGACCGCCGCGGCGGTGGAGTCCATACCGACGACCAGCCCGGCCCCCGCGTCCCGCCCCGTCGGAATCAACGCCCGTGCGGGGCTGCGGGCGTTGAGGCCTTTCTTGCCGCGGATCGCCGAGATCGCCGCATTGCCCAGCTTGATCATGGCGGCCTGGATCGCCTTCTCCTGGCCGAGGAGCCCGGTCAGGAACCCCTTACCGGCGTCCTTGCCCGCGTCGAACATGAAGTCGGCCATGTTCCGGCCGTACGACGACGAGAGCTTCCCGCCCTGCGCCACGAGGGAGTTGAGCGCCTTCACGTCGTTGATCGACGCGTTGGCGACGAGGCCGGCGAGCTTGCTGTCCGCACCCATCCCGGCCAGCTGCGAGATGACGTCCTTCGACGCCCCCTTCTTCTGCGCGGTCCCGATCGCCGTCTGAAACGCGCGCACGGTGGACTGCTTGCCGGCGATCCCGGCGAGGAGCTCACCGATCGACCCGGCCTCCCCGAACTGCGCGAGTCCGATGAGGTCGTTGATCGCCTTGGTCTGCTCGCCCGCGTACGCCTTCGCCTCGCTGACCTTGGCTCTGACGGCGTCCCGCTGACCGGCCATCTGCTGCAGCTTGGAGGCGGCCTTGTCCGTCGACTTGGCCAGCCCGACCCCGGCCCCGCCAGCCGCCTTCAAATCCTTCGTCAGCGCGGCCGCCGCCTTGGCGATGTCCGACGAACTGCCCGTCAATGCCTTGCGGAACGCGGTCAGATCGTCGGGCAGCTCGCTCTTCGCCTTGGCCTGCGAGCGCTTGAGCGCGGCCGCGGCACGCCGCGCCTCGGCCTCCCGCGCCGCCCGGGCCTTCGCCGCCGAGGTGGTGCCCTTGGCGAACCCCCGCAGCGGTCCGAGTCCCGCCGCCATGCTCATCGACGTCGCCGAGTCCCAGATCGTCGCGCCGTTGCTGCCCAGCCGCATCAGCTCGGGGCCCCGCTCGCCGACCCAGAACGTCTCACCCGGCTTCGGGTTCCCCCCGTTCGCGTACCCGCCCGGCCGGTTGTACGCCGCGGCGAGCGACCCGTACCGGGAGAGGGCGTAGCGCATGCTCGCGTAGATGTTGGCGAGCGGGTCCCACACCCCGCGGCCGCGCAGCGCGCCCGCGTAGGCGTTGAACGTCGGGTCGATGGTCTGCATCAACCCCTTGCTGGGGATGCCGGCCTTCGCGTTGGAGTCCCACAGGTTGATCGCCCGCGGGTTGCCCCCGCTCTCCTGGTTCATGCGGCGCAGGACGGTCTGCAGGAGGGACGCGGGCTGCCCCACCATGCGCAGCGCCTGCAGGACCACCGGCGCCCACCGCTGTACGCCCGACCCGCCGACGTCCCCGCCCGCTCCGGCGCCTTCGCCGATCAGCTTCGTCACCATCGACTTGATGCCGTCGACCGCCAGGTGCGGCACGCGGGAAATGGCCTTGCCCCATTTCCCGCCGGTGATCCCGGCGAGCTTGTCGAGGATCGGCCGGAACAGCTTCCCCATGGCCTTGCCGGGGTCGGTCAGGAAGTCGACCGCCCCGGACACCACGCCGGAGACCTTGTCGATGGCCTTGGAGCCCCAGTCCTTGACCGTGCCGATGACGCCGCCGCCCGCGAGGAGCTGGGTGCCCGCCGCGGCGTGCAGGGCGAGCGCCCGCGCCCGGTACTTCGGGTCGGTCGGGATGACGTACTCGGGGTGGCGCGGGTTGCCCTCGCCGACGATCGCGGTCGGCCGGTTGTAGATCCCCGGCTCCGTACCGACCGTGCCGCCGCGGGCGAGGAGCTTGACCTTCTTCAGCTTGTGTTCGTCGAGCCCGACCCAGCCCGCGATGGCGTTCCAGGCGCGCAGGAGGCCGTCGTTCCACACCGTCCCGAGCACGAAATTCACGGGGCCCTTGGCGGCGTCCCGGATGCCCGCCCACGCCTTGGCCACGGCGTCCTTGGCCGTGCGGAAGCTGCCGCCGATCGTGCCGACCGTGGACTTGAGCCGGTCGAAGACGGGCTTCAGGCCGTTGTTCCAGACCCCGCTGATCGTCGACTTGATGCCGTTCCACACCGGCTTGACGATCGAGTTGTACAGCCAGGAGAACGCGGCGCCGACGGTGCCGCGGAGGAACCCGGCCACGGCCGCCAGGACGGGCCGGACCACACCCCACGCCGTACTGATCGCCGTCTTGATGTTGTTCCACACCGGCTTGACAACGCTGTTGTAGAGCCAGGAGAACGCGAGCCCCAGGCTCTTGCGGACGACGGCCGCGCCGACCTCGAGGACGGGGCGGATGATGGACCAGGCCACCGTGATGGCCGTACGGATCCCGGACATCGCCGGGCCGATGGCGCTGTTCCACAGCCACATGAACGCCGATCCGACGGCACCGGCGACAGTACCGACCGCCCGGCCGAAGGTCACGACAGCGCCGATCACGCCTCCGATGAAGCCGATCGCCATGCCGAGGATGGAGAACACCGTCGAGAAGATCGGCCCGGCCAGTCGGAGCAGGACCGGCACCACGAACCCGGTCACCGCGGCGGCCATCTGCCCGAGCCAGGACACCACGGACGTCACCACGGAGATCACCGGCTGCGCCCGGGCCACCAGCTCGGACAACTTGGCGCCGATCATCTGCACGGCCGGCACGACGCGCTGCATCACGAAGTCGGCGACGGCCCGCAGGATGGGCTGCAGGGCGCCCATGAACGCGGAGTAGACGCGGATGATCGCGGGCCAGAGGGTGCCGATCAGGATGGTCGCGATCCGCCCGAACAATGCGGCGGCGGTGCTCAGTACGCCGCCGACCAGGCTGGTGACCGCGGGCAGCAGCCGTGTCGAGATCATGTTCCCCACCCCGGCCAGCGCGGGCACGAGGCGAGTCTGCACCAGGTCGGCCACACCGCGCGCGGCGAGCCCGATCCGCTCCATCACCCCGGCGAAACCACTGGAGGTGACGTCGGATCCGCCCGCCTTGAACGCGGCGAACATGGCACGGAACCCGCCGCCGACCTCGTCGACCAGGACGCGCGCGGACAGCCCGATCCGCTCGAACACCCCCGCCAGACCCGAGGAGGTGACGTCGTTGCCGCCTGCCTTGAACGCCGCGCCCATCGCCGTGACGGCGCCGCGCACGATCTGCAGCGGCCCGGCCAGGACCGTACGGATCACACCCCCCGCCCGTGACAGGGCGGGCAGGACGGTGCCGCCGATGAAGTCGACCAGGCCCTGCTTCATCGTCCGCGTGAACGCTTTGATCTGGTAGCTGGGCCCGCTGCGCAGCGTCTCGCCGAGGTTCTCGGCCGCGCCGGCGACGTCCCCGAACGTGGACCGGGCCTTGCCCGGATCCAACTTGAACAAGCTGGATCCGAGTTCCTCTGCTTGGGTGCCGAACAGGCCGACGGCGGCGGCCTCCCGGGCGACCGGGTCCTTGATATCGCGGAGCTTGTCGAGGACGGTCTGCAGGCCGTCCGAGGCACCCTTGCCGCCCTTGGCGATCTGCAGGGACATGGTCTCCGCGTTGAGCCCGAGGGCCTTGTAGGCGTCCTGCGACCCCTGCGACATGTCGATGCTGCGGATGCCGAATTCTTTCAGGGCGTCGGCGACGATGTCGGTGTCGCGGGCGCCGCCCTGCATGCCCTGCTGGAACAGGCCCATGGAGGTCTGCGCGTCCAGGCCCAGCTTCTTGAGCTGGACCGGATACTCCTGGAACGTTTCGAGGAGGTCGTCCGCGTTGGGCCCGAGCTTCTGGAACCCGACCGTGATCAGATCCAGGGCGGACGTCGCGTCGGGCGCAAGCTTGTTCTTCAGGATCGCGGACACGGCCTGCGACTGCAGGTTCATGTCCGTGCCGAACACATTGGCGACGTCGGTCATCTTCGTGCCGATGGACTCGAGCTGCGCGACCGTCGCGTCCGGCGGAACCAGGCCCCCGCGCACGACCTCCCGAACGGCCTCGGCGCCCTGCTCGAAGTTCTCCGTCACCCCGGACGTGAACAGCTTCCCGACCGCATCGCCCTGACGCTTCGCCTCCGGCCCCGAGGAGCCCAGCCGCGCGGCCAGGAGGTTCTTCGTGTCGGTCTGCTCCAGGGCTGCGGTGAACCCCTCCATGAACTGGGCGCCCAGCGCCGCGGCGATGGCGACGACACCGGTCGCGGCGAGGGCGCCCTTGAACGTGCCGGAGAACCCGCCGCCCGCGGCGTCGCCCGCCTGCTGCCCGCTGTCACCGGCCGGCGCGACGAGCTGACGGCGCAGCTCGTCCCCGATACCGCGCACCGAGGGGATGACCTGCAGAGTCGCGTAGCCCACATTCGCCACAGGGCACCCCCGTCGGTCTCGCTGTTCAGATGTCAGGTGATCTCGCCCCGGGCGATCGCGCTGCGCCGCGCTGCCGCCCGGCGTTTCGCTGCGGCGCGGCGTGCGATCCGTTCGGAGCTGTTCTTGTCCACGCCCTTGGCGCTCTGCCCGGGCCGGCTGATCGGCGTCGGTGTTCTGCTGCGCTTGGACCGTGGGAGGCCTTCGTTCGCCCGCTGCCAGTTCGCGGTGCGCAGCTCGTCGATCGCGAGGGCGGTGAGGTGTTCACCGAGTCCCCACAGTCCGTCCTTGTCGCCGGAGGCGAGGCGGGTGCGTGCGCCCGGGGGGAGCTGGCGGATGTATCCGCCGAGCTCCCGCCAGGTCAGCAGCCGCCGGCCGGTGAGATCTCGTGCGAACAGGTCGGCCAGGCGTACGCCGTAGTGCTCGCGCAGGTCGGCCTGGACGGCCTCGCCGTGCTCCCTCAGGAGTCGGACGAGGCCGCCGATTCCCCCGGCTTCTGCCCGCAGTGCTTCTGGTACGCCTTGAACAGGGCCTGCATCTTGTACTGCGGGAGCGGCGTCTCGTGAAAGGCCTTCCAGTCATCGCCGAGCGCGATGCGGAAGACGCTCATGATGGCGGCGACGTCGCCCTGGTCGGCAGCGGCCAGGAGGGGCCACATGTTGAGGCCCTCCATGTGCTGCATCGTCAGGCGCCTGTTGGGGTCGGTCTTCGACTTCCACAGGAAGCGGAAGGGCCGCAGCTCGCTCTCGGCCTCTACGGCGTTGAGGTCGAAGTCGAAGACGTCGTCGTCGGCCGGCTTGCTGATCGCGGTTCGGGTGGTGCTCACGGTGTGGGCTCGCTCTCGGTCTTGAGGATCTCTACGGACTCGGTGGGGATGGTCAGGCGGACGGTGCCGATGCCGGACGGGTCGAGGGTGACCTCGATCGACTCGGCCTGGACCACCCAAGGGAAGGGGCGGCCGTCGATCTCGATTTCGCCGCCGGGCTGGATCCGGATCGATGCGGCGACCGGTACGTCCGCGCCCTTCTTCGCCCGGGGCAGGCGTTCTTGCATCAGCGCCGCGGCGACGCGGGAGCGCTGCTCGGGGGGCAGCGGCTGCCCCTCGGTGATGACGCCGAGCTGGACGGCCTTGCGGCGGATGTCCTGCTCGCTGAGTTCCAGGCGCATCGCGGTTCCCTTCCGTCGCGGTTCGGGGTGGTGCCGGGGCGCGGCGAACCGCGACAGAACTCCGCGCCCCGGCGGCTCAGGCGGTGACGGTGACCGTGCAGGTGTCGGTCTGTCCGCCGTAGGAGGCGGTGATGACGGCGCTGCCGGCCGCGATCCCCGTGACGAACCCGGCGGTCACCGTCGCCTTCGTCGGGTCGGAGGAGGACCAGGTGGCCTCGGCGGTGACGTCGCCGGTCGACTCGTCGCCGTACGTGGCGGTGGCGACCAGGGCGCCGATCTCCGTGGCGGGCACGGACAGCGTGGCCGGGAGCACGCTGATCGACTCCAGGACGGGGGTGGCCTGCCGGTGGAAGAGGACACCGTCCGACGTCGGGAAGATGGTGGCGGCGATGGTTGCGGACTCGAGGTCGGTCTCGTTCTCGCCGCGGTCGCCGTCCAGGTTGCACTCGGCGTACTGGGCGCTGATGAGTCGGCGCTTCTTCTGGCCCTCGCGGGTCTCGAAACCGATCAGGACGTTCTCGGGCTTGGGCACCCGGATCTCGGTGTCGGTGCTGCCCGGCCATACGAGCCGGCGGACGGTCGCGTTGTCCTCCAGCGCGGTGAAGCTCTTGGTCAGCTTGAAGTGGTTGCGGCTGGTCTTGACGAGGATGCCGCCCCAGGCGAACTTGTCGTCGGTGTCCTCCTCGCGGCCTTCGGGGAATCCTTCGTCGCCGTCGAGGAGGCCGACGAGCTGCCAGTCCGGACCGAACGGGGTGTTCACATCCGTGGGCAGCGCGGCCGCCAGGTTGAACGACACGTATACGTCCGCGTCGGTCCACAGATTCGCTTTTGTCGGGTCGCCGGCCACGGCGCCCTCCTCTCAGATAGATCAGCAGTACGCCGCCGCCCGCCGTACGCAGGACGGCGGGCGGGATGTCGGTTCGGGTCAGAGCAGTACGGGCGCGACGTTGGCGAGCACCGTGAAAGTCGACAGGTCGATGCCGGTGCCCGGGTCGACCGCCGGGAGCGGGCCGGTCGCCGGCCGGATGCCGCGGATGACGGGCCCGGAGTGGACGATCCACAGGCCCTGGCAGAGCATCGCCAGGTCGTGCGCCTCGTCCGCCCCGGTGTGCCACACGGTGCAGCGCAGCGTGCACCTGGCGTTCGCCATCGACGGATGGGGCAGATCGGAGTCTTTTCGGACAAGGACGTAGGGCAGACGCGGGAGTTCGGGGGAGCGGTCGGGTGGGACGCGGGTGCCGACGGTTGCCCCTGCTGCGTGAGGCTCCGGCCGCCCTGCCAGAGCCTCACGCAGCACCGCCGCACCCGCGGCCTGAACATCCGGGAACCCGGAGAGCAGCTTCACCGGCCGCGTCTCCAGTCCCGGACCTCGATCCCGGCCTCGCCCGCGGACCGGGTCAGGACACCGTCCCTGGCCTGCCACGCCATCCCCCGCACGTCGGCGATGGTGATGGACGCGGCGCCACGGTCGGTGGTGTAGGCCCGCACGGTCACCGGGGTGCCGGGCGGGAGTTTCGCGCGGACGCGGGCGGCGATGCCGGCGGTCGCGCCGTCGACCATCTGCCGTACCTCCGGGCCGCCCAGGAACTCACGGATCCCGCGCGTGTCGAGTTCGAGTCGCTGCAGCATGAGGACGTCCTCCTATCCGGTGACGCGTTTGGCGTTGAGTTCGACGTGGTGGAGTCCGCCGGCGAGCGGGTCGGGCCAGCGCGCGACATCGCCGTCGACCTCTAGGGTTTTGCCGTCCCACTCGATGCGGTCCAGCTCGGTGACGTCCAGGTCGACGCCCTCGTCGGACTGGATCCGCCACCCCGTGACGACCTCGGTCCGCTCGTCCCCCGTGGTCTCCACCTGGATCCGGGGCTGGATGTTCAGCGGCGGGAGGTCGGCCCGGTCGACGGCGCCGGGCGACCAGTCCAGGACCGTCCCGTCCGGGTTCCCCCGGTCCGGCTTACGCCCCGCGCGTACGCGTACGGCCTGCTGGTCGAACCACATCAGGGATCACCGCTGGTGCGGATCTTGTACCGGTTGACGGCCTGGGTCCACGCCTCGGTTGCTCCGGTCGCTGCCTGCGCGCCGAACGTCACGGACTGCCCGCCAACCGCCTTGGACTGCACGCCGGCCAAGAGCGTGAACCCGGTCTCGGCGCGCTCCAGGACGACTTCCTGAATGTCGCCGGGAACGTCCGGCATCGGGGCAAAGCCGTGGCTGTAGACGACGGCCAGGCACCGCAGCCGGTCCGGCCACCAGCAGCCGAGGCGTCGCAGGATGCCCGCCTCGGACCAGTCGTAGTGGGTGCCCTCGGTGAGCAGGACGTCGTCCAGGCGGACCGAGGCGACGGCTGTGGTCGGCCACACCGGCAGCAGCAGTGACTCGCTGCCCGTGCCGTCCAGGACCACCGCGTCGTTCTCGACGAGGGTGACGGGGTGGCGGACTTGGCCGCGGAAGCGGCGGGACGCGGCGCGCAGCGCGTAGAGGAGTTTCGGGTCGTCGGCGTTCCGGCCGAGCTTGACGGCGAGCTCGGCCGGGTCGGCGAGGAATTCGTCAGTCGCCACCGCCCGACCCGCCGTCCCCGCCGTCGTTCCCGGCCGGGCCGGCGCCTGCCGTGACCGCGACGTCAACGGCAGGGTCCGCACCGTGGCCGTCCCCGGCCGGCTTCCTGCGGCGCCCGGCACTCTTGGTCGCCGCGGTGGTGCGGGCCTTGTTCCGCGCGGGCGGCGCCGCCTCTGTTTCCGCCGGCGTCTCTTCCTTCTGTGCCGGCGGTTCCTGCTCCTGGCCGTCGCCGTGAGCGCCGGCCGGGTCCTGGCCGTCGGGCAGGGACAGCAGTTCCGGGCCGTGCTCGCCGCGCAGCCCCACGGTGTCGGGGAGGAGATCGTCCTCGGTCAGGCCGAGCCGCGCGGCATCGGCGTCGTTCAGCTTCAGCACGGTCTCGGCCCCGGAGGCCGGGGACGTGTACCGGTACTTGTGCAGCGGTCCACCCACGGTGGCCACCTCCAGATATGCATCGACGGGGACCGCGTCCGACGGGCCTCCGCACGCGGCATGTGCTGCGCCGCATGCGGGGCACCGGCCGGTCGCGGTCTGACGGATGAAGAGCGTCACGGCGCGATGACGCCGCCCGTACGCAGCGACGTGAGGAGCGCGTTGAGCTTGGTGCGCAGCGCGTTGGTGTCGGCGAGGAGCGCGTCGTACTCGGCCTTGGTCGGGGTCGCGCCGGCCGCCGCCGCGGCGGTCGCCGCGGTGGCGTTGGTGACGGCGGCCGCGGGCTTGCCCTCACGGGCTTTCCCGGCGACCGGGTGCAGGTACGGCATGGGGTCCTCCGGTCAGGCGGCGAGGTCGATTTCGACGAACGCGTTGGGCTGGATCACGCCGAACGCGGCGCGCATCTCGGCGAGGACCACGACGAGGTTCCGGATGAAGAAGTCCATGTGACTGTCGGTCATCTGGATCGTGGCCTGCTCGCGGTCCCACAGGATGGCCTTGCGCCAGTCGCCGACGTAGGCGGTGCCGGCGGGCACGGCCTCGGTCTCGATGACCGGCAGGCCCCACAGGGTCTGCGCGGAGCCGACGCCGCCGGGGCCGCCGAAGTAGTAGCGGGCCTCGTTGTCCTGCTTGAGGTCCAGCGTCTCCAGGTCCGCCGGGTTGAGGAGGTAGCCGTTGGCGATCGAGCGGCCCACCGTGCGGACCTTGGTGCGCGCCTTGCGCAGGGTGGTGAACTCGTCGCTGTCCCACGCCTGGGACTGCACGCCGGACACGTTCGAGACGCCCTCGAAGTTTTCTCCGGTGCCGTCGCCCTGGACCATCTGGTCCTCGAGCTCTTCCTCGAGGCCGTAGCGCAGGAACGCGTCGATGAGAGTCAGGACCTGCGCGGCGTCGGAGATGGCGCGCTTGGTGATCGGCATCCAGTGCGCGATCGTCTTGACGTTGGTGTTGATCCGCTGGGCGGCGAGGCCGGACTCGGGCTTGTACCCGCCGCCCGCGTTGGGCACCAGGGCGCCGGCGCCGCCCGGCGCCGTCGGGTTCGCCGCCGACGTCGCCTCGGCGACCGGGGCCGCGTTGTTGGTGAACGACGTCATGCGCACGTACTCGATGGAGTCGGACGTCGTCGTGCCGTTGGTGACCAGGTCCCGCAGGCGCAGCGGCCGCTTGAAGGCGTCGAGGCCGACCTGCAGGCCGAGCTGGTCGGGCACGACGAACGCGCCGCCGCTGGTGTCGGAGGCCCCGGTCACCAGGGACTTGAACCCGGCCAGACCCGACTGGATGCGCTGCTTCGCGCCGAAGCGGCCGTCGGTGGCCTGGGCCATCAGCGCCTTGTACTCGGCGCTGTCGAGGAACTGCTCACCCAGGGTCTTCTTCTTGCTGGGCAGCTGGAATCCGCTGGCGGTCTTGCGGTTGCCGTCGGTGTCGGTGTGGGCGTCGAGGGCGATGTCGTCGCCGAGGTCGGCGAGCGCGCGGCGGAGCTCGTCGTTGCCCTTGAGCTTCTCGATCTCGGCCTTCGCCGCGGTGGCCTTGCCCATGTACTCGCGCAACTGGGTGGCCTCTTCCGGGGTGAAGTCCCGGTCCTCCTTCTCGGCCTTGGCGGCGATCTCGCGCGCCTGGAGCGCGTAGTGCTTCGCCTCGTCGATCCATTCCTGCATGGACTTTGCCATGGTCTACCCCATTTCCGTGAGCGAGGTTTCCAGCTCGAAGAGCTGGAACTCGGTGCGCAGACGTGAGGCGTCGGCGGCCTTGGCGGCATCCTCAAGGGGTGCTTCGCGGGGGTCGTCGATGGTCTCTTCGGTCGTGCTGGTGGTGCCGCCGGTCTGGGTCTTGGCCAGTTCGGCGGCGACGATCCGGGCGATCCGCGCCTCGAGGTCGTCGTCCGGCCCGGTGTCCTTGGCGGGCGGGGTGTCCGGCTGGGCGGAGGGCTCGGTGCCCTCGGCCGCCGGACCCGGCCGGCCGGGCTCCGGGTCGGTGGTGGTCTTCTGCGGGGCGGGGCTCTGGTTCTTCTCGGGTTCGGCCGCCGCCAGGACCTCGCCGATCGCGGTGTGCGCCTCGGTGAGGGTGTCGAAGTTCTTCTGGGAGAGGACCCGGCCGGCCTTCGCGCCGCGCGCAAGGCCGCGGGCCTTCGCGGCGATCAGCTCGGTCTCCTGGTTCGCGCCGACCAGACACGGGCCGACCTCGTGGAGCTTGAGCTTGCGCAGCTCCCAGTAGCCGCCCCACCGGTGCTCGGAGTCCTTCACCCACGCCGACTCCGTCTCGTCGTACGCGAAGGAGAACTGCTTGACCCTGCGGCCCTTCAACAACCGGTACACCTGGTCGGCGGTTTCGTTCTCGCCGAGGTCGTCGATCTGCCCGAGGACCTCCAGGCCCTCCAGCGTCTCGGTGGCCTTGACGACGGTCCCGACGTGCGCGAACGGATCGCCCCACTTGTGCGCCCAGATCACCGGGATCGGATCGCCGGCGGCAGACCATTCGGTGAGGGTCTCGGTGAAGGCGCCCGGCCGGACGACGTCCCCCATGCTGTCCTCGTTGTTGAACACCGAGACGAGCGCGATGAACTGCCCCTCGTTCAGCCCGTCGGCGGTGCCCGCCGCTTTCACCCGCGCGGTGAAGTCCTTCGTGCGCACGGTCATCCCTCCTTCGCATAGTCGAGGTCGCACTTGCAGTTGACGAGTTCTTTCGTCTCCCCGCCGCTGTCGCCCGGCCAGCGCAGCCCGTTCCCGAACACGTCGTCCAGGCCCACGGACTCGCCGTCCAGCGCCTTGTGGGAGGGGCGGGGGTTGGCGCCGCCGGTGCGCCAGATCTTCCGTGTCAGCCCGGACGCGCCGGCCGCGTCGTGCCCGCCGAAGGACCGCAGCTCCGTCGACGCCGTCACCGCCCGTACGGCGGCCGCGGTGGCCCATCCGGCGGCCGCGGACTGCAGGGCTGTTTGCCAGTCGTCGCCCGGCTCGTCCTGGACGGCAGCGATCGCGTCCGTGCCGGCCTGCTCGTGCTGCTCGGCGTGGGTCTCGGCGGCGGCGAGGATCCACGCGAACATGACGTCCGCCGACCAGCCCTCCGCCTCCGGGTTCCAGATGTCGAGGACGTCCCACGCGCCGATCTGTGCGAGGCGGAACCCGTGGTCGGCCAGGAGGACCTGGAGCTGCGCGAGCCGGTCCTCATGGCCGGCCGCCCACAGCTCCAGCAGATCCGGCATCACCGCCTTGGCCAGCGGACCGCCGGCCGCGGGGCTGGCGCTCTTCGCACCGGCGGCCGCCAGCAGCCCCTTCGCCGCCTTCTCCGTCCAGCGCACCAGCGACACCGACAGCGCGTCACGCTCGCCGGCCGCCGTCCCCAGCCCCGACGGACGCGCACTCTTCACCCCCGGCCCCCGCCCGCTCTTCGGCGCGCCGGTGCTGTCGGGCGCCGTGTCCCTCGGTGAGGCGAGGCCGCCCTCGGTGACGTTCATCGGCACGATCAGCTCGTCCCCGCCCTCCACCGCCGGAAGGTTGTTGCGGCCCCGCATCTCGTTCCGCGTCATCCACGGACCACCCGTCGCCGTCGACGCCGCGGCCGCCTGCTCCTCGAACGAGCCGCGCATCTTCGACTGAATGTTGAACTCGCAGTACACACCCGCGTTGTCACCCGGCAGATCCGGCAGGAGCTGCACCCCGAATTCCTGCTCGAACATCACCAGCCACGGCCCCAGGGTGTCCTGGTAGAGGTGGGCGTGCTGCTCCTTGATGTTGGAGTAGGTGGCGTGGTCGAGGATCCCGATCAGCGGCGGCGGGATGAAGTACGCCGCCGAGCACTCCTCACGGGTCAGCTTGCGGGACTCGATGTACTGGGCCTGCTCCGGGTTGAACCCGACCGGCACGTACCGCATGCCGTCCTCGAGGATCGGCGTGCCGCCCTCCGCGCCGCCGCCCTGGGTGAACGCTCTCCACATCTCCCGGAAGCGCCGCTTGTCCTTGTCGTTCCACTCCGGGGAGTCCAGGGGGCGTTCGATGACACCGGTCATGCGGGCGCCGCCGCGCCACATCGCGGCCCGCTGCTTCGCCGACTCGTCGGCCTCCAGGAGCAGCTCGCGCAGCGACTCGATCGGCGAGGTCCCCGAGACCAGGTTGTCGGGGCTGTAGCCGTGGATGTGGAGGACCTCGTCCGGCCCGAACTGGCGGCCGCCCGGGGTCTGGTAGTACTCCGGGGCGATCCAGTTCCCGCCGTACGGGTGGATCAGCGTGGGTGGTACGGGGAGGATCCGTAGCTTCCCGTTCAGCTTCAGCTTGATCCCGTACGCGTCGTCGTACAGGGCGCAGTCCGAGACCAGCCGCTCGATGAACCGGAACTGCGTCACCCGCGGCAGCGGCGCGGCGAGGACCTCGGCCAGCGGGTGGTCGGACAGCCGCTCCCGGTCGGTGTCGGACAGCCGGCGGAAGGTGTGGATGCCGATGCTCGCGATGTTCCGGGCGAGGAACCCGATCACGGTACGGACCTGGGGCTGCTTGCGCCAGATCGTCGCGTACTCCCATGGTGCGGCCCGCAGCGGGGGCGGTGCCCACCCCTGCGTCACACCGCCCCCGGTCGTCGCCAGTTGCCCGGAGGAGACGACGAACGCCATCAGCTCTCACCGCCGAGGACCTGCGTGAACTCCACCCTGGCCCGCTCGATGACGACCTCGCCGTCGACCGGGACCTCGGGTGCCCCCGGGTGCAGCAGCCGCGCGTCCCGCAGGACCAGCAGCGGCCCGGCCTGTTTCCACAGGATCCCGGAGAACGCCTTGTCTGCGAGGTTGACCACGACGCGTTTCCGGGCGCCGATCCGGCGCCACGCCAGCCAGGCGAACATGAGCGACCTCCCAAAGTTGCGGCCGCTACACGACCATGATTTCGTCCTCGTCCGCGTACCGGGACTTCCGGCGCGGGGGCCTCGCGATGATCTCCGCCATGGCCGTGCCCAGCGCGGACACCCCGTCGATCTTGTCGCCGGCGTTGGCCTTGTCGGGCTTGACGTTGCCCGCAGGGTCCATCGCGACGGCCAGGTTGTCGACACACCAGCGGGTGACCGGGTTCCCGCCGTGCTGCAGGGCCGGCGCCTCGGGCGTGCCCTGCAGGGTGAGCCGCTGGATCTCCTTGAGGACCGGGCTCATGGTCTGGAACCCCTGTCTGACCTTGACCATCGGTGCTCTCTCGCTGACCAGGTCGTTGGTCAACTGCGAGGCGTTCCACGGGTCGTAGCCCAGGGAGCGCACCTTGAACGTGTCGCGGTCCCGGCGGATCTGCTGCTTGATCCAGTCGTAGTCCGCGACGTTGCCCGGCGTCGTCGTCAGCCAGCCCTCACGGACCCACACGGATGCCGCGCCCGCGGTCCGCTTGTCCAGGGCAGGCAGGTTGTCCTCCGGCGTCCAGTACCGCCACAGGGCCTCCAGGGTCCCCTTCTCGTCGTCGGGGAACAGCCAGCACAGCGCGCACAGGTCGCTGGTGCTCGCGAGGTCGAGGCCGCCCCAGGTATCGCGGCCCTTGAGCTTCGCCTCGTCGACTAGGCCGGCGTTGCGGTCCCACGCCTCCAGGGTGAGGAACCGGGTGTCCTGCTTGGTCCGCAGCCCCAGGTGCAGACGCAGGAACTTCGCCAGGTCCGCCGGGGACTGCTTCGCCTCGGCCGACGCGGTGCGCAGGTAGGCGCGGGTGGGGCTGATCCCGTACCCGGGGTTGGCCTTGCGCCAGGTCGCTTCCACGTGCGGGTCGTCTCCCTTCTCCGCGGCCCAGATCACGCCGTAGACGGTGTGGGCGGTGAACACCCGGCGGGCGAGCTGTTCGACGCGCATCCGCTTGCGGTCGTAGATCGACTCCCGTTTCCCGGCGTCGGCCGTCGTGATGATCACGATCAGTGGCTGTGTCCTCGACCCGGTGCCGGTCTCGATCGTCTCGACCAGCTCGGGGTCCTTGTGGATGTGCAGCTCGTCGACCACCGCGGCGTGGAGGTTCGCACCGTGCTGCGCGTCCGCGACCGAGGCGATGACCTCGAAGTAGCTGCCGGTCCGCTTGTGGACGATCTTCTTCTTCATGGCCTGGACGCGGTCCTTGAGGGCCGGCGCCCGCTCGGCGAGCTGCTTGATCGGCGCGAACACGAAGCCGGCCTGCCGCTCGGACGTCGCCGCGGCGACGACCTGGGCACCGGACTCGCCGTCCGCACAGGTCATGTAGATGGCGATGCCGCCCGACAAGGTGCTCTTGCCGTTCTTGCGGGGCACGTCGACGTACAGCTCGCGCACCACGCGCACGTACGCGTCGGCGTCCTGGTCCCACCAGACCCAGCCGAACACCGGCGCCAGGACGTAGGCGACCTGCCACGGGTCGGGGATCAGCGGCTTGCCCGCCCACTGCCCCTGTGTGTGCCGGAGCAGACTGAACGACTTGATGACCTTGTCGACGCGCTCCGGATCGAACACCGCGCCCGGGGCCTCGCCCGGCGACGGAGTCTGGATCAGGGGCGGGCAGTCCGGCAGCGGTATCCCGCGCGACGTCAGATACCAGGCGACCTCCGGGCTGAGCTTCAGCCGCTCCAGCAGCTCGGCGTCCTGGAACGCCTCCGGCACGGCCGGCTGCTTCGGCTCCTGGTCCTCGTTCTTCTGCCGGCGCCGCGCCCGGTCAGAACGGGTTGTCGTCCTCGTCGCCATCGTCGGCCCCTCTCGCAAGGGCCTGCTCCGTGCTGGGTGTCAGGCCGAACTGGGCGGCGAAACCGCGCAGCTCCCGGCCCGCGTTCCGGGCAATCGCGACCGCCGGGTTCGGCACGATCCGCTCCGTGGTGGAGCCGTCGGGCCGGGTGGAGACGACCAGGCTGGTGATGCCGTCACGGGTCACCTCCCGAGTCGCCGTGACGTACACGGACCAGGTCTCGCAGTACGCGGCGAGCATCGCCCGGTCCTCGGGCTTGAGGAGGTCCAGGCGCTGCAGGCCGGGGACGACACGGCGCCACTCGGCGGCGGCCTCCTTCGACAGCCACGTCGGGGCCTTCGGGGGGAGCCGGCGGAAGCCGGGCCCCGGGTTGACGGGCCGCCCGCCAGAGTCGCGGCCGGCCGCACGGCCGGAGAGCAGCTTGAGGGCGGGAGGCTGAGCGGTCCGCGCCATGACGTACCCCCTCTGACCTGCACGTTTACGACGTGACGGAGCGTCACGGGGCCCAACTCGATTTCACAATTCTGAGCGCGCGTGTTCCGAGTTGACCGCGGCGGGCCCCCAAAAGATCAAGCTGGTGATTTCGACTCCCCTACCCCCTCAAGGCCGCCCGGGGCCTCCGATTCGGCGGGCGGGGGCAGTTCCGGCCGGGTCAGCAGGCCCTCGCGCACGACGATCGTGTGGGAAGCATCGCGGACGAGGTCCGCCAGCAGATCCTGGGTGAAGCCTTCGCCGGAGCCTTCGAGCTCCCGACGGAAGTCGATCAGGCGCTGCGCGGTCGTCAGGGCAGCCATAGGGGCCTCCTTGAGTGCTGGAGAGAGTGTCAGCGGGGGCGTCGGCGGCGCGCGTTGGCGCGCGCGGCCTCGGCCCGGCTCTTGGTGTCGTGACAGGCAGTACAGGCCAAGCCCAGGTTGTCCAGGGAGCGCCGTGCGCCGCCTTCACTGATGGGGACGATGTGGTCGAGCTCGTGCGGATGCGTGGAGCGGTCGTCCTCGTCGTACAGGTCGGGGTCGACGGGCTCGGCACCGCACAGGTAGCAGCAGCCATGGTCACGTGCTGTCACCCTGCGCTTGAGCGTGCGCCACTCGCCCGAGCTGATGCCGTACCGCTCGGCCTTGTTGTCCCTGCCTCGCCAGGGGATGGGCTGGTGCTCGTCGCACCGTGAGCCTTTGGTGGCCAGCTGATGGCACTCGGGATCGGTACAGCGCGAGGGAGGGGCGATCGGCATGAGGGACGTCCCAGGACTCGGGAGCAGGGGCGGGGGTGGCCCTCCTGGCCCCTGGGGGTGTCCTGGGGGCGGGGTGGGTCAGGGGGTGGTGTGGATCATGCCGGGGTTGCTGTGGGCGTCGATGAAGTCGGCCCGTGCGGCACTGCGGGTGGCGGGCTTGCCGAGGCGAACGAACGCGGCCCACTGGTCGACGTGCTCTGAGTCAGGCTTGGCCTTGAGGGCGATGCCGGCGGCTTCTCTGAGCGCACGCAGTTCGTCCTCGGTGAGGGTGATGGTGTGGGTGGTGACCTGTTCGGTGGTCAGCGTGGGCATGGGGCTGCTCCGCAGGCGAGACGGGCATGACAAAGGCCCCGACCATGAGGGCGGGGCCTGCAGTTTGTGTCCGGGCACGCCGGACTTGCGGCCCATGATGCACGGATCAGTCACACAGAGTCAAGCCGACTCGGTGGAGGGGCTGTCGGGCGTGCCGATGGGGTCGGCCGGGACGATGAGGTGGACGGTGCGCAGCTTGGCACTGAAGCCCACGGTGGCGCTCACGGGTTCGGTGCCGGTGGCGCCGGAGGCGTAGGCGTCGGCGACGAACGCGGCCAGCTCGTCCAGGGTGAGGTGCTTGGCGGTGGCGACGTGTTCGAGCTTCTTCGGCATGCGGTCCAGTATCGCGCGGTGCGGCCCCCGCCAACGGGGGTCTGGCGGGGGCCGCGGTCTACGGGGGCCGGCGGCGCAGCGTGGCGGGAAGGTCTCGTGCGCGGGAAGACGTACGAGCCTCGCGGCGCCGCCGGGATGTCACAGTACGCGCCACTGTGGCCGAAAGTCAGCCCCTGTGCGTCATCCGTCCTCATCCATCGCGACCAGGTCCGGGTGGTTGGCGAAGACGCTCATCGTGCGGATGGACTCGGCGGCGGGCACGATGACGCTGCCGGGGTGCTGCGCCTGGAGCAGTGCCGTGTGGTGCGGGCAGCCCATCGTGCCGCCGAAGTCCGTGGGCTCGTAGCGGAGCACGAGGCCGAAGCGGTCGCCGTCGCACGGAGCGTCGCTGTGGGCCGCTGCTGCGGCGGCGCAGAGGTGGTCTATCATCCGCCCATCGTGACGCAGCACGGCCTCCGTCACGTGCCGGTTGGCTGGACGTCCTCAGCCGTCAGCTCCCCCGTGATCAGCCCCAGCGCGACCGCGTGGGCGCGGTTCGTGGCTCCGAGCTTGCGGTAGATCGCGGTGAGGTGCCGGGTGACGGCCGATGGCCCGACGCCGAGTAACTCGCCTATCTGAGCGTCCGTACGGCCGTTGGCGGCCAGGCTCAGGATGATCTGCTGGTGTGGTTTGAGGCGCATGGTGTCTCCGTGATGGTCGGGATATGGGTGAGGCCCCGCACGTGGCGGGGCCTCGGGTCCAGCAGCGCCGCAGCCATGAAGCGCGGATGGGATGCGTCTCACGGTACGGCGGGGGTCTGACAGTGGTCAGGAGGAGCCGTTGAGCAGCTCGGCCAGGCGCGCCGCGCCGGTGCTGTCGAGGTGCAGCGTTGTTCCGTGTGGCATGGCCGCGCCGCCCGTCGTCCGGATGCCCACGGCGGCGAGGCCGAGCGGCAGGATCGCGTCGGCGGCGAGGCCGAGCCGGTGCCCCAGGGCCTCTCCCGCCTCCGGTGTCATCCAGACGCTGACGGCGCAGTGGAGGCCGGTCCCAACGGTGATGTCGGGAAGGCCGGACGCGTCCACGGCGGCGGACAGCGTACGGATCGAGACGACGTCGGCGTACGCAGCGAGGGCCGCCGCGTCGGGCCGGTCGATGTCGCCCGGGTCTTCGTCGGTCTCCTGGCCCACGGCCCTCTCCAGCTCGGGCGTGAGGTGTCCGTCATGAGGGCGCGCAGAGCCGGGGATAGGGAGCAGCGGCGGGCCGCCGGGCGTGAGGAGGGTATGGGTGGCGCGGGCGACGTCGGCCGGGTCGGCTACCAGCGCGCCCGTGAGCAGCTGCGCGGGCTGCGAGGTGCTGCTGTCGCCGTGCTGGTAGGCCCATGTCCAGCCGTGGACCTGGTCCCAGAAGAGCAGCAGGCCGGTCCACCCGGCCGCGGTCACGTGGTCGGGGGCGATCTGGATCACGATTTCCATGAGCATGACCTCGCCGTCCGAGGCGTACTCGGCCCACGACTGCTCGGGGTCGTACAGATCCCCGAGGCCGTTCTTGACGGCCACGAAGTAGGGGTGGTGAGGGTCAGTCATCTTCATCGGGTCATCGTCTCCTTGGACGGTGGATCTACGGGTGGGTATCGGTGGGGTTCACCCACAGGGGAAGTGGCTGGGCGGGTAGTGGCCAGCGCACGGGGGGCAGTAGTCGAGTTGCGGGCAGGTGTACCGCAGGGCGGTCGCGGTGAGCCGGGCGAGTGTCATGATCGGGGTCCTGTCTCCCTGGTGGGTGATGGGGCCCGGGGCGGCCGGTGCTGGCAGGCGGAGGCCGCCCCGGGGGTTGGTCAGGCGTGCTTCGGGCGCCAGCGTCCGGCGTCCAGATCGGCCAGCTCGTCCAAGTGCTCGTCAGTGGCCTGGCGCATGGTCTCGGCGAGGCGGTGCTGTCCGTTGGCGGCGGCGTCACGTTGGGCGCGGCGGGAGTTCGTGATGTCGGTCTTGATTTCGGCGCGGGTCTGGTCGTCGGGCTGGGTGCGGAAGTGGTGGCGGCTGCTGGACATCCGTGTCGTCCTCTCTCGCGTCCGGGCGGGCTGCTCCGGCTCTCCTCACCACCCGGTCCTGCCGGGCGGATCGGGCAGCCGTCAGACCGCGGGCCGGTCGTGGTGGTGGACGTCGTACCGGGTCGGATGCCCGGGGTCCTTCATGATCGAGATCCCCTCTCGGGGCCCCTCTCCGTCGCTGTTGTTGGTGTTGTTGTTGGCGGTCTGACCTGCGGCAACAACGCCAACAGGGGGGTGGCCCGGGAGAGGGGGGAAGTCGTCCCGATGGACGCCCTCCAACGGGCTGTTGGAGGCGCCCGCCCTGACTGCCTTGGTGGAGACCCCCACGCGGGCCAGGAGGGAGCGCACATCCCGGGTGCGCCAGACTGCCTCGGGGTGAAGGACCTGGAGGCGCTCGGCGAGGGTGGTCAGGTGGACCCCGGAGCCGGTCGTGTAGACGGCGTGGAGGAGGGCCGTGACGTACTCCGGGGAGAGGGTCTCGCAGGGGTGCGGAGCGGCCTTCGGGTCGGTCTTCGCGTCCGCCTTGGAGCCGTCGGCCTCGGCGGCCGCCGGGGTGGCTGCGTAGCCGAGGATCAGAGCGAGGAGCAGCCATCCGAGGGCGAACGCCTGGGCGATGGCGGTGGTGTAGGGCAGGCCCTTGATGAACCCGCAGGCGAGGAGCAGGCACACGAGGCGTACGGCGATACCTCCCCCGGCGGCTTGGTCCGACTTGGGCTCCGGCTTCTTCGCCGTGGTCTTCTTGGCCGGCCGCTGCTGGTCCCCCGCCTCCGCCTCGGTCTCGTCCGGAGCGTCCTCGGCGGACTCGGTCGCGGCGTCGGTCTTGGTCTCGGCCTTCTTCGTCTTGGTCTTCGTGGCGGTCTTGGGGATGCCGAGCAGCCACTCGACCAGGCGGCGGGAGATGCGCGCGGAGCCGACCCACAAGGCGGTCCAGAAGGCGATCCAGTGCTCCATCAGGCACCGCCGAACATCATCAGGACGCCGCCGGCCAGCTCGCTGGGAACAGCCCAGATGGTGCCGCCTCCGGCCGCGGGCCATACGACGGCGGCGACCAGGCCGAGGACGACGCCGCGGAACGGGGTGAGGGACCAGCACAGCATGAGGATCAGGAGGATCAGGGAGACGGCTCCGAGTCCGACGTTGCCGAACACACCGTCGTCGCCGGTGCCGACGCCTAGGCCGGCCAGGCCCTGCCCGGTGAGCCGCTCGGGGTTGGACCAGATCGCACCGGCCGCGCTGAACGCGGTCCCGGCGATGAACCCGCAGATCAGAGCCGGGTTGTCCTTGAGCTTGACCTTGCCCTTGCCCTGGACGCCGAGGACGAGAAGGAAGGCCATGGCCAGGGCGATGCCCCCAGCGCCGAGCGCGCCGAGCGCGGGCCCCGTGTCGGAGGCGGCGAGTACGTACATGGTGCGGGGCTCCTAGAGGGTGCCGGGCGCGTGGAGCGCCAGGGCGAGGGCGGCGGTGGCGGCGGGGATGCGGCAGACCCAGACGGCGACGGGGCGCAGCGGCGGGGGGATGAAGGTGAGGCCGGGCAGGTAGGCGCCGAAGATCGTGGTGACGAGGATGAGAGCAACGCCGACGGCGGGGGCGGACTGTCCGCTGTCGGCGAGGAGGGCGGCCATGGAGGGGCCGAGGCCGAGGTACCAGCCGGTGCCGGCGGCAGCGCCGTGGAACAGGAGCCAGCGGCGGATGAGGGAGCGGCGCTGCTGGGCACGCTCGTCGACCGGCGCCGCCGCCACCGGGGCGGGCTGGACGGGCTGGTTGACGGTGACGTGCACGCCGGGGGCGAGCTCCTCGGGCGCGGTGGCGGCCGGGGCGGGTACGGTGCGGCGGCCGAGGGACCACCACTCGTACGGGCCGCGCCGGGGCGCCTCCGGCTCCTGCTCCTCCCCCTCGTCCTGGTCCTCGTCGCCGTCACCGGGCTCGTCCTCGGCGACGGCCGTACGGTCCGGGACGACGTGGATACGGACGAGGGGCTCGGGCTCGGGCTGCTCGTCGGCGCGGGGGCCGTCGATACGGCGGCGCAGCCAGGCGCGTAGGGCGTGCTCGCCGTCGCCGTCGGTGTCGTCGGGGCGTTGGTGCTCGGTGCTCACGCGTAGCCGCCTTCCATCTGCGACGGTGCGACGGGCCGTGTTGCGGGGGCGGTGTCGAGGGCTGCGACGGCGTCGCGGTGGAACACGGTGCGGCCGTCGCTGTCGCGCGTGGCGGGGGTGAGCTTGCCGCGGTTGACCCAGGAGCGGACCGTGCCCGGTTTGACGCCGCGCAGCCGTGCGACGTCCGCGACGGTGAGCAGCGCCTCGGTGTCGCCGACCGGTGCGACGGCGTGCGTCGCGGCAGCCGCAACACGGTCCACCAGAGGCGGTGCGGGGTGTTGCGTCGCAGGCGGGACGGGTGTCGCGGCCGGGCGCAGGGGCGCGGCGGGTGTGGTGTTGCGCGGCGCGCAGATGACGGGAAGGAGGGTGGTGCCGGGCGGGATCTGGTTGGGCGGGGGCGGTGGCGGCAGGGTGGCGGATGGTGCGACGGGCGCCGGGGGCGGGGTGGTGCGACGGGCGCGACGGGTGTGGCGTGCGGCGCTGCGCCCGGTGTTGCGGGCGGGGCGCTCGGCGGCCGCAGCGTGGGCTGCGGGCGGCAGCACCTTCGGCGGCACGACGGGCGCGACGGCAGGGGGTGTTGCGGGCGGCGGGGGTGTCGCGTCGCGTGCAACGGTCGCCGTTACGGGGGGTGTTGCGGTGTAGCCGGACGCCAGCTGGAGGGCGTGGGACTGGCTGCGCATCCGGTCCAGCTGGCGGCGCTGCTGGGTGATCGCGAGTTCCGCGCCGATCTCCGCGCGGGAGACGCGGACCCAGGCCCGGGTGCGTTCGGGCAGCTCGAAGGTGAACTGGCTCAGGACCAGGATCCACAGGACTTTCGCGATGAGGCTGACGGCTGCTCCGGCGGCCCCGGCGACGGATTGGCCGGCGAGGTGGCCGTGGGCGTAGATGACGACCATGGCGACTGCGAGGGCGGCGTGGCCGATGCGGCGCGGGAGGGCGCGCCGGTCGGGGTCGTGGCGGGCGAGCCATTCGAGGATGAGGCAGGTGATCCAGGCGGCGTCGTAGGCGAGGGCGACGGGGTAGGCGACGAAGGGGGTGGCGGTGGTGGCGAGGAGGCCGCCGCCGGAGACCGCGGACCAGATGACCGAAATGCCGGTAAAGCCGACGGCGGCGGCGAGGGCCGTCTTGAGGAGGATGTGGTCCCAGTCCCGGGGCGGGACGGGGGTCTCCTCGGTGTAGTGGTCGGGGATGGTGCGGGTCTCGCCGGCCTCGGTGTGCGGGATGTAGCGGGTGCGGCGGTCGGTGCGGGTCTTCACGGTCAGGGGCCTTCCGGGCAGGGGGCGGGTCAGGGCTGGGTCCGCTGGAGGGGGAAGCGCTGGATGCACCAGGGCGCGGGGCCGTCCGTGTGCTGGGCGGTGCCGGGCGGTACAGCGGCCCAGTTGCCGGCGGCGCCTTCCCGCTCGGCGGCGTCCTCGGCGTCCTCGGCGGTGACGTGGACGCTGTGGACCTCGCCCTTACGGAAGACGATGTGCACCCGTTCGGTGGCCTGGGTCTTGCGGGCGGTGCGCAGCAGGGCGCGGAGCACGACACGGTCCTCGGTGTCGAGGAGGTGCTGGGCGCGCAGGACGGTCAGCTCTCCCTCGGTGCGGGTGCTGGTGGAGGTCGTGGCGGCGAGCTGGTCGCGGAGCCGCTCGGCGGTCAGCTCGGCGCGGCTCGCGGCGTCGGCGGCCCGGTCGGCACCGGAGCGCAGGGCGTCGGCGACGGCCCGGAGCTCGGCCAGGTCGGCGTGGGCCTGGTCGAGCTCGGCGCGTAAGGCGGTCTGGGTCTTGGTGCGGGTGATGCGGAACATGAGGCCCTCCAGGGCGTGGCGTAGGGGTGGCGCGGTCCGGCTGGACGGCTCCCTGCGACCCCGCCCGTACGCCGTGACGGGCGGACGGGCGGGGGAGGCAGCGGTCAGACGGTCAGGACGACTGGGCCGCGGCGGCGTTGGAGGCGGCGGCGCGCGCGTCCGCGGTGGCCTGCGCGGCGGCGAGGCGGCGCTCGGCCTCGGCCCGCATAGCGGCCTGGGCGGCCTCGTGGCGGCGGACGGCCTCGGTGATGGTGATGCCCTGCGGCTCAGCCACGGTCGGCACCGCCGTCCTGGTCGGCGGCCGGCTCGTCCGGGCGGACGTAGGGCGCGTAGGTGACCGGGGTGGCCGTCGTCTCCTTGCGCAGCCACTGGGTGCACCAGTCCACGCACCCGCCGTCAAGGGCGATCTCGACGGCGACGCGAGCGGACACGACCCGGTCCTCAATGAGGTAGTGGTACGTCTCGCGGTCGGTCGACTGGGCCGCACGGGGCACCCGAAGGGCGTCGGCGACCGCGGAGATCAGCTCGCGGACGGCGGGGGTGATGGTCTCGCTCATGGCGCTTGCCCTCCCGTTGTGCGCGGTCGGCCTGCTCCTCGGCCTCCGCCTTGGCGTCCTTGGTGATAGCGGCGCGTGCCTCCTGCGCCTCGGGACTGGCGTAGTCGGCGTCCGCTTCCTTGTGCAGCGCGTCGATGCGCTCCTGCTTGGTGGCCATCAGATCGACCGCGCAGCCGTACGGAGGCGCAGGGCCCACTCGCCGCAGGTCTCGCCCTGGCTGATACGCGGGGCGGGGAGGGTGGCGATGACGTGGTCCAGGGTCGCCGTGCAGACGATGCGGGGGACCGTCGCGAGGACGGTACGGCCGGCGGTGTGCAGGGCGTCCGTCCAGACCTCGACGGTGACGGGCTCGGCGGCGGTGGGGGTGAGCTGGTCGGCGAGGGCGTTGAGGACCTGGGCGGGGTAGCTGGGGCCGGGGCGGCCGCGGACCCAGCCGGTGGCGATGGCGCGCCGGCCGGTCTGGGGGGCGCGGATGCCGGACGGGGTGGGGGCTGCGGTCGTGGCGGCGGCGCGGATACGATCGCGCATGGTCATTCCTCCTGGGGATTCAGGCGGTCTGGCTGGCCCCGACCGGGCTTCCACACACCGGTCGGGGCCGTTCTGTTGCAGCGAGGCTGAGAGGCGGCCTCGCCATGCAAACCCTAGGGCTTGCATGGCGCGTGATGCAAGCCCTAGGGTTTGTGTTGTCCGGTCGCGCTCTCAAGGCAGAAGGGAGAGCGGGCTTGAAGGACCAGCCCGAGGAGGTGAAACGGCTGATGAAGGCGATCGAGGACCTTGAGGCCATGGAGGACGACGCGGCGTGTACGGCTGCCGTGTCGGAGGCGTTGCGCGATTGGCCCGCGTATCACGCGCGGCTGAGACAGCTCAGGCAGAGCCGGGTGCAGTCGCTCAGGGAACGGCAGGGCAAGACCTGGCCCGAGATTGCGTTGATCATCGGCAACGTGACGGCGGCCAGAGCACAGCAGATCGGCGCTGGCCTGCGTGGCTCGAAGCGCCCGCCGAAGAAGACCGACGGCTCCACAGCCGAATAGGAACGGCCGGGCGATGTCGAGGTCGCCCGGCCGAAGAACCAGCGGGCAGCAACCCGCCGATCCAGTGCACCCCTGCAAGGAAGTGCCGCCTTGAGCGTATCGAACATGCCCTTTTGCTCGCGGGCCGCCCTGTGAGTCTTGACCCGATCCTGTGGGCGTTGAAGGACGCGCCCGTCGCCGACAGCCTGGAGCGCCTGGTCCTCGTCACGCTCGGCGAGCGTGCGGGCCGTGCCGACGGCTGTGATGCGTTCCCTTCCCGGGACACGATCGCCGCCACTGTGATGGCTGACCCGAAGACCGTCCAGCGCGTTCTCGCCCGCCTTGCGAAGCGCGGGTTGATTGCGCCGGGCGACCAGTCCGCCGCCCGCTACATCCGGGCCGACCGCCGACCGGTCGTCTACGACCTGATGATCCCGTACGCCTGGTTCCCGAACGCCGACCGGATGAACGCGGAGCGGGCGCAGGCCGGACTGCCCCCGCTCACCCCGGAGGACCGGCCGGACATCGCCCCGCCGCCGCCCAAGAATCGGCGCAGCGACCTTGGCAAATCCAGGCCCGCCGCGCGGGGGGACTCACAGTCCCCTCGCCCCAAGGACTCTCAGTCCCCCCGTGGATCCGGGCACGGGGGGACTGAGAATCCCGAACGGGGGGACTCACAGTCCGGCACGGGGGGACTGGCAGACCCCCGAACCTCCCCTGTGATCATCCCCGTAGAGCCTCCCCTCCCTCCCCACCCGTCGACGGCGGCGGACGCCGGGGCGCCGACGAGGGAGGGCGGGCGGGACGCTGCGCCGAAGACAGGAATCCCCGACGCCCTGGTCGGCACGGAGCGGCAGGCGTACGAGGCGCTGTCCCGGATCGCCGCCAGTGAGCCCCGGCTCCAGCTCGGCGTACGGGAGCTGATCCGCCTCGCCCCGCTGGCCGTGCCGTGGCTGGAGGCCGGGACGGAGGCGCAGCTGCGGCAGGCGCTGACGGCCGGGCTCCCGGCGGAGATCGGCTCCCCGGCCGGGCTCGTACGGCGGCGGCTGCTCGACAAGCTGCCGCCGCAGCGTCTGGCGCGGGCGGCGGACGCCCTGCCGGAGTGGTGCGGCTGCGGCGATCACCCTGCGGCCCGGTACAACCCCAAGTTCCGGCGGGGCCCTGACGGCGGCCAGTGCGAGGTGTGCCATCCGGACGCCGCCCACGTGCGGGCGTGAGCCTTTCGATTTGAAGGCAAGGCTGACCACCGGAAAGCGCGAGGCCTCCGCGACGCCGAAGCTCAGCAGCCCCTTGTTTTCGAAGGCCGGGCGCGGCCTGACCGGTTACGCCGCGGCGGCCAGCCGTTCGCGGGCGACGGCGTCGTAGTCGTGCGAGCCCTCGATGCCGAGGAATGCCCGGCCCTCGAGGAGGGCTGCGACGCCGGTGGTGCCGCTGCCGGCGAACGGGTCCAGGACCAGCCCGCCGGGCGGCGCGATCCGGACGAGCTGCCGCATCACGTCGACCGGCTTCTGCGTGATGTGTACCCGCGCCTTCCCTCGGGGCTGGGAGCCTTCCAGCCAGCCCGGCAGGTAGATCGTCGGGGCGTGGCGCAGCGGTTCGCCCTTGGTGCCCCACAGGACGTACTCGCACTCACGGCGGAACCCGTTCTTCACGGGCCGGCTGATGGGCTTGCGCCAGGGGATGATGCCGCGCCAGGTCCACCCGCCGGCCTGTATGGCGTCGGACGTCGCGGGGAGCTGCGCCCAGTCGGTGAAGACCAGCGCGCTGCCGCCGGGGCGGGTGAGCCGGTACGTCTCCGCCATGACGAGGCCGAGCCAGTAGGTGTATCCGCGCTGGTCGCGGTTGTCCCCGTCGAAGTCGGCGAGCAGATGTCCGGCGTCGCCCGCAACGTACTTGTCGCGGGCGCCCTGGCTCTTTCGTTCGGCGTTGGTGCGGCCGCCCGAGTTGTACGGGGGGTCGCAGATGACGGCGTCGACGGGGGTGTCGAGGGTGGGCAGCAGGGTGAGGGCGTCGCCCTGGTGCAGGGTCCATGCGGGCATAGCGCCTCCTGGTGGCGGGCCGCGTACGCCGTGGTGGCGAGCGGGTCGGTGCCTACCCGACCATGATCAAATAGAGCATGCATTCGATGTGTGACCGTTTGGTCGCGACCTGGTGGGAGCACGGCGTCCTGCCCGCCAGGCATCTGGCTGGCACTCACCAAGTGCGGCCGCAGCCGGCGCAGTGAGCGCCAGGCGCCACGCCTGAGCCCCCGTACATGGTCACTGTGCCGCCGCAGTGCGGGCAGGGCACGGCGATGCGGGCGCGCTCTGCGCCGAGGTCGAGGGCGCGCTCGACCATGCGGGCCGCGGTGGCGGCGACGGTGGTGATCCGGGCGGTCTCCAGGGGGTTGAGGCGGCGGCGGACGGGCCCGGGCGCGTGCTGGACCCGGGCGAGCAGCCACAGCGCGGCCCGGTCCCCCGTACGCCGCCCCCAGTCAGCCTGGGGCGCGCCCTGGCCGGAGGCGGGGAGTTGCCAGCGGCGCGGATCCCGTGCGTCACGCATCGCCGCCAGCGCGCGTCGGCGGTCTTCGTGTTCCTGCACGCGACGGGCCTGGACGGTGGTGGCGTGGGCCGGGAAGTCGAACCCGCCCGGGGCGCCGGCCGTGCCCGGGCGGGTGGTGGCGCGGCGTGGCGGGGGCGGTGAGGTCTGCGGGCGCTGCACGGCGTCGGCGGTCTGGTCGGCGAGTTCGATCAGCGCGCCCTCGACCGTGGCGATCGTGTCGAGGACGCCGAGGTGGAGGGGGGCTGCGGTCCAGCCGGGCTGGTCCGGCGACCGCTCGAGGAGCCGGAGCGCTTCGGCGCGCCACGTCGCGGCCTCGGCTTCCTCGCTGTCGGCGGGGTGGGCGAGCGCGGCGATGCCCATGGCCGGGGGCCAGGTCGCCGTACGGGTGGTGAGCGCCTCGGCGAGGTCGGGCCAGTGGCGGGCGATTGTCCACAGGTGCTGGGCGGTGGCGGGGCGGGGTGTGCGGGTGGTGCTCATCGTGCGCTCCATAAGGGCGGTGGGGCGTAGGCTGATGATCACCTCGGGGGGGTGCGCCGGTCCTGGTCAGACATGTGTGGCGCGCCCCCGCGCTGTGTTCCGGGGCGGGTGTTCAGGGGAGGGTGACGGCGAGCCGGCGGCGGCCGCCGCGCTCCTGCTGCTCGGGCGCCACGGCGTAGCCGAGGCCCCGCAGGACCTCGGTGTAGATGCCGAGTTGGTCCGCTTCGCCGGGGCCGTCGTAGTAGACGTGCACGAGGCGGGGGCCGGACTGGGCGGTCCGGAATCCCGGGTCCCAGTCCCCGTCGATCCACTCCGACGGCTGATGCCCGGCGTCGGCGAGCGCGCCGGCGATGTCTTTGTGGCGGATACGACGGGCCATCAGCGCTGCTCCCCGGGGTGGGTGTCGGTACGGACCGGAGTGTTCGTGCGGCCGGAGGAGAGGGTGTTGCTGTCGGGCGGTCCGTCGCAGGTGAGGTTGCATTCGCAGCATGTCCCGCACCGCTGGTCGGTCCAGGAGCTGCCGCATACGCCGCGCACACAGGGCGTGGTGCACGCGAACTGGCCCGCTCCCCGCACCGTCGACCGGCCGTCGGCGTGAGGCTGCGCGGACTGTTTCCTGAGGCGTTTGTTCAGGAGGTAGGAGACGCAGCGGGCGCCGCGCGCCGGCTCGATGCCCGCCATCTCCTCGAGGCGGATGGCCTCCGCCTGGGCTGTCTCGATGGCCTCCCGCAGGGTGGTGTCCCGGGCTGTTTCGGCGCTGCGTCGCGCGGCGTCGGCTTCGTCCATCTCGGCTTTCACGTGCCACCGCAGGGTGCGGGCCTCGTCCTCGGAGAGGACGAGGCCGTGTTCGACGCGGGTGAGCAGGACGCGCAGGGAGTCGCGGCGTACTGCCCGGGCCACCTGTTCGGTGCCGGGCGCCGCCTCGTGGCTGGCGGCCACCGTACCCACCCGCTGCGCCTCGGTGTCGTCGGCGGGCGCATTCCTGCTCCATGTGGTGCCGTTCGTGTCCTGGTGCACGGCATCGTCGTGCTGGTGCCGCGGGACGCACGGTCCGAGCGGCATCGCACCGATCAGGCCGGGGACCGACTGGCCGCACATGCTGGCGGACGCCCACTCGATCCGGGCGTGCGGGTAGCCGAGGAGGAGCTGGTCCAGGGAGGGCGCGCCGGTCATGAAGTAGGCGTCCGGGAGGTCCAGGAGCACGGTCTGCCCTCCGGGGAACTCGGCGCCCTGGAGGACGCGCCCGTGGTGGTGGAGGCGGAACGCGCGGGCGAACGGCGGGGCCGTGCGGACAGCGTCGGCGTGGTGGCGGATGCGGTCGTACTTCTGCTCGGTGGTGTGGCCGTCCCACTGGGCGCGGGGATCGTCGGCGTCGACGTGCTCGACGCCGGCGAACAGCTCGGCGTCGCGGGGTGCGATGTGCCACGACATCTGCCAGGTGCCGGCGGTGAGGTAGAGGATCTGCCAGCCGTCCTCGTCGACGTCGGACGCGGGCGCGATGACGGCCGGGTGGAGAGCTGCGAGCCACGCCACCAGGTGCGCCCGCTCCCGGTACGCCCCGTCCCGCTCCGCCTCCCGCTGGACGATCTGCTGCTGCCGTTGGACGTCGGCGCGGTCGCGGGCGGCGACCATCTCGGCGAGGTCGATGTCGTCGAAACCGTTCAGCAGGTTCCGTGCCGCTTCGCTTGCGGCCTCGTAACGTTCGGTCATGTCAGTGCTCCGGCTGGTCGGCGATGCGGTGGACGGTGGCGTAGCGGATGCGGGCGGGCCGGCCGCCGAATGCCTCGCGCTCTTCGCCGCGCAGGGTGATGAGGCTGCTCATGAGGCTGTCGGACTTGATACACATCTCGTTCTTGTGGATCAGGGCGATCTGCCCGGTGAAGAGGAGTCCGGGCATGAGACCGCCCTGGCTCACGTAGGCGACTGCGTCGCCGGCGGCGAGTTCCTGGCCGCGGTAGTCCTGGCTCGGCGGATCAGTCTGCTCGGTCGGCATGGGTCAGTGCTCCTTGCTCTCGTACGGGGGGTTGGTGTGGGTGCAGCGGGCGCCATGGACGGTGTGGCGGGAGGCGGGCCAGGTGGCGCAGCACGGCCCGCCGGTGGTGGTGCCGATGGCGCGGGCCCGGGCGTGCCGGTAGTCGGCGCCGGAGCGCGCTGCGCCGTCGGCGAGGACCAGGGCGACACCGCCGAACAGCACGGTGTGCCACCACAGGCCGTGGTCCGCGCACCACAGGGCGACGGCGGACAGGGCGAGGCAGCCGGCGGCGAACAGCAGCTCGTAGGCGCGGTGGCGGCGCGCGGCCTCGCGCTGCTGGTCGCTCACGGGGTGGTTCCGGTGGGGCGGCGGTCGAGGGATTCGATCCACGCGGTGGCGACGGCGGCGACCTGGACCAGCTCGGCACGCAGCCGGGCCGGATCACTCTCGGCGAATGCCTCGGCTACTTCCTCGCGGAGGATGTGCATCCAGTCGAGGTAGCCGCCCTCCGCGGCCTGCTGGCAGGCCATCCGGGCGACGTCCGCGTCGACTGTTTCCGGGTGCTGCCCGGTGCCGGCGGGGTGGTTCTGCTCGCCGAACTTGTCGTCCTGGCGGCGGCGTTCGTCGGCGATCTCGGCGAGGACCTGGCGGGTCGCCTGGTCCTCGGGGAGACTGCCCCACTCGTCGGCGACGCGCCGCAGCACCTCGGCGGCCACGGCTTTCTCCAGGCCCTGCGAGCCGGACTCGATGGACACGGCGCCGGGCTGGGAGCCGGGGCGGATGATGATGTAGGCGAGGGCGTCCCGGCCGTCGACGGCCACCAGGGAGGCGTGGCCGGGGTTGGTGCTGCTCATGAGTGTCTGCTCCTGTACGTGGGGACCCTGGGGCAGCCGCGTGTGTGGGGCTGCCCCGGGCCGGTGGCTCATGGGGTAGGCGGTTCGGGGGTGGCGTCGGCGGCGATCTGCTGGAGGAGCCAGAGCATCCGGTCGGCACGCCCGGGCGGTACGGCCTGGCGGACACTGCGGGTACGGACGTCGACATCGGCCCGCCACCGGTACGCCAGCCCCCACAGGGCGCGGCGGGCGCCGTGCCCGTTCGGGAAAGGCGGCTCGATGCCAGCGGCGCTGAGTGCGCCGGCGACGGGGCTGAGAGTGCCGCCCTCCCACTGCAGGAGCACCCGGTCGGCGAGGACCGCCAGGGCGGCGGCCGCGTCCTGCGGGGACACGGCTCCGTCGGGGATACCGGCGGATCGGGGGCCGACCAGCCGGACGGTGACGTCGCACAGCGGCTGGCCCTGCGGACCGAGGGCGGTGACACGGGCGGCGGACGGCGGGCGGAGGTTGCCGGCCGGGGTGGTGCCCCGCTCGGTGAGGTCGACGTGGACGACGGCCAGGCGCTCGTCGGCGAGGAGCCGGGCCGCGGACCGGGAGGCGTCGGCGCTCTGCTCGGCGGCCTGGCGCTGCGCGGCCCGCAGGTGCCGGATGTGCGCGCAGCACCCGCACAGCACCGCCCCGTCCTCCTGCAGGATGCACGGCCGGTCGGGCCGGGCACCGCAGTCCGAGCAGCATCGGGTGTCCGTTCCGGTACGGGCCCGGGCAGCGGCCAGCTGCGCGGTGCTCGCCGCCGTCGGCACCGACTCGCTCACCAGGTACAGGTCCACGGACGTCTCCCGGTCACGGAAGTCCCGGGCGGTGACGGTGGCGCGCACCGGCCCGCCCGGGCGGCGCGGCAGATCGAGTTCCCCCAGGACGGTCTTCGTCATGTAGCCGTGGGGGACGTCCGCCCACCCGGCGTACCGGACGGGGGCTGAAGTGTTCGTCAACTGCTGCTCCTGGTCGTGAGGTTGGTGGGCAGATGGTGGTGCTGGTGGGCGAGTGCGACGGCGTGGGCGCGGTGCCGGGCTCCGTAATGAGCGCGCAGGCGTTCGCCGTAGGTCTGGGCGGTGCGCAGGCTGATGCCGAGGCGGGCGGCGGTCTGCCGGTCCGTCATGCCCAGCGCGATACACACCAGGGCGCGCCGCAGATAGGGCAGCGGGCACGGGAAGGTGGTGGCCGGCCGGTCCGGGAGGGCGAGCCAGCCGACGTGGTACGCGTACGAGACCAGCGCCGCCCGGTCCGGCACCCCGACCCGCGCAGTCAGCTCGTACACCCAGTCCCCGACCGTTCCGGTCCGTACGCCGAGACCGTCCGCGATGGTGGTGTAGCTCTCCCCGGCGGCCAGGCCGGCCAGGATCCGGGCCCGCCGTACGTCGGCGGCGGTGGGCGTCATACGGCGCGCCCGGCGGTCCTGCGGCGCTGGTCGCGCTTGCACGCCTCGCAGTACGGACGGCCGTCCGACTCGAACCGGCCCTCCACCGCCTGGTCGTGGCCGTGGCGGCAGACCGGCTTCCGCTCGCCGCGCCCGGTGAGGTACCGCAGCTGCTCGCGCGTCGTCATCCTCGTCGCGGTGTCGTCCACGTGGGCGGGCTCAACGCACTGGTGGTGGCCGCACTCGGCGCGGGCGTAGCCGTCCGGGGCGCGGCCGGTCCGGATACGGAAGGCGATCGCGGCCGCGGTGAACGTCCTTCCCTCGTACCGCATGACGGGCGTCCCGCTGGTCGACTGCCGCTCCCCGGTCCATTCGAGGTGGCCGCCGTCGGCCGGCCGGGTCCGGGCGCGCCACTTCTCCTCCAGGGTGAGCGGCTGCGCCGGGACGTTGGGCAGTCCGAGGTCACGACGGATCGCGGCGACGCGGTGCCTGTCGGAGTGCAGCTCACGGGCGATCGCACTGTTCGATCCGCCGTCCCGCAGGAGCTGCTCGATCTGCTCGCGGCTCGCGTAACGGCCGGGGCGGGTTCCGGGTCCGGGCATCAGGTGCTCCTGTCCGTGAGAGTGAGGTGGCCGTGCTGGTAGGCGAGGGCGACGGTGTGAGCGCGGGTGGCACCGGCGGACCTGCCGGTGCGGGCGGTGCCCATGACGCGGTAGATACGGCGTACCTGCATGACCGCCATGCCCGTGCTGACGCCGAGACGGCGGCTGATCTGCTGGTTCGTCAGGCCGGCCGCGACCATGCGCAGCACGCGCCGCTGATGACCGGACAGGCGGACCGGCTCGGCCGGCTCACGGGTCAGCCCGTTCAGCCAGCCGTGCTCGTAGGCGAGGGCCACGGCGTGCGCGCACGACAGCGCCCCCATCCGCTGCCGAAGGACCAGGACACGGTTGCGGAGGGTCCCGGCGGACACGCCGGCGGCGGCCGCGATCTCCGGCACGCTCTGCCCGCGCGCCAGACCGGACAGGATCACCAGGTCGTAATCCCGCAGCACCCCCGACACCAGCCACCGGCCGGTCATCGGGTCCACCCCTGCCACCGCGCCGGCCGGACACCCGACCGGCGGCGCTGCGCCGATCCGCTGCTGCGCGGCTTCCGGGTGGGCGGGTTGCCGCAGGTGGAGACGTGGACGCGGGCCTGCCACTCGGCGGCCTCCAGCGTGGGCCGCTCCCGGTCCAGGGCGCGGGACATGACGGTGCCGGTGACCGTCGTCCACACCGCCCGCGTGCCCTCCGGGTCCGGCTCCGGGTTCACGGCCTGGCGGGCCCGGTTTTTGTCGGTGAGGGTCCAGCGGATGGGATCGCCGCAGCGATCACACCGGGCCAGACCGGCGTTACTCAGCACGGGCTTCTCCTTCGAGGCCGTACGGATCAGGACGGTTGAGGTGCGGGAGGACCAGGGCGTGGCCGTACAGGTCGATGGCGGCGGCCTGGCCGTAGCGGTCGACCGCGGCCCGCACCTCCTCCGTGGTGGCGGCCGCGCGCAGCCGGGTCTTCTCCGCGCGGGTCAGCACCGGGGCCGAGGAGGGGGGCGGGGGTGGCAGGCCCGGCCGCCACCGCTCGTCCACCGGGCCGCCCTGGCCGGCCGGTACCGGGTGCGGCAGAGCTGTTGGCGGCGGGACGGCAGGCTCCTGCTCCCGCTGCGCCCGGGCGTCCTCCTCGAGGCGCCGTCCCCACGCGGCGGTGCGCTCTGCCCACCGCTCCTCGGCCCGCCGCTGCTGCGCCCGGGCGTCCCGTTCGGCGGCCTCGCGCCGCAGCCGTGCGGACGCGGCGGCGCGGTCCTGGGCGATCTCGGCGCAGCCGGGGCACGGCTCACGGGTGGGCCAGGTCGCCCCGTCCTCGCACATCGCGAGCCCGCACTGGTTGCCGGGTTTCAGGGCGACGCCGAGGATCCACCGGCCGATGCCGCCCGGGCCGCGGTAGGGGTCGAGGGCCACGGCGTAGCGGTGGGTGATGCGGTGGGTGAGCCGCTCCGGCGGGATCCCGCCGGAGAGCTGCCGTCCGATCCGGCGGGCGATCTCCCGCTGCTCCCAGACGGTGGCGTGGTCGTAGACGTGGTGCACGGGGGTGAGGACCTGCCAGATGCGGGCGGAGACCGTCAGGCCCGGACCGTCGTACGGCCGGTCTGGGCCCCCGCCGTTGCTGCGCTTTTCGCGGTGACCGGAACGCAGGCTGTCAGGGACACCACCGGGGTTTTCCACAGGACCGGTGGCCCACTTACTGGTACCTCGCCTACGGCGGCACCCCCCACCGAGCTGCGAGGTCCCGTCAGTGGAGTAAGTGCTGTCTTCCTTAGACGCGAGGGACCCGTCATGATCGGCGGCACCGGATCCGTCTGTGGTGATCGCGGACGGGGCCGTCCCGGCGGAGGGGCCGGGGGCCGGGGGGTCGAGCGGGAGGGCGAGCTGCTCGTCTACGGGCGCCTCGGCGGCGAGCAGCGGGTGGCGGTTGACAGTGACGAGGTGACGGCCCTGGTACCCGGAACGGTGGTCCAGGGTGATCCAGCCCGCCGCGTCCAGTTCGGTCATGATGCGCCGGCCGGTCGTCTCGCTGAGCGGCTCGCCGGCGTGCTTGCTGCCGGGCTGGTGGTGGAGTTCGCCGGCCAGCTCGGCACCGGTGACGGGCAGGCCCTTCGCGGTGGCCCGGGCCAGGTGCAGGTAGGCGCGGAACCGGCGCGGCGTCAGGGCCTCGGCGACGGTCACGGAGACCTCCAGGGCCGCCTCGTCGCGGGGTACCAGGCGGGCGTGACGCTTCGCGGTGCGGCCCATGCCGCCGGTGTGGGTGCGCTGCTTGGTGCTCAGCCAGGGCGCGGCGCCGTCGGGGCCGGGCCGGTTGAGGAGTTTCAGGCCCCGTTCGACCGCGGAGACGGACAGGCCCAGGGTGGCGGCGAGTTCGGCGACGGACGCGGTGCACGGGTCGGTGTCCGCACGGGACCCCGGCCAGGTACGGCGGGCGTCCAGCGCGGCGACCTTCACATACACGGTGGCCGCTTCGTCGTTGAAGTGCGTGCCGCGGAAGAGGGCTTCGGGGACCCACACGGTCTGCTCGCTCCTGCGGCGTGGCCTGTTGTGGCGCACGCCACCGGCCCCGCCGCGAGTGCGGCGGGGCTCAGCAGGGGCGAGCAGAGCGGCGGTCACCGGGCCTGGAGCTCCCGGGCTTTGCGGATGAGGGCGAGGGAGGACCGCGGCAGGATTAGCCGGGCGGGCCGGCCGTCCGCGCAGTGGATGAGGCGCCGGTACTCCAGCATCAGGACGGCGTGCTCGACCTTGTAGTGGGCCAGCATGGTCTGCGCGGCCAGCTCGTCGACGCCGACCGGCGCGTCCTCGCGGATGAGACCCGCGTGGTCGGTGTACGTGGCGAGGGCGAGCGCCGTGAACTTGTAGTGGGCGATCATGGGGGCGCGCAGGATGTACGCCTCCCAGTAGGAGCGCAGCGGCGGCTCCCACGGCTCGAGGCGGGCGAGCGGCGTGGTCCGCAGGACCGTGGGTCCGCGTCGGCTGGTGCTGGTCATGTGCGTTCTTTCTGCAGGCAGTTGGGGTGGGCGGGCTGGCCCTGGTGGTCGCGGTGGTGGGTGGGGATGGTGCAGTGGCGGCAGGGCCGGGCCCGGTTCGCCCAGGGGGCCCGGCCCCGGGTCGGCAGCAGCCGCTCCGGAGCCGGATCCCCGCCAGCCGGGGCCGCCGCGGCGGTGATGGTCATCGCTTCCGTTTCTCCTCGGCCGCCTGGGCGGCCCGGTAGGTGGAGGTCGAGGAGCGGCGCTTGCCGGAGGCGACGGCACGCTCGTCAATCAGGGAGGAGGTGCTGAGAGGGGACGGGGTGGTGTGTGCGGCGATGGGCCAGCCCGGGCCCGGCGGGGGCTCGGGGCGGCCGGCCCGGGCAGCCGGAGTGTGTCGTTGGCAGCACCAGCCGCACGGGTAGAGCTGCGCGTACCACCAGCACGGGAGCCCGGGCCCGGTGTTCTGCGGGATCAGCACTCCGCAGAACACCGGCAGTCCTGGCGCCCGGCGGGCCGGGGCGCCGCTCACGCGGGCCCGGAGCGGCAGCGCCGTATCAGCGGAGCCAGACCCCACCGCCACGCCCCAGCCACGAGACCGACGACCAGGAGCACGCCCGCCGCCACCAGCGCCGCGCAGGCCACGCCCGCGATCAGGAGCAGCAGGAACGGGTGCGCTATCACCAGATCAGCCATGGCGTGCTCCCTGTTCTGCGGCAGCGCGGATCTGTCCGTCCGTCAGGTGTTCACCGGTCAAGCAGTGCTGGACGCCGCACCCGGCGCTCACCTGCCCGACCGGTGCACGACCGTGGACCGCATGGAAGGACAGGCGCCGCACGCTGTAGGAGGAGCCGCCGTGGTGTAGCACGGGGGACGCCGCCGAGCCGAAGACCGTGCTCGTCCACAGGAGGTGACCGCCGGGCGCCGGACGGGTGTGCTGCCTCCACGCGGCCGGAGTGGGCGGAGCCGCCACCCCACGGGAACCCCGGGGGATGTCATGCTCCCGGCGCAGCCGCGCGATCCGCTTGATGCTGGCCGTCGTCCCCCGGCCGGCCATGACCCGCCCTACGGCCTGGTCGCCGATCCCGGTGCGCAGCAGCGCGACGATCTCGTCGTCCGACGCGGACCGGAACCGGGTGCCCGTACCGGGGACGGGCACCTGGGCCAGCCGTGCCCGGGCCCGCCTGCGGTACAGAGCGGCGCGCTGCTGCCCTGTCTGCCCGCCGCGGATACCGGCACGGATACTCGCACGCGCGGCGCCTTCCTGCTCCATCGCCGTCTCCAGGCACGCGGCCCGGATGGGGCAGCGGGCGCAGACCTTCAGCGCGGCCTCCGGGGCCTCCGGTACACCGGGGACCGCACCGAACGGGCCAGGCGTGGTCAGGCACTCGGCCTGCGAGAAATCCACGGCCGACGGCGTGAGGGTGGACATTTAGAGTGCCCTCCCGCCGGTCACGCGCAGCTCGGCGAGCGCGATCCCGTACGCGGCGCACTGGCCCGAACACCAGACGCGGTCGGGCTCGGTGGACCCGTACACACCGGCCCGCACCCAGCCGCGCAACGACGCGGCCGACTCGTCCATCGAGTCCGCGACCTCCCCGCACCGCTCGGTGGTGCACGACCCCGGCGCGGCCAGCACCTGGCCCGGTACCGGCGCGCCGACGCGGCCGTGGTTCCACGTCTGCTGCGCCGGACTCGCCGCCGCCGGCGTCTTCTTCTTCGCGGTGGTCTTCATCGGGACTCCCGTGCTGCTGCCAGGAGCCGGCGCCCGGCCACCACGAGGGCGCGCAGGGGGCCGGACGTACGGGTCTGCGGGGTGTGGACGGGCACGTAGTCGTGCGGCACCGGACGCGGGCCCGGGGTGAACCGGCCGATGATCTCCCGGCCCCGCGGCGCCGGTGCGGTAAGGCCGGCCAGCCGCTTCACCCAGGCCAGAACGGTTCCGGCGGCGTATGAGACAACCGTCGCGACGGCGGCGCCAGCGATGATCAGGTACGTCAGGGTGTCCGCGCTCATCCCTCGGCCTCCGCGTCGTAGTCGTGCGGGAGCGGGATCGCGGTGACCATGTACCCGGTGGGGATCAGGTCCCCGGTGGCCGGGTCGCGCAGGTGCACGTCCCAGATGGGGACCTCCTCGTCCTGATCCGGGTCGGACCACACGATCCGCGGCCGGACAGCCTCGCCCTCCTCCTGGACCAGGAGATCCTCGAGATGCGCGACTACCGCGGCCTTGTTGGTGTACTCGGCGACCGGGAACGACTCGTGTTCCGCGCGGTACCTGGTCACGGGGGCGGCGAGCTTGTCCTCCAGCGCGGCGATGTGGTCGAGGAGCGGGCGGATGTGCCAGGCCACGATCTCGATCGCCGCCTGGTCCGCGGACAGACGGTTCGTGCCGCAGTGGGCGCGGATCCGGTCCGCGATCACCGTCTCGTGCCCGGCCTTCGAGACGTCGGCCTCCGCGGCCGGGCCGAGCGGCACGGCCCGGTGGTTGTCCAGGAGATGCGACAGGGCCGACACCCAGTCGACGACGGCGGCCGTGTCCTCGAGGACGACGGCCTCGCCGAGTTCGTCCAGGCCGTCCAGGAGCTGCCGCCCCGTCGGCTGCTCACGCAGCGCCCGGGCCACCGCGGTCAGCGTGTCCGCCTCGACGGCCGCCGCGGAGCCGGGAGTGACCGCAGTCCCCGCCGCTGCGGCGGTGGGGGTGGTCTTCTCCCGGAGCGCGGGCGTCTGGCTGGTCGTTCGGAGGGTGTAGACGGGGTGGTCGGGGTTGTGTGTGTCGGCGTTGAGGTAGCCGAGGCGGTGCAGGCGGTCGAGGTCGCCGAGTACGGACATCCGCAGCGGGATGCCCCGGTAGCCCAGGGACCTGTAGAGGCGCTGGGCGCGGCGGGGCGGCCACTGGCCGCCCTTTTCGCGGATCTTGTCGAGGAGGGCGATGGATCGGCCCAGCGCGTCCCGGGCGGCGGCGATCTGCCCGGACGACGCCGGGGCGGGGCCCGGCTTCGGCGTGCGTGCGGGCTGCGTCGCGTGGCGGAGCTCGGTCATGCCGACTCACCCGCCCCGGCGATCCACTTCGCGGCGGCCGCGATGGAGCGGAGGTCGGCCTGGGCGCGGGTCCAGCGGAGGGGCCGGTAGCCGTAGGTGCCCTCCGGGCTGGGCGCGGCGCATGCCGACCAGCGGACCGCGCCGCGCTTGCCCCGGCTCTGCGTGATCAGCCCCACGACATCGCCGACTTGGACGCGGTCGACGCGGGCGGCGGTGACCAGGTACTCGTACGGCTCGCTCCTCTCCCACCCGTAGAGGACGGGTGCGCCGGGGTAGAGGTAGAGGCCGGCCGCCTTTCGGGGCTCCTGGCCGTAGCCGAGCGCGGCCGTGGACGTCCGCTCCGGGGTCTCCTCGCCGGTCATCACGTGGGCCGTGCCGCAGGACTGGCACACGATGCGCACGGTGGTCCGCGAGTAGTGGTCGCCGTGCCCGCACTCCTCGTTCGGGCAGTCGTGCGCGACACCGTCGTGCCGGCGCCGGAGCGCGGAGTGCTCGGTACGGACGTCGACCGACCACTCCGGGCGGGCGCAGTCGTCGCGGTGGGGCAGCAGGTCCCAGCCGAGGTAGGACTCCATGGCGGTCGTCATCGGCCGGCCTCCGTCTCGGATGCCGGTGTGTCGACCTGGCGGGTGGGCACGCGGGTCCAGGCGGTGACGGGGATGCCGGAGACCATCGCGGTTGCCGTCACGTCCGTCTTGCCCTCGGTGCTCTCCACGGGGATGGTGCTGACCTCGTCGCAACCGAAGTGCGTGGCGAACGCGCGCACGGCGTCGAGGTCCTCGCCGTAGTAGATGCTCGCGGTGTAGGCGCCGGGGCTGCTGAGAGTCTGGGACGTGCTGTACGGGTCCGCGGTGACCGCAGCCACGGCCTGGCGCGTGGCCTCCACCGCCTGGTCGTGACCGGTCAACGCCAGCGGCTCGTACGGGTACGGGTGCACACCGTCGGCGACCGTCAGGGGGACGGGCACGGCCAGAGGCTGGCCCTGTCGTTGCGTCGGATGGGTAGGGTGAATCACTGGTCCTCGTTTCTGTGGATGAGGGCCGGGGGGTCGCTCGGGCTGGGGAGTCGGAGTGACCCCCGCGGCGTGTTCAGGCCGCGTTGCGCGCGGGGATGGTTTCGTCGGGGCCAGGCCGCAGCAGAACGGCGAGACTCCCGATTTCGGCAGGGGTGAGCCGGCAGCGCGGGCAGTCCCTCAGGTCGGTGACGCCGTGCTCGCACGGCGCATCCCAACCGGCGGCCCACGCGTCATCGACGGTCCGACACACCCGGCGTGTCATGCCGCGGCCTTGCGCGGCGGTTCGGTGATGTCGGCGATCTCGCAGCCGAGGATGTGCGCGGCGGCCGTCAAATACTTCGGGCCGCCGTTGGATCGGCCGATCTCGACCATGCTGGCGTGGTTCAGGCAGTACCCGGCCTTCTCCGCGAAGTGCGTGAGCGTCATGCCCATCAGCTCGCGGCGACGTCGGATCTCCGCCCCATTCGATCGAAGTGGCATGAGTGAAGATAAGCACAGGTACTAAACTTGTACAAGTCTCATACCAAAGATGGACTCATGCGCCCCCGCGCTCCCGGAGTGCTGCAAGTAGTGGACAAGAGTTGTAGATTTTCTAGAGTCCACCTGCGAAAGTTCTCTGACATGACCCAGTCCGGCACCCCCACACTGGTCGGCAAGCACCTCGCGGAGCGCCGCGAGGAACTCGACCTGACTCAGCAGGCTCTGGCGAGCCGTATCGGCATCACTGTGAACTCCGTCAGCGCCGCAGAGAACGGCCGCACTGTCATCAGTCGAGGTAAGCGCCCTCTATGGGAGCAGGCGCTCGAGCTGGCTCCGGGGGCCATCAACCGCTCGTACACCAAAGGTGTGGACCTCGAGCGAGTCGAGCCTGCGGAGCCGCAGCCGAAGCCCTACATCAACCTCGCCGACCGGTACGAGCGGGCGGTCTGGGAGCTGGACCTGTCGGAGGAGGATCGGCGCACCATGATCGAGATTCTGAGGTCGAGTCGCGAGGATGCTCGCCGCACGGCATAGCTGAGCCCTGGCCGACAACGGTGTCAGCCAGGGCTTTCGTCTGCCCGAAGTTGTTAGTGTCTACGACACGTTGAACCCGCCGTAGGCCGCGCCGAACGGCAGCAGCACCAGTCCGAGGGTGAGCGCCGAGTGGGTCTGTGGCGGCAGCAGGACGCTCAGCGAGAGCAGCACCGCGCAGACCACCGTCACCGGATGGCTGCCGAACCGGCGGCAGAGCCCGCCGGTGAACATCATGGTCACCACGGCGCCCGCGGAGACACCGAGCAGGGCGAGGCCGAGATCGCTCGCCGACGCCCCGGTCTGCTGCTTGATCGCCGGGATGCGGACCACCCACCCGGCGAACAGGAAGCCGTCGAGGGCGAAGATCACGGTCAGGACGGTGCGCAGGCGGCTGAGGGGGGAACGCGCCCGGGGCGCTCCGGCCGCGTCGCCGGAGAGAGCCGTGCGCATTTTGTTTAGAAGCGGCACAAAGTGAGGATAGGGGCCAGGAGCCGTCCGTACAAGGCGCCATGGGCCGTCCCGCGGACTCCGCCGCCCTTTCCGGCCGGAAGTCCGCCACTCCTTCGGATCATGGGAGACTCGCCTCCATGAACGGCAAGGGGACCACGGCCAGGACACGCTTGGAGAGGGGCCGCGGCGCGCTCGGCCCGGCGCTGGAACTGGTTCACACGGGCCGCGCGCCCACCCGCGCCGTCCTCACGGCGGAGCTGGGCGTCACCCGCGCCACGGCCGGCGCGGTCGCCGCCGAGCTGGAGGCGCTCGGCCTGATCCGGGTGGACTCCCGGCCCGGGGCCGCCGCCGGTTCCCAGGGCCGGCCCTCGCACCGGCTCTCGGTCGACGAGGAGGGACCCGTGGTGCTCGCCGCCCAGGTCCACGCCGACGGCTTCCGGGCCGCGCTGGTCGGGCTCGGCGGCCGGATCGTCGCGACCGCTCCCGGCCGCGGTACGGCCTCGGCGGACCCGGCGCAGGTCCTCGGCGCGGTCGTTGAGACGGGCGCCGGACTGCTGCGCGCCGCGGGGCGGCGGTGCGTGGGCGCGGGCCTCGCCGTGCCCTCCGCGGTCGCCGAACCGGAGGGCACCGCGCTCAACCCGCTGCACATCGCCTGGCCCGTGGGCTCGCGGGTACGGGAGATCTTCGCCGAGCGGGTCCGCGCCGCGGGGATCGAGGGCCCCGCCTTCACCGGCAACGACGTCAATCTGGCCGCGCTCGCCGAGCACCGGCACGGCGCGGGACGCGGCGCCCAGCACCTCCTCTGCGTCGCCACCGGCCACCGGGGTGTCGGCGGCGCGCTCGTCCTCGACGGCCGACTGCACACCGGCAGTTCGGGCCTCGCCCTGGAGGTCGGCCATCTGACGGTCAACCCCGAGGGACGTTCCTGCTACTGCGGCAGCAAGGGCTGTCTCGACGTCGAGGCCGACCCGCTCGCCTTCCTCACCGCGGCGGGCCGCACCCCGGGCCCCGAGAGCTCGCTGCTCCAGCAGTCGCGCGAGCTGCTCCGTACGGAGTACGCCGACCCGACCGTACGGGGCGCCGCCGCGGAGCTGATCGACCGGCTCGGCCTGGGGCTCGCCGGACTGGTCAACATCCTCAACCCGGACCGGATCATCCTCGGCGGGCTCCACCGCGAACTGCTCGACGCCGACCCGGACCGGCTGCGCGCGGTCGTCGCCGACCGCAGTCTGTGGGGCCGCAGCGGCGGCGTACCCATCCTGCCGTGCACCCTGGACCACAACAGCCTCGTGGGAGCCGCCGAGTTGGCGTGGCAGCCGGTGCTCGACGACCCGCTCGGCGCGCTCGGACGCTGACGTCCCGCGGGCGCGGAGCGCGGGCAAGGAGCGGGGATCAGGTGCAAGGGGCCGGGTGTCAGGGGCCGGGTGCAAGGGCCGGGTGCCAGGGTCAGCCGAACACGGCCGAGCGGGCCCGGTTCGGGCCGTGCGGACCGGCCACGGCGCCGAACTCCGTCGCGGGGAACGGGCCGTCGGTGATCGCGCCGTACACAGGTCGCAGCGGCAGCGCCAGGGCGACCGGCGGCGCGGGGAGCGTGAACCATATGCTCTTCCCGGTGTCGCCCCGGGGATGGATGCCCCAGCTCTCGCTCACCGCCGCGATCAGCGCGAGGCCGCGGCCGCCGGTGTCCGACCACGCGGCGTGGTGCACCGTCGGCAGGCGCGGATCGTGGTCGCTGACCGAGACCGTGAGCCGTTCGAGCAGCAGCTCGACATCGACGGTGCATCTCTTGTCCGGGTGCGCGTGCCGGTGGACGTTGGTCAGCAGCTCGGTCACCCCGAGAGCCGCTGGGTCGATGAGAAGATCGAGGTGCCAGTAGCGCAATTGCGCGGAGATAATTCTGCGTATCTGACCGATCCGCGACGGCAGGGCCTGGAGCTCCACCGTGCAGTGCCGGCTGGGCTGACTGATCACGGCCGCGACTCCCCGAATGAGGTCCGGAAGAACACGAAGGGGCGGGACCGGCGACCGGCTCGCCGCCGTTCCCGTCCGGCGGGGGCTGGATCGCAGCGTCACCGCCGGTGAACTCTGAGTGATGTGAGATCAGAGTGAACCAGCGGCCCCGGCTTCGCAACTCGCGACAGACCGACGTGAACCGACGCGAACCGATGTAGACCGGCACAGACTGACATGGGCAGGCGTAGGTCGGCGCGAACCGGCGTGGACCGGCACCGGTCCGTCGGCGCGTCTCTCCGCGTCGGCCCTTTTCAGGGCCCCGGGTGGCTCGCCCTGCTGACCGCCTCCATGAGCCGCCCGGCCAGGGCCGTCGCGTCCGGCCTGCGCCCCCGCTGCCCCATGGTCAGCCGGTAGCGGGTGCCGTTCACGGTCGCGACCATGCTGCCGCTTCCGGCGAACCACGGCCGCGCCGCCCGGACCGCGCGCAGCGGCGCGCTGTCGATCACTCGGCCGTAACTGGTCAGCAGCGCCAGCCTGCCGTCCTGGACCAGCACCTGGCCGGCCTTGGTGAGCGAGCGGGGCCACCGCTCGATCCGCACGCCGCGCGCGTCGAACTCCGGTTCCGCCATGGCGTTCCAGCCCCCTCCGTACCCGTTCCCCGTACGTCCCCTCAAGGCAGTTTGCACAAGTATGCCGCCCGGCACCAGAGCGCGTGGGGCGCACACCGCACCAGCGATTCCTATGGGGTACCGAAGCAAGCGTCTGCGCAGGTGGTAGAGGTACGGTGCCGCTGGGGACCGGTAGGGGGACAGCGGGGACAGTGGAGACAGAGAGGAGCGGCACGCATGACTGGGCGAGAGACGAGCGGACGGCCGACAGGGACGACGGCGCCGGCGGAGGGGCCCGTCCCGGAGCCCGTCCCCGAGCCCGTCGGCGGACGGGCCATGCCGACGGTCGACGTGGACCGCAGTGACGCCGGGTACCGGGCCTGGCTCAAGGACGCCGTGCGCAAGGTGCAGGCCGACGCCAACCGCTCCGCGGACACGCACCTGCTGCGTTTCCCGCTGCCCGAGGAGTGGGGCATCGATCTCTATCTCAAGGACGAGTCGACGCACCCGACCGGAAGCCTCAAACACCGGCTCGCCCGCTCGCTGTTCCTGTACGGCCTGTGCAACGGCTGGATCAGACCCGGCAAGCCGGTCATCGAGGCGTCCAGCGGTTCGACGGCCGTCTCCGAGGCGTACTTCGCCAAGCTGATCGGCGTGCCGTTCATCGCGGTCATGCCGCGCACCACCAGCGCGGAGAAGTGCCGGCTCATCGAATTCCACGGCGGACGCTGCCACTTCGTGGACGACGCGGGCGCGATCTACGAGGAGTCCGCGGGGCTGGCCGAGCGGACCGGCGGCCACTACATGGACCAGTTCACCTACGCGGAGCGCGCCACCGACTGGCGCGGCAACAACAACATCGCCGAGTCGATCTATCAGCAGCTCAGACTGGAGCGCTACCCGGAGCCCACGTGGATCGTCGCCACGGCGGGCACCGGAGGCACCTCCGCGACCATCGCGCGCTACGTCCACTACATGCAGTACGACACCCGGATCTGTGTGCCCGACCCCGAGAACTCCTGTTTCTTCGACGGCTGGACGCGCCACGACGACCGGGCGCGCAGCACCCGCGGCTCCCGGATCGAGGGGATCGGCCGCCCCCGGATGGAGCCGAGCTTCGTGCCCGGCGCGATCGACCGGATGATGAAGGTCCCGGACGCCGCGAGCGTCGCCGCCGTACGGGCGCTGGAGGGGGCCATCGGACGCAAGGCGGGCGGCTCCACCGGCACCGGGCTGTGGAGCGCGCTGCGGATCGTGGCGGAGATGGTCGCGCGGGGGAGTACCGGCAGTGTGGTGACCCTGCTCTGCGACCCGGGCGACCGCTATCTCGACAAGTACTACTCCGACGCCTGGCTCGCCGGCCAGGGCCTGGACATCACCCCGTACGCGCGGACCCTCGACCGCTTCCTGGAGTCCGGCGTCTGGCCGGACTGACCGGCGCTCCCCGCCCCGGGACTGACCGGCGCTCCCCGCCCCGGGACTGACCGGCGCTCCCCGCCGGGCCTACCGGCGTCCCCCTCGGGCTGACGGGCGCTCCCCGCCCGTTCCGCGCGCGGGTGTCACCCCTGCCCGCGCAGCAGCCGGTCGACGGCCCGGCCGAACACCAGGCGGCCGGCGCGCGCGGTGAGCGGGGCGAGGAGGCGGGGGAGCGGGCCGACGCGCAGCTCCTCCTCCCAGCGCACCCGGGCGGGGCCCCCGTACGCGGCTTCCCCGGCACCGCCCTCCGGGCGCACATGGATCTCGGCCCAGCCCGTGACCGCGGTCCCGCGCTTCTCCAGCCGGCAGTGGCCGGCGCGGCCCGGCGCGGGCGGCTGCCAGCGGACGACCTCCATGGGGTCGTCGAACGCGACGCGGCCGAGCCCGGTGCGCGCGACGAAGACCGTTCCGGCACGGGTCGGGCCCGGCGTCAGAACGGTGATCCGGGTCAGTGGCACCTGAGCGGCGTGCGCGGGCCAGTCGGTGAGCCGGCGCCAGGCGTCCTCGGCGGAGAGCGGAGTGGTCCGGTCGATACGGAAGACGCTCATCCGGTGATCGTAGGCCGGGGCGGTGTCAGTCGCCGCCCGGACCCTCCGCGGAGTCGTCCCGGTCGCCCGCCACCACCAGCCCCGGCAGCCGCTCCTCGATCTCCGCGCGTGCCTGCTCCGACAGCCCCGCGTCGGTCACCAGTGTGTCGACCTGGTCCAGCGTCGCGAAGGAACTCAGTCCCACCGTGCCCCACTTGGTGTGGTCGGCGACGACCACCACCCGGCGCGCCGACCTCATCAGCCGCCGGTTCGTCTCCGCCTCGCCCAGGTTGGGGGTGGAGAGCCCGGCCTCCACCGAGATGCCGTGCACGCCGAGGAAGAGCACATCGAAGTGGAGCGAGCGGATCGCCTGGTCGGCGACGGGTCCCACCAGCGAGTCGGACGGCGTCCGTACACCGCCCGTGAGCACCACCATCGCCGCACCGGGACGGCCGGCGCCACCCGGCTCCGTCTGCCGGGCGGCGTGGAACACATCGGCCACCCGCATCGAGTTCGTCACCACCGTCAGATCCGGCACGTCCAGCAGCAGGTGCGCCAGCGCGTACGTCGTCGTCCCGCCCGAGAGCGCGATCGCACTGCCGGGCACCACCATCGCCGCCGCCGCCCGCGCGATGTCCTGCTTGGCCGTCAGCTCCAGCGCCGACTTCGCCTCGAACCCCGGCTCGTGCGTGCTCGCCTCGGCCACCGGCACCGCGCCGCCGTGCACCTTCGCCACAACGCCCTGCCGGGACAGCGCGTCGAGGTCCCGGCGCACCGTCATGTCGGAGACATTGAGCCTGCGCGTCAGCTCGTTGACCCTGACCCCGCCCCGCCGGCGCACCTCGTCCAGGATCAGCGCGCGGCGCTGCTCCGCCAGCAGGTTCTGGTTGTCGCTCACCACCGCGCCGGCCTTCCGTCTCGTCGTGGAACGCGGCCGTGCACCGGCATCGCACGCCCCCGCCCTGTCCGCTGTGCGCCCCATCCTGCCACGGGGGTCGGACAGCCGCCCCGGTGCCCGCTGGAAGAGAGTGACGAGGAGATTCGGTGACGGACCGGCGCCGAACCACCACCATCCGGGACTCTGGTACTCACACGGGTCCCTCCCTTCCGGCCCCTCCCCACCGGTCTCCTCATCGTCACATCGCTACTCCCCCCACCGTTCCCGGTCCGCCACGAGAGAGCGAGCTACGAAGTGTCCTCACCAACAGCGGATCCGCACCCTGGCGGAGCCGCACTCGAACTGCTGGTCCACGGCGTCGGCGGGGCCACCCCGCAGGAGATGCTCGACGACCCGCGCACGGTCAGAGTCACCGGCGACAAGACGGCCGCGGTCTACCGGAGAGCCGACGACGCCGACGCCGAGCAGCACCCGGAGCGCTACCGGGACCGGCCGATCCCCGAGGCGTACTGCTGGTCCAACCTCACCTCGGGCAACGGCTCCCGCGCGCTGTGGCTGCTGCTCCTGCCCTTCATGGTGGTCAACCTCGCCCACTGGATGCGCCCGGCCACCAAGGGACTCGGCAGGTCCCAGCGGCTGTACGGCCTGTTGGTGCGGCTGGTCGCCCTCACCCTCACCGTGCTGCTCACCGCCGCCGCCTGCGAGGTCGCGCTCGACCTGACGGCGTGGCAGTGTGCCGGCTCCGCGCAGTGTGTCGAACAGCGCTCCTGGCTCGGCTTCCTCTCCCCGGAGTCCCACGGCTGGTGGTCCCAGCCGGGCCGCCGCCTCGCCCTGGCCGCCGTGGTGCCGGCGGCGCTGGTCACGCTGTTGTGGTTCCTCTCCAACCGGACATGGAGCGCGTACGAGGCGCAGCGCCCGCCCCTCACCGGCGACCGCGCCGCGGAGCCGTCCCCTTCGGGGGCGGCCGTTGCGGATCCCGCGGCCGTTCCCGGCGCCCCCGGCGCCCCCGGCGACGACGGGCAGGCCCGGGTGCGCCCCGCCCTCGGCCGGCCCGGCTTCTGGTACGGCCGCCGCCTCGTCGCCCGGCTGCGCGCCGCGCACACCGCCGCCGGTTTCCTCACCATCGCCGCGGCCCTCGTCGCGGCGGGCGCCGACCACGACCGGCGGGCCGGTGACGGGCCGTTCGAACTTCTCGGCCTGCTGCTCCAGGCGGCGCTCGTCGCCGGCCTCGGCGCGGTGCTGTACGTCGTGTGCAGCAGGGGCCGCAGCGAGCGCCGCCGCGACGGCTCCCTCGACCGGATGGTGATCAGCAGACTGCCCGCCGGCTCCGTCGCGGTGCTCGTGCTGGCCGTGGTGTACGCCGGGTGGTCCAGACCCGGCTGGGCCTCCTCCGGCGGGCTGCCCGGCAATCTCTCCTTCCGGGTCCTCTCGCTCGCCCAGGTCGCCCTGATCGTCGCCCTCGCCGTCACCGCGCACGTGCTCCACCGCCGCGCCGCCCAGCCGCGCACCGCGCTGCGCGGACTCGCCGGGCCCGCCGTCGCGATGCTCGCCTGCGCCCTGGCCGGGGTGATGACCGGCGGGGTCGCCCAGCGCGTCGCCGACTGGCTGGACGGCGACGCCACACCCGGCATGGGCGGCGGCGCGATCATCGGCCCTCCGGCGCTGCTGAGCTGGCAGGCGTCGGTCATCCCGGTCCTGCTGGTGCTGCTGCTGATCCCCCTCGCCGTCCTGTGCGTCCGTACCGTACGCGTCACCCGTGCCCTGGCACCCGCCGTCGAGAAGGAGTACGGCGACATCGCCGCCGACTCCCCGCGCACCCGGCAGATCGCGGGCACCCGCGCCCGCGCCGGGCTCACCGACTCCGCGCCCCGGATCGTCGGACTGGTCTCCGGCGCCGCCCTGTTCCTCGGCGCCGCCGCGGTCGCCGGATCGTGGCTCAGCGGCCAGGTGCCGGGCAAGGCGATGCGGGGCACCTCCCCGTTCCTGGAGTCCGTGGCGCAGACCGCGCAGGCGCTGGGCTCCTGGTTCGTGGGCCTCGGCTTCATACTGCTGGTCACCTGGGGGCGGCGCGCCTACCGCGATCCCTCGGCCCGCCGCACCATCGGCATCCTGTGGGACGTCGGTACGTTCTGGCCGCGCGCCGCCCACCCGTTCGCGCCGCCCTGCTACGCCGAGCGCGCCGTCCCCGACCTCACCTGGCGCATCGCCACCTGGACCGAGCGCTCGGGCGGCCGGCTGGTCCTCTCCGGCCACTCCCAGGGCAGTGTGCTCGCCGCCGCGGCCGTCTGGCAGCTCTCGTCCGCCACCCGCCACCGGGTCGCGCTGCTGACGTACGGCTCACCGCTGGAGCGGCTCTACGGCCGCTGGTTCCCCGCGTACTTCGGCGCGGAACAACTCGGCGACCTGAGCAAGGAGTTGCACTGCTGGCGCAACCTGTGGCGCGCCACCGACCCGATCGGCGGCCCGGTCCGGGTGCCCGCCGACGGCGACGGGGCCGAGGTCGACCGGGGCCCGCTGAAGGACCCGCTCGCCTACGGCCGTACGGTGCTCCACCCGCTGCCCGAGCCGATCCTCGGCCATTCCGACTACCAGGCCGACCCCGTCTTCGCCGAGGAGCGCGCCGAGCTGCTCGACCGGCTGCCGCCCCAACTGCCGACGCAGCGCACCGAAGGACACCGGCCGGCCCCGCCCCTGCGGCTGCCCGACGCCGGTGCGGATCAGGGCAGTTCGGGCAGCCCGGGCAGTTCCGGCAGGTCATCGGCGTAGAGCAGGGTCAGGTCGTCCGTGCTGGTCTCCGGAAGCTGGGCGACCCGGCCCGCGTGCCGCTCCACCATCGACTCGAACGTCTGGCGCGCGGTACGGCCGTTGCCGAAGGCGGGCCCCTTCGGCAGGTCCGTGAAGTACGACAGCAGGGCCTCGGCCGTGCCCTCGCCCAGCCGGTACTCCTGCTCCTCGGACTGCTGCTGGACGATCCGCAGCAGCTCCTCGGGCACGTAGTCGCTGAAGGTGATGGTCCGGGAGAAACGCGACGCCACACCGGGGTTGACGGTGAGGAACCGCTCCATCTCCGCGGTGTACCCGGCGACGATCACCACCACCGCGTCCCGGTGGTCCTCCATCAGCTTCACCAGGGTGTCGATGGCCTCCTTGCCGAAGTCACGGCCCGAGTCCTCGGGGGAGAGCGCGTACGCCTCGTCGATGAACAGCACACCGCCGCGCGCCCGGTCGAACGCCTCCTGCGTACGGATCGCGGTCGAGCCGATGTGCTCGCCGACCAGGTCCACCCGGGAGACCTCGACGAGATGGCCGCGCTCCAGCACGCCCAGGGAGTGCAGGATCTCGCCGTACAGCCGGGCCACGGTGGTCTTGCCGGTGCCGGGGGAGCCGGTGAAGACGAGATGGCGGCGGACCGAGGCCGCCTTGAGGCCCGCCTCCTTGCGGCGGCGGCCGACCTCGATCATGTCGGTGAGGGCCCGCACCTCGCGCTTGACACTGTCCAGGCCGACCAGCGAGTCCAGTTCCCCGAGCACCTCCTCGGAGCCGCGCGCGGGCTCGGCGGTGGCGGTGACGCCGGGCGGCGTGGCGGGGGCGGCCTGCGTGGGCACCGCCCCGAGCAGACCGGGGGACTGGGTGGCCGTCAGCTTCGCCGTCGGTTCCGCGGCCGGTGACGGCGGGGCCAGCACGCCGCTCTCGTCGCTGGTGCAGTCCTCGACGGTCGGCCCGTCCTCCGCGAAGTCGTACCCGCCGCGCGCGCAGCGCTCCGTACGGCAGCGGGTGAGCGTCGTACGGCAGCCGTCCATGACGTGGAAGCCGTAACCGCCGCTGCCCGTCACCCGGCAGTTGCGGAAGGTGCCGCGGCCCTCGGCGGAGACGTAGAAGCCCGCCTCGGCGGGCGAGGTCACCGTGCAGCGCTCGATGACCGGATCGGCGCCCTTGGTGACGATGACGCCCGTCTGGACGGCGTCGATGGTGCAGGAGGCGAGGGTGCCGCCGCTGCCGTGGTCGCGGAACCAGGCGCCCGTGGAGGCCTCCCTGATCCGGCAGTCGTCGAGCTGGGCGGTCGCCCCGTCGCTCACCGACACGGCCGTGTTGCGCACCTGGGAGATGTCGCTGTCGACGACGTCCGCGCGCGAGCCCCGGTCGAGCACGAAGAGCGCGTCGGGCACGTCGTGCAGCCGGCAGGAGTCGAGCACGACGGTCGCGCCGTCACTGACCCAGACCGCCGGGTAGTCGCCCGTACTGTCGTGGATCTCGCACTGGTTGGCGTCGACGCGGGTGCCCGGGTCCCACACGGACAGTCCGTTGCGGCCGAAGCGGCGCACGGTGGAACGCGTCAGCGTCAGGACCGAACGGGAGCGCAGATCGACCGCGTTCTCCGGGATGTCGTGGATGTCGCAGTCGGAGAGTGTGAGAACGGCGTCGGTGTCCAGGGTTATGCCGTCCGCCGAGGTGCGGTGCACCGACGAGTCGGTCAGATGGACCGCCGCGCGGGACGCGATCTGCACACCGGTGCCCTTGATCTCGTACACCTCGCAGCCGATCGCCTCCAGACCGCTGCCCTCGCCGGTGACGGCCAGCCCGGAGCCCGAGGCGTGGTGGACCCGGCAGCGCTCCAGACGGGGATGCGCGCCGCCGTGCACCGAGATGCCCGCCTGGCCCGCCGCGACGATCTCGCACTCCTCGAACACCCCGCCGGCGCCGTCGAGTACGGCTATACCGACCCCGGCCGGATTGTCGACCGTGCACCGCCGCACCGTGGGGCGGGCCGCGCCGCGGACCTCCAGCCCCGCCGCGGAGCGGGTCACGATCCGCAGATCCGTCAGATCCGGTGTGCCGTCCTCCACCAGCAGCGCGGGCGCCGTGGCGTCCTGGCCCTCCACATGGAGGTCCTGGACGGTGGCGGAGGCACGCACGATCAGCGGCACGCCGTCGAGCGGCGCGATCCGTACGGAGCCGAGGGAGCCCTCCGCGCCGCGCAGCGTGACCGCCCGCGTGACCACGAGGTTCTCCCGGTACGTCCCGGGGGCGACGGTGAGGATGTCGCCGTCCCCGGCGGCCTCCAGCGCGGCGGCGAGGGAGGCGTACTCGCCCGTGCGCCGCCGCCAGCGCGATGTACCGGTGTTGGTCACCTGGACCGTGCCCTGTGCCATGGTGTTGTTCTGTCCCCACCTCGTGCGTGTGCCCGTGTCGTGCCGTCCCGGGTGCCGGCCCCGGTCCCCGGTCAGTGCGGCATACCGGGCGGCACCACCGTAGCGCGCGCGGCGCCGCCGAGTTGACGCGAGCGGCGGCTCCGGGAGGCCGCTTTCCGCCGCGCCCCGGACATGGCGGACAACTTCCCGCCCGTGCCACCGGGGCGTGTCCCGCGACAGGAACCGGCCCGATCGGGGCCGGGGCTCCCGCCGACCCCTCCGGCCGGGCCGGGTCGGTCGGGTCAGGTCCGACCGACCCTAACTCCCCGCCCCGGTACGCCCCCAGTCAGGACCGGCCTTGGCCCAGGCACGGTCGAGCCGCTCGTACCGCCGTTGTACGAGCCGCCATACGATCAGCCGTCTGACGCCCTCGACCACCCCGACGGTCAGGGCCGCGAGGCCGAACCCCGCCAGGACGGCGTGGGCCCGCGCCGCCTCGACGGTCATCGGGGGCCGTACGTGCCGTCCCTCCCCGTCGGCCCAGATGGTGAAGGTGTCGCCCGCGTGCGGGGCGCGCAGCGGCGTGGAGACCGTGCCCGTGCGTGCCGTGCCGTCCGGCGCCCGCCAGGTCGCGACCACCCGGCTGCCCGTGTCCTGCTCCGTGGCCGACTCCGTGTCGTACGCCAGGAACGGCCGCTCCCGTGTGCGGGAGACGACCGTGGCGGAGGTCGTGTGCCGCTGCTCCGCCTGGAGCCGCGCCGTCTCCCGCAGTGCCGCGTCGACCCGGTCCCCGCAGAGCCAGCCGGCGGCCGGTGCCGCCAGCGCGAAGAGCAGCACCGCCGTCAGCGCGACCCACCCCTCCGCGACATCGGTGCCCCTGCGCAAGGGGTTGCGCCGCCAGCGCCACAGTCCCACCATGGTGCGCACCAGTCCGCACCCCCTTTCCGGTGTCCGTCCTAGCCGGGGACGGTGGGTTGCACGCGCCGTCGGCCTGAAGAGAGAGCAAGCTCACCTCGGTGCCCCATGCACCGACATGCGCCCGTCCGCTCAACGGACGGTTCCGCGCGGCGTGTTCCCGCGAGCCCGCGGTGTCACGCCGAAGAGGGGGCTTTTCGGCCGTACGGCCGCGTGGCGCGGGTCACTCCAGCACCGTCACCGGATCCCCCACCCGCACCGTGCCGGTCGACTCGGGGACCAGGTTCTGCCCGAAGACGAGCTTCCCGTCGAGGCGGCGGTGGCGGCCGAGGGTCCGCAGCGGCTCCCGGCCGCGCTCCGCCGTGCGCTGGTCGGTGGTGGTGATGACGCAGCGACCGCACGGCTTGGCGACCCGGAAGACGACCTCGCCGACGGCGAGACGCCGCCAGCCGTCCTCCGCCCAGGGCGCCGTACCCGCCACCACGAGATTCGGCCGGAACCGGTCCATCGGCAACGGACCCTCCTCCGGGTGGTCCCCCTGCGCGATCAGCGCGTTGAGGGCGTCGAGCGACGCCGTGGAGGTGACGAGCAGGGGAAAGCCGTCGGCGAAGGAGACCGTCTCGCCGGGCCGCCCGTGGAGCGGGTTGACCGGGCGGCGCGTGGCCGGGTCGTCGAGGTGGACGAGCCGGACCTCCTCCCCGAGGTACGCGCTCAGCCGGCGTTCCACCTCACGCGCGCCGGGCCTCGCCGGCACCGACTCGACCTTGGTCCCGAAGATGTCCATCACGACGAGGTTCGTTCCCGTCGCGCTCCCCGCCGCGGGTTCCGGAACCGCGACGTCCACCGGGCCGAGTCCGGGCCCGCGCAGCCGGACGCCGCCCGCGGGCAGTGGCTCCGCGTGGACCAGCGCCAGCCCCGGACGCTGGCGCTGCGTGACCACTTTCCCCGTACCGTCGATCAGCGCCCAGCGACGGTCCGCGGCGAGCCCCCAGGGCTCCACCACGGCGCTCGTGGGCGCGCACCCGGCCATCGACTTGACCGGGTGGACCCCCAGAGCGCGTACAACGGCGTGGAACGGCTTCGGCATGAAGCCATCCTGTCAGCCGACCCGACGGGACCCCGCCCCGCCCGGCCCGGGGCATGGCCGGATGCCGTCGGTGCCTCCTGCCGCCTCTCCTGTCCGGTGCCTCCCGTCGGCGCCCCGGGCCCCGAGCGGGCTGTCTCAGTAGCCCCGGCCCTGGTAGGGCCGGTTGTACGGGTCCTCGTACTGCTGAGGTGCCGCGGGGGCCGGGCGCGCCGCGGCCGGACGCATCGCCTCGTACCCGGTACCGGGCATCGGGCGCTGAGGCTGGGGCTGCCCGTACTGCTGGGGCTGGGGAGCCTGCTGGTAGCCCCGGGGCGCGGCGGCCTGCTGCGGGATGTACGGAGCCGGCGCCTGCTGGAGCGGCATCGGCTGCGGCATCTGCTGCATGGGCTGCTGTTGCGGGTAGCCGCTCCCGTAGGACGGGGCGGTGTGCGAGGGAGCCGCCGGGAGGGCCGGCAGCGCGGCGGGCAGGGCCGGCAGATAGCTGTTGCCCGTGTCGTAGGCGGCGGGCACTCGGATCGGGGCGATCTGAGGCGTGCCCCGCTCCGCGACCAGGGAGTCGTAGATCGGGGTGTCCGGGAACGCCGGGGCGGTGTAGTAACCGCCGCCGTAGGTGGCGCGGGGGGAGGTCATGGAACATAAGTTAAGCCCAGGACCCGCCGGTTGGGGAGTCGGGATTGGGGGTTCTTTGGGGACCTCTGGGTGTCTTCGCATCCCCAATGCGAGCGAACGTGGGAAAAACGGTCGTCCTGGCGCGTTGGGATCGTGTAAAAGGCAAGTTCGCGGGGGGTTACCAGTGAGTCCCGCGGTGTCCGCGGCACCAACGGGGGCATCGCGCCGACGTCTCGATTAGGTTTGACGGGACCGAATCCTCGGACTCAGCGATGCGCGATGGGGGCGAGCATGTCCATGCTTAAAGGAGCCAATCTTCCGGTGACGGCGCCCGCCGTCCGCGTCGAATTGGGATGGCGTTCGGGACCGGGGGTGCCGGACGTCGACGCGTCGGCCCTCCTGCTCGTCTCCGGAAAGGTCCGCTCGGACGCGGACTTCGTCTTCTACAACCAGCCGCGGCACGCCTCGGGGACGGTTCGGCACGAAGGCAAGAAGCCCGGGGGAGCCGAGGTCACGGACACCCTCGCGGTGGATCTCGCCGGGGTCGAACCCGCCGTCGAGCGGATCGTCCTCGCGGCCTCCGCCGACGGCGGCACCTTCGGCAGGGTTCCGGGACTGCGCGTACGGGTGCTGGACGCGGCCACCGGCGCGGAGCTCGCGCGGTACGACTCCACGGACGCGACCGTCGAGACGGCGTTCGTCGTCGGCGAGCTGTACCGCCGGCAGGGACAGTGGAAGTTCCGGGCCGTCGGACAGGGCTACGACAGCGGACTCGCCGGTCTGGCAACGGACTTCGGCATCTCGGTCGACGACCCGGGCCCCTCGGCCCCGGCGCCGCCCCCGGCTCCGTCCCGCACCACGCCGCCCGCCCCGGCCGCGCCCCCGGTACGGACCGCTCCGCCCGTACCGCCCACGCGCCCGACCGTTCCCTCGGCGGCCCCGACGCCCCCGGCGCAGCCCGCTCCGTCCCGCCCCGCCACGCCCGTACGGCTCAGCAAGGTGACGCTGACGAAGGACGCGCCCTCCGTCTCCCTCGCCAAACAGGGCGGAACCTCGGGTGCGATGCGCGTGAACCTCAACTGGCAGGTGCGTAAACAGTTCAAGGGCTGGGGCGCCAAACTCGGCCGGGCCGTCGCCATGCACGGAGATCTCGATCTCGACCTGTGCGCGCTCTACGAACTGACCGACGGCCGCAAAGGCGTGGTCCAGGCGCTCGGTAATGCCTTCGGCGCGCTCAACCAGCCGCCGTACATCCATCTCGACGGCGACGACCGCACGGGCGCGGTCTCCAGTGGTGAGAACCTCACCATCAACCTCGACCACAAGGACCGGCTGCGCCGCGTCGTCATCTTCGTGACCATCTACGAAGGCGCCCGCAGTTTCGCGGATCTCGACGCGACGGTCACTCTCCAGCCGCAGCACGGCGCCGCGATCGACTTCTCGCTCGGCGAATGCACGGTGGCCTCGACGGTCTGCTCACTCGCGCTGATCACCAATACCGGTTCCGATCTCGTCGTCCAGCGCGAGGCACGCTTTCTCGTACCGGAACGGGGCGTCAGCCCGCAGCGCACCATCGATTACGCCTACGGGTGGGGCATGAACTGGACGCCCGGCAGGAAGTGACCTACGCCGACGGCCGGACCACCCCCGTCCGTCAGGGGTCGGGGGCGGTCTCAGGACGGGTGTACGTCCGGCCCTTCCAGGCCGCCCCGCGCCCCCGGTGGTGCCGCACCGCGGAATCGACCGTCATCAGCAGATAGAGCAGCGCCGTGAACGGCAGCAGTGGAGCCAGCCACAGGGACAACCGGTAGTAGCGCAGTATCGGGACGTACGTCCCCGTCATCACCGCCCAGGCAGCGAACCCCAGCCACCCCGCGGCCCCGTTCCCGCCGAACACCCCCACGCACAGCGCCACGGGCGGCGCCAGATAGACCACCGCCATCCCCGCCACCGTGCCCAGGAGCAGCAGTGGATTGTGCCGCAACTGGGCGTACGCGCTGCGCGAGACCATCCGCCACAGGTCGGCCAGCCGCGGATAGGGCCGCACGCTGTCCACCCGCTCCGCCAGCCCCAGCCAGATCCGTCCGCCGCTCCGCCGCACCGCGCGGGCCAGGGACACGTCGTCGATCACGGCCTGGCGGATCGACTCCGGCACCCGGGCACGCACGGCGGCCTCCGTGCGCAGCAGGACACAGCCGCCCGCCGCGGCCGAGGTCCGCGCGCCCGGACGGTTGATCCGGCGGAACGGATAGAGCTGCGCGAAGAAGTACACGAACGCGGGGACGATGAGCTTCTCCCAGCCGCTGACGACCCGCAGCCGCGCCATCTGCGAGACGAGGTCGAACCCCTCCGGCCGCGCGGAGGCCACCAGCTCCCGCAGGCTGTCCGGCTCATGGGCGATGTCCGCGTCCGTCAGCAGCAGATACTCGGGATCGCGGGCGCGGGCCAGCGCGATGCCGTGCCGCAGCGCCCACAGCTTGCCCGTCCAGCCGGGTTCGGGCTCGCCGGGCGACGCGACGGTCAGCGGCAGCCCGCCGTGGCGCGCCGAGAGCTCACGCGCCAGGGCGCTCGTCCCGTCCCGGCTGCCGTCGTCGATCAGGAAGATCTCCGCGCTGCCGGGATAGACCTGGGCCAGGAGGGACGGCAGCGACCGAGGCAGTACGGCGGCCTCGTCCCGCGCCGGTACGACGACGGCGACCGAGGGCCAGCTCCGGCCGTCGTCCCCCTCGTGCCCCTTGGGATCGTCCGCGCACCTCTCGTGCGCGGGCAGCCGCTGATCCGTACGCCAGAAAAACCCCTGACCCAGCAACAGCCAGCCCCACGCGGCCAGCGAACCCACGGCGATCCAGACAACGGCGCTCATTCGCCGCAGTCTGCACCACCTGGGGAGGACCGCAAGTGCCGTCGACTATGGTGACCGGGTGAAGATCGCGCTCATGGACTCCGGCATCGGCCTGCTCGCGGCGGCGGACGCGGTACGGCGGCTGTGCCCCGAAGCCGATCTCGTCCTCTCCTCGGACCCCGACTCGATGCCCTGGGGGCCCCGTACCCCCGAGGACGTCACCGAGCTGGCCCTGGCCGTCGCCCGCGCCGCGGCCGGACACCGGCCCGACGCCCTGATCGTCGCCTGCAACACCGCCTCGGTCCACGCGCTGCCCGCGCTCCGCGCCGCACTGGAGCCGCGGGTGCCCGTCATCGGCACCGTCCCGGCGATCAAGCCGGCGTCCTCCGGCGGCGGCTCCGTCGCGATCTGGGCGACCCCGGCCACCACCGGCAGCCCCTACCAGAGCGCCCTGATCCGCGACTTCGCCGCCGCGGCCGACGTCACCGAAGTGCCGTGCCCCGGGCTCGCGGACGCCGTGCAGCACGCGGACGAGGAGGCGATCGACCGCGCGGTGGCGGCCGCCGCCGCGCTGACACCGCGTGGCGTCAGGGCCGTCGTCCTCGGCTGCACCCATTACGAGCTGGTCGCCGGGCGCATCCTCGCCGCGGTCCGCGGGCCCGGCCTGCCGGACCCCGCGCTGTACGGCTCGGCCGGCGCGGTCGCCGCGCAGGCGCTGCGCCGGGCCGGCGGGCGGCCCAAGACCGACGGTGCGGTCGGGCGGCTCACCGTGCTGCTGGGCGGGCGCGAGTCCGCGCTGCCGCCCTCCGCGCTGGCCTACGCGGAGGGGCGGGCGCTCGCGGGTCTCGTACGGGCCGAGTGACCCGTTCGGCGTAGCGCCCGCCGGTTGTCCACAGGGGCTCCCCGACGGGCGGAATCTGAGTACGCTGCATGGCATGAAGGAGCATCCCGGGCCTGAGAGCCCGGTGGCCCCGCCCCCGCCGGAGACCTGGAACGGCCGGGCCACCAACCGTGTGCAGTGGCTGCTGGCGGCCGTCGGCGCGGCCTGTGTCGCGCTCGGCGTCGAGCTGGCCGTCGACTCCAGCTGGAACAGCGGTCCCGTGGCCCTGCTGATGTCCGTCGTCGGCTGTGTGGCGGCGGGCCTGCTGATCCTCTTCGGCACGCTCGCCTTCGTCCATGTGGCCGTCAGCGTCGACGAGGAGTGCCTGGAGGTGCGCTGCGGTCACATGGGCCTGCCCCGCAGACGCATCGAGTTCGCCCAGGTCGTGGACGCCGACTTCGCGCCCCGGGTCACCCCACGCCAGTGGGGCGGCTGGGGCTACCGCTGGCGCCCCGAGATGGGCACGGCGGTGGTGGTGCGGCGGGGCGAGGCCCTGGTCCTCAAGCTCGGCGACGGCCGGATGTTCACGGTCACGGTCGACGACGCCGAGTCGGCGGTACGGATCATCCGCCACCGGCTGGGCCTGCTGCCCGCGACCGGCACCGGCACGGCGGGCGCCTGAGCACCCCTTTTCCCCCGCGGCTGCCCTCCCGAGCGGCCCGCGCCCGTCAGCAGCCCCGCGTGATCCCGCGCGACAACCCCCGCACGTACACCTACACGGACACCTAGACCTCCGCCGGGGCCCCGGTCCGCGCGCTCCCGGCCGGTTCCGGCGGCGCGCCGGGGCCGGTGCCCGCCGCCGGCCGGGCCGTCGCCAGCCCGGCCAGCAGCCCCGCGCCCGCCGTCACCTGCGTGAAGCTCAGCGCGTTCCCCACGGTCGCCACCGCGGCCAGCGCCGTCAGCGCGGCCCCCGCCGTCAGAATCACCGGAGTGGAGCAGGGCGAGCGCCCCAGTACGTACAGCAACCAGCCGAACAGCGCCCCCAGCAGCACCACGCCCACCACACCCTGCTCGGCCGCCTGCTGGAGCGGCGCCGAATGCGGCTTGCCGTCGTCGTCCAGCGACCGGGACACCGTCGGGCTGAGATCACCGAACCGGTCCGGGCCGATCCCGCGCCCCGGACGCTCCCTCGCCAGCTCCGCGGCGTCGTGCCACAGCTCCACCCGGTGCTGGGTGAGCTGCCCCTCCAACGAGACCGTGAGCCCCTCGGGGAGCGCGCGCTCCGCCACCGCCCAGGACGTCCCGACGACCAGTGCCGTGATCAGCGCGTACCCCGCGAGCCACAGGACGCGCCCGCGCAGCCGGGCCGCGGCCAGCGAGCACAGCAGCACGCCGAGGGTGGCGAGGAACCCCACGACCGAGCCGAGCAGCAGTGCGCAGCCCGCGATCACCAGGGCCAGCAGCCGCAGCGCCACCCGCCCGGACGCCCGGCGGGCCCCCGTACCGGCGCAGCAGGCGGCCCCGCCGCCCAGCACCAGCAGCGCGGCCACCGCGCCGGAGTCGCCGGGAGGGGCGGCCGCGCTCACCGCCGTGCCGAACGTCTCCTGGCTTGATGCGATCGCTCCGGCGAGCCAGAGGAGCGCCATGGCGGACGCGGTCGCGACCGGTACGAGCGATCCGCTGATCCGGCCGACGACGTACCCCGTGGTGACGGCGAGCACCGCGAGCAGCACCCCCTCGGGCCTGGCCTCCCGCCCGGCCGTGCTGATCAGTGCCCATACGGCGCAGCCGGCGAGCAGCGCGGCGCCGACCGCGTCGGGTGCTCTGCCGCGCCGCCCCGCCGCGCTCCGTTCCGCCGGTGCGGACATGGTGCCGACCCCCCAGGGCCTTGTGCTCGAACTCTGCCGGGCCTCGCCCTGCGCATGGCCGGATCCGGGCCATGCGCACGGACTGGCGCACACGTTAACGGCAGGGACGGGCGTTTGTGGAGGGATTGCGGAGAAGGATTCCCTCCGGTCCCGGCCGAGGGGCCGCCGTCCCGCGGCTTCCACCCCCGAGGGCGCCGACGGAAGGGCGGAGGTCTCACTCCCGGCATCGGCGGTGTCACCGTAGACTCCGCCAGGTGAGCGCCACCATGACCACCGTCGAACCCCCGCAGCCCGCCGCCCCGACCGGCCCGGGGCGGTCCCTGTCCCGGCGGTTCGCCCGACCGGCCGGAGCGGCGGCGGCCGGTCTGCTGCTCTACGCGAGCTTCCCGCCCCGCTCCCTGTGGTGGCTGGCCCTGCCCGGCTTCGCGCTGCTCGCCTGGAGCCTGTACAGGCGTCGGGCGCGGGCGGCGCTCGGTCTCGGCTACCTCGCGGGGCTCGGCTTCCTGCTGCCGCTGCTGCACTGGACCGGCACCGAGGTGGGACCGGGGCCCTGGCTCGGTCTTGTCGCGCTGGAAGCCGTGTTCATCGCGTTCACCGGGCTCGGGATCGCCGCCGTCAGCAGGCTGCCGCTGTGGCCGGTCTGGGCCGCGGCGGTCTGGATCCTCGGCGAGGCGGCGCGCGCCCGGGTGCCGTTCGGCGGTTTCCCCTGGGGCAAGATCGCCTTCGGCCAGGCGGACGGCGTCTTCCTGCCGCTCGCCGCGGTCGGCGGCACCCCCGTGCTCGGCTTCGCCGTCGTGCTCTGCGGCTTCGGGCTGTACGAGGGCGTCCGCCAGGTCCTCGCGTACCGCGCGACCCGCACGGTCCCGCGGGGCGCGGTCGCCGCGGCGGCGGCCACCGTTCTCGTCCCGGTCGCCGCGGCGCTCGCCGCGCTGCCGCTCGTCAGCGACTCGGCGCAGGACGGGACCGCGACCGTCGCCGCGATCCAGGGCAACGTGCCGCGCGCCGGTCTGGAGTTCAACGCCCAGCGCCGGGCCGTCCTCGACAACCACGTGCGCAGGACGCTTCAGCTCGCCGCCGAGGTGAAGGCGGGCAAGGAGCCGCGGCCCGACTTCGTGCTGTGGCCGGAGAACTCCTCCGACATCGACCCGTACCGCAACGCCGACGCGTACGACGTGATCGACCAGGCGGCCAAGGCGATCGGCGTCCCGATCTCCGTCGGTGCCGTCGTCACGCCCGACAGCGGCCCGCTGTACAACCGGCAGATCCTCTGGGACCCCGAGCGCGGCCCGACCGCCACGTACGACAAGCGGGAGATCCAGCCGTTCGGCGAGTACCTTCCGCTGCGTTCCGTGGTGCGGTGGATCGGTCCCGGCTACGCGGAGATGGTCCGCAGGGACTTCGCCCGCGGTGACAAAACCGGTGTTTTCGATATGGCGGGCACCGAGGTCGGCCTGGCCACCTGCTACGAGGCGGCGTTCGACTGGACCGTACGGGACGCCGTCACGCACGGCGCCCAGCTCATCTCCGTACCCAGCAACAACGCCACGTTCGACCGCAGCGAGATGACGTACCAGCAGCTCGCGATGTCACGGGTGCGGGCCGTCGAGCACAGCAGGACCGTGGTCGTCCCGGTGACCAGCGGGGTCAGCGCCATCATCCAGCCCGACGGCCGGATCACCGAGCGGAGCGGGATGTTCACCCCGGACGCGCTGGTCGCGAAGGTCCCGCTGCGCTCCTCGCTGACGCCCGCGACCCGCCTCGGCCCGCTGCCCGAAGCGCTTCTGGTGGCCGTCGCGTTGGCCGGACTGGGCTGGGTGGCGGTCGGCGCCGCACGCGACCGGCGCCCGCGGAAGGCGGCTTGAGCGCCGGAGCCGCCGGTCCGGGGCCCTCGTGTGGATCAGGCCGCCGACGACAGGCCCTAAGGTCGGTGGCATGGGAACCCCTGACTTCATCCGCGAGATCCGGGCCGACGCCGGCCACCAGTTGCTCTTCCTGCCGGGCGTGAGCGCCATCGTCTTCGACGACGAGGGGCGCGTGCTGCTCGGGCGGCGCGCCGACACGGGCGGGTGGTCGGTCATCGGGGGCATCCCCGAGCCGGGGGAGCAGCCCGCCGTCGCGGCGGTGCGCGAGGTGTACGAGGAGACCGCCGTACGGTGCGAGGCGGAGCGGGTCGTGCTCGTCCAGACGCTGCAGCCGGTCGTCTATCCCAACGGCGACGTGTGCCAGTACATGGACATCACCTTCCGCTGCCGGGCCGTCGGGGGCGAGGCGCGCGTCAACGACGACGAGTCGCTGGACGTCGCGTGGTTCTCCGTGGACGCCCTGCCGGAGCTGCCCGAGTTCGCGCGCTTCCGGATCAAGCAGGCGCTCAACGACGCGCCCACCTGGTTCGCCCCCGGCGGTCTCAGCGAGTCGCACCCCGCGTGAACCCGTTGTAGATGTAGCGCTGGAGGAAGAGGAACGCGACCAGCGTCGGCACGATGACCAGCACCGCCCCCGCCGAGATGTTCTCCCAGTGCGCCCCGAAAGGGCCCTTGAAGCGGAACAACGACGTGGAGATGGTGCCCAGTTCCTCGGACGGCATGTAGAGGAACGGAATGTAGAAGTCGTTGTAGACCGTGATGCCCTTGATGATGACCACCGTGGCGACGGCCGGCTTGAGCAGCGGGAAGATGATCTTCCAGAAGACCGTGAAGGAGTTCGCGCCGTCCAGCCGCGCCGATTCGTCGAGCGAGACCGGGATCCCCCGGATGAACTGGAGGAAGATGTAGATCGAGACGATGTCGGTGCCCATGTAGAGCACGATCGGCGCCCAGAGCGAGTCGAAGAGCCCGAAGCTGTTGACGATCTGGAAGGTCGCCACCTGCGTCGTCACCCCGGGCACCAGCGTCGCGACCAGGAAGAGCGCGACCACCAGCCCGCGGAACCGGAAGTCGAAGCGGTCGACGGCGTACGCCGTCATGGAGCCGATGACCACCGTCCCGGTGATCGCGAAGAGCAGGATGAACGCGGTGTTCCCGAAGGCGCCGAGCATCCTGCCGTCGGAGAACGCCGTCGCGTAGTTCCCGAAGTTGAGAGGGTTGTCCGGCAGCGCCAGCGCGCCGCTGCCGTCGGCCATCTCCTTCCCGGTCTTCAGCGAGGTCAGGAAGACCACCGCGAGGGGCAGCAGCACCACCACGGCCGCCATCACCAGGGAGAGGTACTTCAGGGAGCCGGCCAGCCGCGCGCGGGCGCTCATACGAGTTCCACCTTGTCGTCCGGGACGAGACGGCGCTGCACCCAGGTCACCGCCAGGATGATCAGCAGCAGGACGACCGCCGCCGCCGAGGCCAGCCCCGTCTTGTTGAACTGGAACGCCAGCTTCACGGTCTGGATCACGAAGGTCTCGGTGCCGGTGGCCCCGCCGGTCATGATGTACGGGATCTCGAAGACCGAGAGCGAACCGGAGACCGCGAGGATCACACTGAGGCTCAGCACCGGCCGGATGCCGGGCGCGATGATGTGCCGGAACTGCTGCAGGCGGGTTGCCCCGTCCAGTTCGGACGCCTCGTACAGCTCACCGGGGATCGACTGGATCGCGCCGAGGAACAGCACGAAGTTCAGCCCCATGAAGCGCCACACCGAGACCCCGGCCAGGGAGATGTTGGCCGAGGTGGAGGAGGAGAGCCAGGCGTGGTCACCCGAGACCCCGAACAGCCGCAGCACCGAGTCGAGCGTGCCGCCGTCCTGGAAGAAGTAGAGGAAGACGAAACCGATCGCGACCCCGTTGATCAGATACGGGAAGAACAGCACCCCCTTGAAGAAGGTGCGGAACCGGGTGCGGAAGCTCAGCACCGTCGCGAAGTAGAGCGCGGCGGCGATCTGCACCACCGACGCCGCCAGGTAGTAGCCGCTGACGAAGAAGACCTGGAACAGCTCGGGCCGGGTGAAGAGCTCCACGTAGTTGCCGATCCCGGTGAACGCGAGGTCCGGGCTGACCCCGTCCCAGTCCGTGAAGCTGTACACGATCATGTTGACGACCGGGGCGTACGTGAAGACCACCAGCAGCGCCAGCGGTACGAGCAGGAAGAGCCAGGGCGTCAGCTCCCGCCACAGCCGCCGTGTCATCGCGCGCCCGCGCTCTTCTCCGCCTCGGTCCAGCGCCGGGAGAGGCCGGAGAGGAACCCGTCGAGATCGCCCTGGGCGGCGCCGCGCGCCACGTCGACCAGGTCCTGGCGGTAGTCCGGCTTCCGCAGGCCGACCTCGGCCGCGTTGTCGATCTCGTTGACCAGCGCCGCGTCCCTCTGGTCCAGCTCGATGAATGTCACACCCCGCTCCGTGTACGGCTTCAGCACGTCCGGCAGCGGTTCGCCCTTCAGCGGTGAGAGCGCCAGGTTGTCCGCCGCGTACCCGGACTTCTCGGTGAACCAGTCGATCCAGGCGCGCGCCGCCTCCTTCCGCTCGGAGTGCACGTTCACCGCCTGCGCGTAGTCCGGCGACGCGACCGCGCAGAACGCGCCGTCCACCTGGGCGGGGTAGGGCATGAAGCCGATGTCGCCGGGGTCCGTGCCGGCCTGCTCCGCGGCGGCCCGGAACTGGCTGATCGCCCAGGAGCCCAGCCACATCGTGGCGATCTCGCCCTTGGCCAACCGCGGCTTCGAAGCCTCCCAGTTGGTGGTCGACGGGTCCTTCTCGACCAGCTTGCCGCGCACCATGTCGTACAGCAGGGTGTCGATGGCGCGCAGTTCGGACCCCTCGGCCCACGGATCGGTCGTCGCCAGCAGGTTGTTCGCCTGGGCGTCGCAGCTCACCGAACCCAGCGCGTCGGTCCACGAGGTGAGCGGCCACATGTCCTTGAAGTTGGTGTAGTACGGCACCGCGTCCGTCCGCGACTTGATCGCCTTCAGATCGTCGAGGAAGTCGGCGGGCGTCGTGGGCCACTCGGTGACCCCGGCCCGTTTCCACACCTTCCTGTTGTAGAGGAAGCCGGGCGTCACCCCGATCGGGCTCTGCCCGTAGACCTTGTCGTCCACCGTGCTGAAGGCGGTGAACCGGTACTTCTTCTCCCGCTCCGCCCGACTGCCCAGGGAGGCGAAGAACTTCGGGTAGTCGTTCCGCTTGATCGCCGCCGGGATCATGAGGACGTCGCCGTAGTTCTCGGTGTTCATCCGGATCTTGACCTCCCCCTCGTAGTCGGTGATCCCGTCGAACTTGACGGTCACCTTGGGGTAGACCTTCCGGAACGCGTCGGCGTACTTCTTCATCGTGCCGTCCTGCACCCAGTCCGTGCGGTGGGTCAGCACGGTGATGGTCCCGGAGACCTTCGACGGGTCGTCGGCCGCCTTCGCCTCCTCGCCCCGGGAGGCGGCCCCACCGCCGGTGCAGCCGGCCACCAGCAGCGCGCCGGCGACGGCGGTGGCGAGCAGGGTCACGGAGGGCGGCGTCCTGCGGCCCGCGCGTGCGGTGGTCACGGTCGGTACGGTCATGTCGGCCCCTTGGCTCGGCTGTACGAGGGTGGGTGGGGGTGGTCCGATGAGGTGGTCCGCACACCTTCCGGCGCCGTGAAATTAAAGGCGCCGGAAAGCGAGTGTCAATGCCGGTGCATTGCTTTTCTCGACTTCCCCGGTGAACGATGTGCGAGGGCCGGGTTTTCCTCCCGGACCGATTCGGCCATATTCATCGCCGGGCTCCGTCCCGGGCCGCCGTCCGTACCTGCGGAGAAAAGCGAGGCACCCCACCGTGAAGCGCCCCACCATGGCCGATATCGCCGATCGGGCCGGCGTCACCAAGGCCGCCGTCTCCTTCGCCCTCAACGGCCGCCCCGGCGTCTCGGAACCCACCCGGCGGCGCATCCGAGCCATCGCCCAGGAGCTGGGCTGGCAGCCCAACAGCGCGGCGCGGGCGCTCTCCGGGGGCATGGCGGGGGCGTTCGGTCTGGTCATCGACCGCCCGGCGCGCACCCTCGGCCTGGAACCCTTCTTCATGCAGCTCATCTCCGGGATCCAAGCCGAACTGATCGCCGACACCACCCCCCTCGTCTTCACCATGGCCGAGGACCGGGCCACCGAGATCGCGCTCTACCGCTCCTGGTCGGCCCGGCGCCGGGTGGACGGCGTCTTCCTGGTGGACCTGCAGGTCGACGACGCCCGCGTCCCCGTGCTGGAGGAGCTGGGCCTGCCCACCGTGGTGATCGGCGCGCCCATCGGCACCGGCGGGCTGCCCGCCGTGTGGAGCGACGACGCCGCGGCCGTCACCACCGTCGTCGACCACCTCGCCGGCCTGGGCCATCGCCGCCTCGCCAGGGTCGGCGGCCCGGCTCCGCTGCGCCACACGGCGATCCGTACGGCGGCCTTCGACGCGGCCGTACGGGACCGGGGGCTCACCGGCAGGACCGTCGAGGCCGACTACAGCGGGGAGGGCGGCGCGGCGGCCACCCGCGCCCTCCTCGGCGCGGACCGGCCGCCCACCGCGATCCTCTACGACAACGACGTGATGGCCGTGTCGGGTCTGACCGCCGCGCACTCCCTGGGCGTACGGGTGCCCGCCGACCTCTCCGTCGTCGCCTGGGGCGACTCCGCCCTGTGCGAGCTGGTGGACCCGCCGCTGACCGCGCTGAGCAGGGACATCGTGGCCCACGGCGCGCGTGCGGCGCGGATGCTGCGCGAGGCGGCCGGCGGGCTCGCGGTACCCGACCGCCAGGACCCGGCGTCCCGTCTCACCCCGCGCGGCAGCGTCGCGCCGCCGCCCGCGACGGACTCCTGAGCCGGTTTATGGTAATGCCGGGCGGGGTTGACGCTAAACCGGTACAGCGATTCACTGGAAAAGATGTGGCACCGCCCCCGTCCGCACCGGGGCCGCACACGATCTCCACGCGCACCCGAGGCACTTCTCGCGCACGACGACACACGCAGGTATTTCATCAATCCCCGTTCTAGGGAGAGTACGAAGATGCCGCGTCCCGCTGCCCGGATTTCCGCCGGCGAGTACCCCGTCACCTGGATCGGCGCCAATTTCTGGTCGCGTACCGGAGGGCCGCTCATGTGGCGCTCGTACCGCGGCGAGGTGGTCGACGAGGAGCTGCGGGTGCTGCGCGACCACGGGCTCAACATGACCCGGTCGTTCTTCTACTGGCCGGACTTCATGCCGGAGCCCGACCGGATCGACGAGCGGCTCTGCGCGCACTACGCGGACTTCCTGGACCGGCACCACGCCCTCGGCATGACCACGGTCCCCACCTTCCTCGTGGGCCACATGTCCGGCGAGAACTGGGACCCGGCCTGGCGCGGCGGCCGGGACCTCTACACCGATGTCTGGCTGGTCTCCCGGCAGGCGTGGTTCGCCCGGGAGATGGCGGCCCGCTTCAAGGACCATCCGGCCGTGGCCGGATGGCTGGTCTCCAACGAGATGCCGATCTACGGGCGGCCGGGCGCCACGCGGGAGGAGGTGGCCGCCTGGGCCCAGCTCGTGGTGGACGGTGTACGGGCCTCCGGCGCCCGGCAGCCGGTCTCGCTCGGTGACGGCGCCTGGGGCCTGGAGAACTCCGGCCACGACAACGGCTTCCGGCTGCGGGACTGCGCCGCCCTCACCGACTGGCTCGGCCCGCACGTCTACCGCATGGAGGACGACCCGGTCCGCCAGCACTACGCCGCCGCGTGGGTGTGCGAACTGACCGGCGGCTTCGGACTACCCGTCGTCCTGGAGGAGTTCGGACTCACCTCCGACTTCGCGTCAGGACCGGGCGCCGCCCGCTACTACCGCCAGGCCCTCCACAACAGCCTGCTGGCCGGCGCCACCGGCTGGATCGCCTGGAACAACACCGACTACGACTCCCTGCGGGAGCAACCGCCCTACTCCCACCACGCCTTCGAGATGCACTTCGGGCTGACCGACAGCGAGGGCACCCCCAAACCCCAGCTCAAGGAGGTCCGGGCGTTCGCGGAACTGCTGGAGCGCATCGACTTCGGCCACTGCGTCCGGCCCGGCACCGACACCGCGCTGGTGGTCTCCTCGTACCTGGACACCCTCTACCCCTTCACCCGGGAGGAGGACCGCTCGTACGTGGAGCGGACCGGGCGGCAGGCCTGGATCAGTTCCCGGCTGGCCGACGCCCCCGCCACCGTCGTACGGGAGAGCGACGGCATCACGGACGGCCACCGGCTCTATCTGCTGCCCTCCACCAAGCAGTTGCTCTCCCCGAGCTGGTACCGGCTGGAGGAACTGGCCCGGGGCGGCGCGACCGTCTACGTCTCCTACTCACCCGGCGCCCACGAGGAGCAGCGCGGCCCCTGGTACGCGCATCTCGACCGGCTCTTCGGAGTCCGGCACAGCCTGGAGTACGGCCTGGTCGACCCGATCGAGGACGACACCGTCGAACTCACCCTCACCCGCCCGTTCGGCACCCTCGCCGAGGGCGACACCCTCTCCTTCCGCGCCGCCGGCACGCCGAGCAGCCGGGTCTTCCTGCCCGTGGAGCCGTACGGAGCCGAGGTGCTGGCCACCGACGGCCGGGGGCGCCCCGCCCTGCTGCTGCGCGAGACCGGCGCGGGCGCCGTGGTGCTGTGCACCTACCCGCTGGAGCACATGGCCTCCGTCACACCGCGCGTCAACCCGGAACAGACGGTGCGGCTGTACGACGCGCTCGCCGCGTACGCGGGGGTACGCCGTCCGGTGACCGTGGACGACCTGAGGGTGGCGGTCGATCTCCTGGACCACGAGGACGGCCGCCGCTATGTCTGGCTGGTGAGCCAGGGCCGGGAGGAACTGGTGGTCAAACCCGTTGTCGAGGCCGGACTGCGGCTGACAGGACTGGACGGTTCCGACGCGGACGAGGTCACCCTGGAGCCGTACGGGGTACGGGTGCTGCGGCTGGTCGGGGCAGCCTGATCCAAACGAGAGGCCCTAGCTGGGCTCATACAGCTTCGTCGTCCATACTTCCTGCCGTGGAGCAGCGCATAGATCCGAAAATCCAGACCGAGTTCGCCGCGGGGACAGACCCGGCGTACATCCCGGGTCTCGTGGCCCCCGCCCCGCCGAAGCCGGCGGGGAAGGAGCCCGGGCGGGCCGGGGACGAGACCGAGGAGCCGGCCGCCGACGAGGCGGCCGCTCCGGCGACGGCGGAGGAGGGAGAGGAGCAGCCGGAGGCGGAGCGGCGACCGGAAGAGCGCGACGCGCCGGGCGAGCGCGACGAGGACGACGAGCACGACGAGCGGGATCCGGCGGCGGAGAAGAAGCCGGCGGAGAAGGATCCGGCGGAGGACGGCACCGAGGACAGTCCAGCGGACGGCCCCGAGGACGGCCCCGGGGACGGACCCGTCTTCGAGGTCAGCGACCGCCGCGGTTCGATCACCGCGGACCGGGAGGGCGTCCGGTTCCGGCTGGACGACCAGGAGGCCGAGTTCGACTGGGACGAGATCGGCGCGGTCGAGGTCAAGACCCCCCGGTTCGGGCGCCGGTTCACGGTCACGGTCCACATCTCGTCGCGCCGCTGGTTCGACGCCGAGGTGGAGGCACCGGCCAAGAACCTCCTCAAGCAGTGGGAGGCGGACCTGGACGAGGTCCTGGACGCCTACTTCGAGGAGTCCTGACCGAGGAGACCCGACGGCCGCCCGCCCCCACGGCGGGCGGCCGTCCCCACGGGACGTTCCCACGGGGGTGTCCCGACGGAGCGGGCGCCGTCGCCATGGGGTGTCCAACGGAGCGGGCGCCGTCCCCGGGGCAGGTCAGCCGTTGAGGACGCGCAGCGGCGTGCCCGCGTGGAACGCCGCGATGTCCTCGGCCGCCTGACCGTAGAACACCTCGTACGTGGCCTCGGTGACATAGCCGAGGTGCGGGGTCAGGACGGTGCGGGGGAGGGTGCGCAGCACGTCGTCGGCGGGCAGCGGCTCCAGGTCGTACACGTCGAGGCCCGCCCCCGCGATCCGCTCGGCGCGCAGGGCCTCGACCAGCGCGGCGGTGTCGATCAGCGGTCCCCGTGAGGTGTTGACGAGCAGAGCCGTCGGCTTCATCCAGGACAGCTCCTGGGCGCCGATCAGCCCCGTACTGCGCTCGCTCAGCTTGTAGTGCACGGTGACGACATCGGCCTGGGAGAACAGCGTCCGCCGGTCCACCGGCTCCACCCCCGCCGCCCTGGCCCGGTCCGCGTCCAGATTGCTGCTCCAGGCGACGACCCGCATCCCGAACGCGGCGCCGATCGCGGCGACCCGGGAGCCGAGCCGCCCCAGACCGACGACCCCGAGCGTCCGGCCGTGCAGATCGCGGCCGATCGTCCGCTGCCAGCCGCCCTCCCGCATCCCCGCCGCCTCGGCCGGGATGTGCCGTGCCAGCGAGAGGATCAGACCCCACGTCAGCTCCGCCGTGGCGTGCGGCACCGACTCCGTCCCGCAGACCGTCACGCCCTGCCGCCGGGCCGCCGCCAGATCCACCGACGCGTTCGCCATGCCGGTGGTCACCAGCAGCCGGAGCGCGGGCAGCCGCTCGAAGAGTTCGGCGGTGAACGGGGTGCGTTCCCGCATGGCGACCACCACATCGAAACCGGCCAGCGCCGCGCTCACCGCGGCCACGCCGGACAGCGGCTCGTGGAAGAAGACCACGTCGCCGTCGAGCGCGTCCCAGTCGGTGAAACGGCGGGCGGCCCGCTGGTAGTCGTCGAGGACGGCGATACGCATGGATGGCTCCTTCAGGCTGGCAGACGGATCTACGGTCACATGGATCAAGTGGATCAGTCCAAACAGGCCATCTTCTGACCGGTTTCAGGAGGAGAATGGCGGTATGAGGGCGGATCGTCTGGTGGCGACGCTGCTGTTCCTCCAGTCGCGTGGACGGGTGACCGCGGCCGAGGTGGCGGCCGAGCTGGCAGTGTCGGAGCGCACGGCGCGCCGTGACCTGGAGGCGCTGGCGACCGCCGGTATACCCGTCTATCCGCAGCGTGGCCGGGGCGGCGGCTGGGCGCTGGTGGGCGGGGCGCGGACCGAGCTCACCGGGCTGACCGTCGGCGAGATCCGCGAACTGTTCCTGGTCGCGGGGGTCTCGTCGGCCACCCCCGAGCCGCGGACGGCGCCGCGCGGGCTCGTCCCGGCCCCGCCGCAGGCACCGCCCGCCGGCACCGGCAGGGGCACCGGCGGCGGCGCCGACGCCGAGGCCGGGACCGCGCCGCGGACCGGCGCCCCGGGCGGGGCCGGCCGGTCGCCCACGCCGTACGAGAGCGGCTCGCCGCACCTCAGGGCGCTGGAGCGCGCCGTGGTCGACGGGACGCAGATTCGTCTCGAGTACGAGCGGCCCGGCAGGCCGGCCGACGAGCGGATCGTCCATCCGCTGGGCCTCGCGACCAAGAGCGGCGTCCGCTACCTCGTCGCGGGCACCGGCGTCGGCACCGGCACCGGCGCGGGCGGGCTGCGGATCTTCCGGCTCAGCCGGATCACCTCCGTCGAGCCGACCGGCGAGCCCGTCGTCCGCCCGGAGGGGTTCGATCTCGCCGCGGCCTGGCGCTCCCTCGCGGCGACGATGGAGGACCGGATGCGCGCGGTGACCGTACGGGCACGCGCCGAGCGCGGCGCCGAGGCCCTGCTGCGCGGGCTGTTCGCCGGACGGCTGCGGCTCGGCGGACCGCTGCCGCACGGCTGGATGGAGTTCGAGGTCGACGGCCCCTCGCCGGAGGTCCTGGCGGCCCAACTGGCCGGGCTGGGCGCCCGGATCGAGGTCCTCGCGCCCCCGGCGGCCCGGGCGCACCTGGCACGCCTCGGGGCCGAACTCGCGGCGCTCTACGGCCCGCCGACGGCCCCCCGCGCCGGCTGACGGAAGCACCCCGCCCCAGGTAACGAGTCGATTTCCCGCGTTAATTTCCGCGCACAAGGGGTTGGCGGGGGAGTGACGCCTGGCTATCGTTCACGCACTTCACCCAATCGTTCAGCGGAACGAATCAATGCGAAGGGTGTCCGGTACATGTCCGACACTGACCGACGAACGGACCCCGGGGCGGCCGTCCCGGCCGGGACGGCCGCGGCGCCCGCGATGCCGCGGCGCGCGCTGCTCACCGCCGCGGCGGCCGGCGGCGCGGCGCTCGGCGCCTCCTGGCTGCTCACCGGCTGCTCCGGCGGCGGCGCCCGAGCCGGATCGGCGACGGGCGTCCTGCCCGCCGCGGCGCCCGCCGGCCGGCCCGACCGCGGCGGCACCCTGCGGATCGCCAGGCCGCCCGCCTCCGAGGCGGAGACCCTGGACCCGGCGAGCGCGCTCTCCGCGTACGAATACCTCGGCGCCCTCTACAACCGGCTCGTCCGGGTCGGCCCCGACGGTCTGCTCGCCCCCGACCTCGCCGAGTCCTGGGAACCGGACGACCAGGCCCGCACCTGGACCTTCCGGCTCCGCCGCGGTCTCACCTTCCACGACGGCCGCGCCTTCACCTCCGCCGACGCCGCCTACACCCTCCGCCACATCCTCGACGCCGCGACCGCCTCACCGCAGGCAGCCGTCCTCGCCCCGCTCGTCGACCCGAAGACGCTGCGCACTCCGGACGCCCACACCCTCGTCGTCCCGCTGAAGACCCCGAACGCCGAGTTCCCCAGCCTGCTGACGCACTACAACTGCTATGTCATCCCCGACGGCAGCGCCCGCTCCATCGGCCGCACCGGCATCGGCACAGGCCCCTTCCGGCTGACGTCCTTCGCCGCCGCGGGCCCCGGCCGGGTCACCGCGTACGAGGAGCACTGGGCCGGCCGCCCCGTCCTCGACGCCATCGACTTCTACTCCGTCGCCGACATGCAGGCCCGCTCGGGAGCCCTGCTCGCCGGACAGGTCGATCTGCTCTCCCAGACCAATCTGGACTTCGCCACCGCCCGGGTCGTCGCCGCCTCCGACCGCGCCACCATCGCCCGCGTCAAGGACGCGCAGTGGTACGTCCTGCCGATGCTCACCACCGAGAAGCCCTTCACCGACGTCCGGGTACGGCAGGCGATGAAGCTCGCCTACGACCCCGAACACGTCCTCAAGGTCGCCCTCCAGGGGGCGGGCACCCTCGGCTGGGACAACCCCGTACCGCCCAGCGACCCCAACCACCTCGCCACCCACCCCGTGCACGACCCCGAGAAGGCCCGGTATCTCCTCAAGCGGGCGGGCCAGGAGCGGCTGGCCGTGGACCTCTACACCTCGTCCTACGACCCGATCTTCACGTCCATGGCCCTCGCCTACCAGGAGTCGGCCCGGCGCGCCGGCATCCGGGTCAGGGTCAAGACCGCCTCGGCGGACTCGTACTACACCCAGATCTGGATGAAGAAGCCGCTCATGGCCACCTACTGGTTCACCGGCCGCCCCGTCGACCAACTCCTCAACCAGGTCTTCCGCAGCGGCTCCGGCTACAACGAGACCGCCTGGTCGGACAAGGCGTTCGACGCGCTGCTCGACCGGGCCCGGCGCGAGACCGACGACACGCGCCGGCGCGAACTGTACGGCCAGGCCCAGACCTTCGTCATCGAGAAGGGCGGGGCGATGACCCCGATGTTCGCGGACCGGCTCGTCGGCATCTCCCGGAAGGTGCGCGGCTACGCCGAGCACGGATTCGAGTTCGACTATCTCGGCATCGGCCTGAAGGGAGCCTGAGACCACCGTGTTCACCTTCCTGGCCCGCCGCGTCGTCACCGCCCTCGGCACCCTCCTGCTCTCCTCCGTCCTCGTCTTCCTCGCCGTCCAGGCGCTGCCCGGTGATGTCGCCACCCAGGTCCTCGGCAAGGACGCCACGCCCTCCGCCGTCGCCGCGCTCCGCGACAAGCTCCATCTCGACCAGCCCGCCTGGGAGCGCTACGTCCAGTGGGTCAAGGGCGCCGTACAGGGGGACTTCGGCAGCTCGCTCGTCTCCGGCAAGGCCGTGGGCGGCGAGGTCGCGCAGCACCTCGGCAACTCCCTGCTGATCGCCGGCGTCACCGTCCTGTTCGCCGTCACCGGCTCCCTCGTCCTCGGCGTCGTCGCCGGGTACTACCGCGACCGCTGGCCCGACCACCTCATCTCCACGGTCAGCCTGGTCGGGATGAGCGTCCCCGAGTTCGTCGTGGCGACCGTCCTCGTCCTCGCCTTCTCCGTCGCGCTCCCGCTCTTCCCCGCCGTCGTGCTCTACGGGCCCGCCGCCACCGCCGGACAACTGCTGCCCGCCGTCTGGCTGCCCGCCGCCTCGCTCGCCGTCGTGATGGCCGCGTACATCGTCCGCATGGCCCGTACCTCCGTGATCGACGTGCTGGCGAGCGAGTACGTCACCACCGCGCGGCTCAAGGGCCTCTCCTCCTGGCACGTGGTGACCCGGCACGCGCTGCCCAGCGCCCTGCTCCCCACGCTCCACGTGATCGCGCTCAACGTGGCCTGGCTCATCGGCGGCGTCGCCGTCGTCGAGAACGTCTTCAACTACCCGGGCATCGGCAAGCTGATGCTCTCCTCCGTGCAGAACCGCGACCTGCCGGTCATCCAGGCCGTCGCCCTCATCAGCGCGGTCGTGTACGTCCTGTGCAACCTCGCCGCCGACCTCGGCGCGATGGCCCTGAACCCCAAGCTCCGTATCCGCGGCGGGAGGACTCGATGAGTGAGGACCCGATGAGTTCCGTGAGTGTCCCGCGGCCCTCCGCGGCGGTGGACGCGCCGTCCGTACGCCCCGGTCCCGCCGTCCGCGCCTGGCGGACCGTACGTTCCTCCCGCACCGCCACCATCGGCCTCGCGGTGGTCGCCGTCCATGTGGTCGTCGCCCTGCTCGCCCCGCTCCTCACCTCGTACGCGCCCACCGTGGGCGACTCCGCGCGCGCCCTGCTCGGACCGGGCGCGGACCACTGGGCCGGGACCGACCAGTACGGGCGTGACGTCCTCACCCGGGTGCTGTACGGCGGGCGGTACGCGCTCGGCGTCTCCGCCGCCGCGACCCTGCTGACCGTCGCCCTGGGCACCGTCCTCGGCTGCGCCACCGCACTGCGCGGCGGCCGGCTGGACGACGCGCTGATGCGGGTGCTGGACGCGGTGCTCTCCGTCCCCTCGATCCTCGCCCTGCTCGTCATCGTCACCGCGCTCGGCTCCGGACCCGCCGTCATCGTGCTGGCCATCGCCGTCGTCTACGTACCCCAGGTGGTACGGGTGGTGCGCGGCGCGGCCCTCGCCGTCGTCCCCGCGGACTACGTCACGGCGGCGCGCGCCCGGGGCGAGTCGACCTGGTCGATCCTGCGCCGCGAGGTGCTGCCCAACATCACCGACGTGGTGTGCGTCGAGTTCGCGATGCGCGCCTCCTGGGTGGTGCTGCTGATCAGTTCCCTCTCCTTCCTCGGCTTCGGCGCCAACCCGCCCACCCCCGACTGGGGACTGATGGTCGCGGAGAACCGCACCGCCATCACCGTCGTACCGATGGCCAGCCTCGCGCCGATCATCGCCCTGGCCACCCTCGTGGTCGGACTCAACCTCGCCGCCGACGGCCTGTCCAAGGCGTGGGGCGTCGACCGGATACGGGAGGGATCCTGATGACCACGCACGCCACCGGCGACGCCGCCGCCCGTACGACCGCCCAGGACGCCGCGCTGGTCTCGGTGGCCGGCCTCCATGTCGCCTACCGCTCCGGCGGCGTGGACGTACCCGTCGTCCACGACGTCTCCCTCGACGTGCGGCCCGGCCGGACCCTCGCCCTGGTCGGCGAGTCGGGCAGCGGCAAGTCCACTGTCGCCGCCACGCTCCTGGGCCACCTGCGGCACGGATCCCGGATCACCGCCGGCACCGTACGCGTCGACGGACAGGACGTCTTCGCCCTCCCCGCCCGGGAGCTGCGGCGGCTGCGCGGCGGTACGGTCGCGATGGTCGCCCAGAACGCGGGACACGCGCTCACCCCCTTCATGCGCGTCGGCCGGCAGATCGCCGAGGCACTGCGCGGCGAGGACGCCGACCGCCACTCCGTGACGGACCTCCTCGAACAGGTCCGGCTGCCCCGCCCCGCCGACCTGGCCCGGCGCTATCCGCACGAGCTCTCCGGCGGCCAGCAGCAGCGCGTGGCGATCGCCATGGCCATCGCCGCCCGGCCCCGGGTCCTGGTCCTCGACGAGCCGACGACCGGGCTGGACGTCGTCACCCAGCGCGGCGTCCTCGACCTGATCGGGGCGCTGCGCGACGAACTCGGCCTCGCCGCCGTCCTGGTCAGCCATGACCTCGGGGTGGTCGCCCACATGGCCGACCACGTCGCCGTGCTGCGCGCGGGCCGCGTCGTGGAGAGCGCGCCCACGCACCGGCTCTTCGGCGCGCCCGCCGAGCCGTACACGCGCCGGCTGCTCGCCAGTGTGCCGCGCCTCGCGGACGAGGGCCTCGCGCTGGTCGCCGAGGACGGCACCCGCGAGATCCGCCCCCGGCCGGTGCTGCCCGCCGACGCCCCCGAGGCCGTCGCCGTGCGCGACGTGACCATCGACTACGGGACCACCCGCGCCGTCCACGGCGTCTCGTTCCAGGTCCGGCGCGGCGAGATCGTCGCGCTCGTCGGGGAGTCCGGCAGCGGCAAGTCCACGCTCGCCTGGTCGCTGGCCGGGCTGCGCGCCCCCTCCGGCGGCACGATGACGGCGACGGACAGCCAGGGCGACGGCGGCGGGCACCACGGCGGCGGGCACCACGGCGGCCGGGGCGACGGCGGCCGGGGCAACGGCGCTCCGGGCGGCGGGGACCTCACCGCGCCGTCCCGCAGGCGCCCCCGCGCCCTGCGCCGCAAGGTCCAGCTCGTCTTCCAGAACGCCGACACCTCCCTCAACCCCCGCCGCTCCGTGGGCGACGCGGTACGGCGCCCGCTGCGCGTCTTCGGTACGGCGGCCACCCGCGCGGACGCGGCGGTACGGGCCCGCCGCCTCATCGCCGACGTACGCCTCCCCCCGGAGTTCGCCGACCGGCTGCCCGCCCAGCTCTCCGGCGGCCAGCGGCAGCGGATCGGCATCGCGCGGGCACTGGCGGGCGAGCCCGACGTGCTCATCGCCGACGAGATCACCACCGCGCTCGACGTCTCCGTCCAGGCCGAGGTCCTGCGGCTGCTGGACGACCTGCGCCGGGAGCGCCGGCTGGCCTGCCTCTTCATCAGCCACGACCTGGCCGTGGTCCGCGGGATCGCCGACCGGGTCCTGGTGCTGCGGCACGGCGTGGTGGTGGAGGAGGGCCCCACGGACGCGGTCTTCCTCGCTCCGGCCCACCCGTACACCCGCCGCCTCATGGCCGCCGCGCTGGAGCCCGACCCCGGGACGGAGCGGGCGGCGGTGCCGGAGGAGGACTGGCAGGACGCGGCGTCCGGCGACGACATCTGGACGGAGATCACCAGCCGCCACCGCATCCGCCGCTGGCGCCCGGCAACCACCTGACCAAGGGCCCGCCTTGACCGCGACCATCAATTGAGCAACCCCTACCAAGGGCAACCCAGTCCGCGAAAGCGGCGCCGGCTCAGGCGCAAAGGAAGGATGCAGTGAAGTACCGCGAGACGTACGACCGTCGGATCCACACCGAGGACGTCTGGATCCCCACCCGGGACGGCACCCGGCTGCACGCCCGGATCTGGCGGCCCGTCGACGCGGCGGCCGACCCGGTCCCCGCCCTGCTGGAGTATCTGCCGTACCGCAAGAGCGACTGGACCGCGCCCCGGGACGCCCAGCGCCACCCCTGGTACGCCGGGCACGGCTACGCGTCCGTACGCGTCGATCTGCGCGGCAGCGGGGACTCCGAGGGCGTCATGCTCGACGAGTACACCGAGACCGAGCTCGCCGACGGCGTCGATGTCGTCAACTGGCTGGCCGCGCAGGACTGGTGCACGGGCAAGGTCGGCATGTTCGGGATCTCCTGGGGCGGTTTCAACGCCCTCCAGATCGCCGCCCTGCGTCCCGAGCCGCTGAAGGCGATCGTCACCGTCTGCTCCACCGACGACCGGTACGACAACGACGTCCACTACATGGGCGGCGCGGTCCTCGGTATCGACATGCTCGCCTGGGCCGGCACGATGCTCGCGTTCACCGCCCGGCCGCCGGACCCCGCGCACGTCGGCGCGGACCGCTGGCTGCCGATGTGGCGCGAACGGCTCGACGCGATCACCCCGTACCTGCACACCTGGCTCGCCCACCAGGAGCGCGACGACTACTGGCGGCACGGCAGCGTCTGCGAGGACTACTCCGCCGTCGACGCCGCCGTCCTCGCCGTCGGCGGCTGGGCCGACCCGTACCGGGACACCGTGCTGCGGCTGGTCGAGCGGCTGGACGCGCCGGTACGCGGGCTGATCGGACCCTGGTCGCACCAGTACCCCGACCGGGGCCTGCCGCCGGGGCCGGCCATCGGCTTCCTCCAGGAGACGCTGCGCTGGTGGGACCAGCACCTCAAGGGGACCGACACCGGCGTCATGGCCGAGCCCGCCCTGCGCGCCTGGATCAACGACCCGGTCCCGCCCGCCACTTCGTACCCGACGATGCCGGGCCGCTGGGTCGGCGCCGACTCCTGGCCGTCGCCCGCCGTCACCTGGGACGAACGGCCGCTGGGCGAGGCCGGGGCGGCCCCCGTGACCGTGCGCTCGCCGCACCACACCGGGCTCGACGCGGGCCGGTTCTTCCCCTTCGGCAACGCCACCGACCTCCCGCCCGACCAGCGGGAGGAGGACGGCCGCTCCGTCTGCTTCGACTCCCCGCCGCTGACCGGCCGGACCGAGGTCCTCGGCCGGCCCCGGGTTCGGCTGCGGCTCGACAGCGCCACCCCCCGCGCCCATGTCGTCGCCCGCCTCTGCGACGTCGCGCCCGACGGCTCGTCCACCCTCGTCACCCGGGGCGTGCTCAACCTGCTCTCGCGCCACGGCAGGGAGCGGGCGGACCCGTGGGTGCCCGGCACCTTCGAGGACGTCGAGTTCGAACTGAACGCCACCGGCTACGCCTTCCCGCCGGGGCACCGCGTTCGCGTCGCCGTCTCCGACGCGTACTGGCCGTGGGTCTGGCCGCACGGCGAGCGCGGCGCCCTGACCGTGCTCCCCGGCGACAGCGCCGTACTGCTGCCCGTACGGGATCCGGCGTACGACACGGGGCGCGCCCCGATCCGCTTCGAGGAGCCGGAACAGGCCGTGCCGCTCGCGGTGACCGTGGACACCCCGGACCCGGCCGCCCCGCCGCGCCCCGAGCGGGTGGTACGGCACGACGTGGCCACCGGTGAGTGGACCCTGGAGGTCGACCCGAACTACGGCGGCTCCCGGACCTATCCGGACGGTCTGCGGTACGAGGAGAGCGCCCGCGAGGTCTACCGTATCCGCGGGGACGATCCGCTGTCGGCGGTGGCGTCCTCCTCCTGGACGATCCGGCTGCGGCGCCCGGACGGCTGGGACGCGCACATCACGACCAGTACCGAACTACGCGCCACGGCAACGGAGTTCATCATGGACAGCACCCTCCTGGCACGGGCGGACGGAGAGACAGTGGCCGAGCGGTCTTGGCACAGCACCACCCCCAGGACATCCGGATGACGGCGAGGACGCCACGGCGGGCCGTCGCCGCCGCCAGCCGGACCCGCCAGCCCACCGAGGTGCGCCGCCGGCTCATCGCGGAGGCGGCGGTGCCGCTCATCGCGGAGCGCGGCTCGGCGGCCGTCGGCGTACGGGACGTCGCGGCGGCGGCCGGGGTGTCGGTCGGCACGGTGACGTACCACTTCGAGAGCGTCCAGGAAGTGCTCTCCGAGGCGATGGTGCTGCACATCGAGCGCTATTACTCCGCGCTCAGCGCCTCCGCCGACCGGGCCACCCGGGCCGCGGAGGGGCTGCGGCTGCTGATCGACGCGCTGTTCACCGACGACACCGACCGGCACTGGCGGATGTGGTTCGACTACTGGAACGCGGGCGACCGGGACCAGGCGTTCGCGCGCGGTCAGGCGGCGCGGTACGAGAGCTGGCACGGCGAGATCCGCGCCCTCGTCGAACGGGGCCGGGAGGAGGGCGACTTCACCTGCGAGGACCCGGCCGACTTCGCCGTGCGCTTCGCCGCCCTGGCGGACGGCCTCGCGCTCCAGCGGCTGCGCCAGGCCCCGCCGCTCACCACGCGGGACGCGCGCCGCCATCTGTGCCGGCTGATCGAGGTGGAGCTGGAGGGACGGAACTGACGGCGGGCCGGGCCGGCCGGGCCCGCCGGGTCCTCGGCGCCCGCCATGGGGCTGCCCCGGACGACCGGCGCCGGGCGGGCGTCACAGGGCCGGCTCCGCCGCCCCGGCCGGCGCCTCGGACCTCCGGGCCCGGCGGGCCATCCACGCGGCCACCAGCGCGCCCGACACGTTGTGCCACACCGAGAACACGGCGGCGGGCAGCGCGGCCAGCGGGCTGAAGTGCGCGGTCGCGAGCGAGGCGGCCAGCCCGGAGTTCTGCATGCCGACCTCGAAGGCCATGGCCCGGCTCGCGGGCCGGCCCAGCCCGGCCGCCTTGCCCGCGCCGTAACCGAGCGCCAGCCCCAGCCCGTTGTGCAGCACGACGGCGACGAACACCAGCAGGGCCGCGGACTTGATCGCGGCGGCGCTGCCCGCCACCACCACCGCGACGATCACGGCGATCGTCACCGCCGACAGCCAGGGCAGCGTCCCCAGCACCCGGTCGACGTACCGCCCCGCCAGCAGCCGGACCGCCAGACCGGCGAGCACCGGCAGCAGCACGGTCTTCAGGATGTCCGTGACCATCGAGCCCGCGTCGACCGGCAGGAACTCGCCCGCCAGCAGCAGCGTCAGCGGCGGCGTCACCAGCGGCGCCAGGACGGTCGAGACGGTGGCGACCGAGACCGACAGCGCCACATCGCCCCGGGCGAGATACGTCACCACGTTGGAGGCGGTGCCGCTCGGCGCACAGCCGACCAGGATCACCCCGGCCGCCAACTGGGGCGGCAGATCGAGGGCGTTGGCGATCAGCCAGCCGAGCCCCGGCATGATCACGTAGTGCGCGACGAGACCGAGCCCGACCGCCCAGGGCCGCTTCGCCACCCCGTCGAAGTCCTTCGGCGTCATGGTCAGCCCCATGGCGAACATGACGACGCCCAGCAGGTACGGCACCGATACCGACCACCCCGCGAACGTGCCCGGGGTCAGCAGACCCAGGGCGCCCGCGGCGAGCACGAGGACGGGGAAGACGGTGACCGCCCGCCGCGCCGCGCGCCCGGAGGCATCGGCGGCGGGCTCCGCGGGGGCCGTGGGGGCTGTGGGGCCTTCGGGGTCGGCAGGGCCTTCGGGGTCGGCAGGGTCGGCGGGGTCGGCGGGGGAGTCTTGTTCGGATCGCACGGCGCGATGCAACGCCTCGGCGCCGCTCGGCGCAACAATGTCTCACAATGTGGATGTAATGGCCACGGATCGGGACGGCTCCGGCGGTCCGTGCCGCCGCCGGTCAGGAAGTCTTCAGGTACGGCCTGTCAGCCTCCCGTGCATGACGACCAACAAGCACGCCGCGGCGGCCCGGCCCCGCGGACGCGAGACGCTGAACAAGGTTCCCGAGGTCACTGTCTACTTCTGGGTCATCAAAGTCCTGTGCACCACGGTGGGGGAGACCGCGGCCGACCTGCTCAACGCCAACCTGGGCCTGGGGCTCGCCAACACCTCGTACGTGATGGGGGCCCTCCTGCTCGTCGCGCTCCTCTTCCAGTTCCGGGCGCGCGCCTACGTGCCGGGCCGCTACTGGCTGACCGTCGTCCTGATCAGCGTGGTCGGGACACTGGTCAGCGACAACCTCACCGACCGTCTCGGCGTGCCGCTGACCACGACCACCTGGGTGTTCGCGCTCGCTCTGGCCGTGACCTTCGCCCTCTGGTACGCGAGTGAGCGCACGCTGTCGATCCACACCGTGCGGACCCGCCGCAGGGAGTGCTTCTACTGGCTCGCGATCCTGTTCACCTTCGCACTGGGCACCTCGGCCGGAGACCTCACGGCCGAGCGCCTGGGTCTCGGCTACTGGGTCTCGGCCGTCGTCTTCGCGGCGCTGATCGCCGTCGTGGCGCTCGCGTACCGGGCCCTCGACCTCGACGCCGTCCTGGCGTTCTGGACCGCGTACGTCCTCACCCGCCCGCTGGGTGCCTCGCTCGGCGACTACCTGTCCCAGCCGGCCGGGGACGGCGGACTCGGGCTCGGCACCGTGGGCACCAGCCTGCTCTTCCTCGCCGTGATCGTCGCCCTCGTCGTCCATCTCGCCCGTACGAAGCGGGACGTGGCGGCGGAGGGCCGGGCGCCCGCGCCGGTCCCCGGCCACGCGGGAGGCCGGGTCATCCTGCCGGAAGACGTACGGTGAACCGCGCCCCGCTGCCGTCGCCCGCGCGCTCCAGGGTGATGTCACCGCCGGCCGCCCTGGCCAGCCGGCGCGCCAGCGCCAGTCCCAGCCCCGCCCCGTCGTGTCCGTCGCCGGGGGTGGCCCGGCGGCCGGGCTCGAAGAGCGAGGGGACGAACTCCGCCGGGACGCCCGGGCCGTCGTCCACGACGCTCACCTCGACGGCCCCCGGCACCGCCGCGTACTCGATCACGACGGAGCGCACGGCGTAACGCCGGGCGTTGTCCAGGAGCGGCATCAGGATCCGCTCAGCGACCGCCGCCGAGACACCGGCCGTGATCATGGCCCCGGCAGGAGTCCCGGCGGCGGCGCGGGCGCGCACCGGCGGCGCCTGCGGATGGTCGGCGGTCACCCGCGCGGCCAGCGCCCCGGTCAGCTCCGGCAGCCGGCAGCGGCCGGGCACCGGCGCCTCGCGGGTGCGTGCCTCGGAGAGGAGGCTGTCGCAGATCTGCCGCATGGTGGCCGCCGCGCCCGCGATCGCCTCGTGGGCGGCCCGCCGCTCCGCGGCGTCGCGTGGGCGCGACGTCAGCCAGTCGGCCTCCGCGGTGATCCGGGCCAGCGGGGTGCGCAGTTCGTGGGAGAGCTCCGCCGCCTGCTGCTGTTCATGGCGCAGGACCGCGGCGAGCCGGTCGAGCAGTTCGTCGAGGCTGGCGGCGAGGGCGGTCAGTTCGGCCGGCCGGTCGGCGGTGCCGAAGCGCCGGGCGGCGCCCTCCTCGCTCCACTGCGCGGCCTGCGCGCTCATCGCCCCGACCGGCCGCAGGGCCCGCCGGACGACGAGCCGGGTCAGCGGATAGACGGCGCACAGCAGCAGCGCGCCCAGCACGACCGACGCCACCAGAGCCGTGTCGGCGGTGGAGCGGTACGGGTCGAGCCCGACCGAGGCGACCACCGTGCCCGCACGGCTCCCGTCGGGCCCCCGGACCGGCAGCGCGTAGAGCCGGGTGGCGGAGGGCTCGGAGACCTCGGCGAACGCCCGCGCCCGGCCCGCCAGCGCGTCCGCGCTCCGCCGCAGCGCGGGCGGCGCGCCGGGCGGGGACTCGATCGCGCGCCGGCCCTGGTAGATCCACACCCCGGTGTCCAGCGCCTGGTCCTGGGCCGGTTCATGGACCACGAGCCGGCCGTCCGGCCGTACCTCGACGGTGGTGGCGACGGCCTCCGCCTTCGTCCGCAGGACGTCGTCGGCCTGCGCGCGCAGCCTGCTGTCCAGTGCCAGGTTGAACGCGGTGGTCAGGACGGCGACCCAGAGCGCGCTGGTGACCAGCGCGACCAGCGCCAGCCGGCCACGCAGCGTGCGCGCCGACAGCCGCCGCGCGAACCGCCGCCCGAGCCGCTCCAGCCGCCCGAGCCGCCCCAGCCGTCCGAGCCGCCTCAGCCGTCCGAGCCGCTCCAGCCGCCCCGACCGGCCCGGCGGATCCGGCCGCTCCCGGGGCTCGCGCGTCACACCGGTCCCGTCCGGTCGGCCGCCCCGTCGGCGGTCCCGCCCGCGCCGTGGTCGAAGCGGTAGCCGACGCCCCGTACGGTGCTGATCCCGTGCGCGGCGCCCGCCGCCCGCAGCTTGCGGCGCAGCCGGGTCAGATACTGGTCCAGCGTGTTGTCGCTCACCTGCGCCCCCTCCGGCCAGCCCGCCCGCAGCAGGGCCCGGCGGCGTACGGCGGTACCCGGCGCGGCCATCAGACAGGCCAGCAGCCGGAACTCGGTCGGTGTCAGCGGCACGGCCGTGTCCCGCGCCGTCAGCTCGTGCCGTACGGGATCGAGCCGCAGCCCCCGCACGTCGATCGCCGGGTCGCGTCCCGCGCGCCGGAGGGCGGCCCGGACGCGCGCCGCGAGTTCGGCGAGATGGAAGGGCTTGGCGAGATAGTCGTCACCGCCGGAGGAGAAGCCGGAGAGCCGGTCGGTGAGGGTGTCGTGCGCGGTCAGGAAGACCACCGGGGCGGTGATCCCCGCGGCCCGCATGGCCTGGCAGACGTCGCGGCCGTCGGAGTCCGGCAGCCCGATGTCCAGGACCACCGCGTCCACCCGGGCGTCGGCGGCCCGCAGCGCCCCGGCGCCGTCGGCGGCGGTCACGACGTCGAAGTCCTCGTCGCGCAGGCCCCGGGCGAGCACGTCCCGCAGGCCGTGGTCGTCCTCGACGATCAGGACGCGGTGCATGGTCACGCCGCCCAGTATGTCGCGTACGAGCACCGGACCGCCGGGCCGTGGATCCTTCGCTCCCGCGGCCTGCCGGGCGGCCACCCTGCCGGGGCCGGGCTCAGGTGTACTGGTTCGAGGGCTCCCAGGTCTGGGTCGCGGGAGCGGTGTGGTGCCAGTGGCTGACGATGCCGTTCCAGTCGGTCTGCGTCGCTGTGGTGTTGTCCCACGGGGACGTGTGGGGCGGAATCTGCTGCCAGTTGATGTCGTCGTTGCTCCGCGGAAACGGCACCGCGTGGCCCGGGGCCCCGCCGGAGGAGTGGCCGCCCAGCTCCGTCTGGGGAACGGCGTCGAGCCGCCGGTGCCGGCCCGCCCGGTCCTCGTGGACCGACGGCTGGTTGAGGCGGCCCTCCGCGGAGAGCCGCTGGACCCGGGCGACCAGATGGGCCAGCTCCAGGCCGAACTCCGTGGCCAGCGCGGTCAGATCGAGTCCGGTGTGCCAGCCGCCCACCAGGACGGCGTCCAGCGCCGCCGACCAGGCGGTGTCCGCGACCGGTACGGGCTGGCCCGGGGTGTGCGCCGGGAGCGGTGTCTGGACCGGGGACAGCGGCTGCTCGGCGCCCGGGAAGTCCGCCGCGTGCGGTCCCGAGCCGAACCCGGTGGCCGAGGGACCGGCCGGGGACTCGACCGGTGCCGTCACCTGCGTCCGGAGGTCATCGGGTTCGACGGCGAGGAGGTGCTTGGCGACCGTACGGGCGTCGTCCTTGCCGACGGTGCGCCGGGCGAGCCGTACCTCGCGCTCGTGGAGTCCGAGAAGGTTGGCGACGGCGCCGTCGCTGCCGACGGTCACGGCGAAGGCGGCGAGCATCCGGGTCCGGCCCGCCTGCGCCTCGTCGAGAATCCCCTGGGCTTCCCGGACCTGGTCGTCACTGCCGCAGAAGGCCGCCGCCAGCACGGAGTGACGCTCCCACAACTCTCTGGGTTCCATGCCGTGATCAACGGTCGTTGAGATCTTATGGGTCGATTTGCCGTTATAGATCACTACATCGAGTGCTATTTCCTTCAACTGCTTATCCGGAGCCGGTCCGGAGCCGAAAAGGCGGCCCCGGACCACCCCTTCCGGGCCCCGGGACCACCGGGCGCTGTCCCGGTGTCGCCCCGGTGTCGCCCCGGTCCCCGCAGGTCAGGCGAAGGCGCCGCTGTACGCGTTCAGGGCGGGCTGGCCGCCGAGGTGGGCGTAGAGCGCACGGTCGAGTCCTTGCCGATCTCGCCGGTACGGACCAGATCCATGAGCCCGGCCATCGACTTTCCCTCGTACACCGGATCGATGATCATCCCCTCCAGACGGCCCGTGAGCCGGATGGCCTCCAGCGTCGACTCGACGGGAACACCGTAACGGTCGCCCGCCCAGCCTTCGAGGAGGCTGATCTCGTCGTCGCGCAGGTCGCGTCCGAGGCCGATCAGCTCCGCCGTGTGGCGGGCGATCCGCTCCACCTGGTCCCGGGTCTCCTCGATCCTGGCGGACGCGTCGATGCCGATGACCCGCCGGGGCCTGGCCTGCCCGGCGAACCCGGCGATCATCCCGGCCTGCGTGGAGCCCGTGACACTGCAGACGACGATCGTGTCGAAGAAGACGCCGTGCTCGGCCTCCTGGCGCTCCACCTCGTACGCCCAGTTGGCGAACCCGAGGCCGCCGAGCCGGTGTTCCGAGGCGCCGGCCGGGATCGCGTACGGCGTGCCGCCCTCGGCGCGGACCTCGTCCAGCGCCTGCTGCCAGGAGTCCTTGATCCCGATGCCGAAGCCCGCCGGGTCGAGGCGGACGTCCGCGCCCATGATCCGGGAGAGCAGGATGTTGCCCACCTTGTCGTTCACGGGGCCGGGCCAGTCGACCCACTTCTCCTGCACGAGCCGGGCCTTCAGGCCGAGCCGGGCGGCGACGGCGGCCACCTGTCGGGTGTGGTTCGACTGGTACCCGCCGATCGAGACCAGGGTGTCCGCGCCCTGCTCCAGGATGTCGGGGACGATGTACTCCAGCTTGCGGGTCTTGTTGCCGCCGTACGCGAGCCCGGAGTTGCAGTCCTCGCGCTTGGCCCAGACGGCCGCGCCGCCCAGGTGACCGCTCAACCGCTCCAGCCGGTGGATCGGGCTCGGGCCGAAGAGCAGCGGATAGCGTGCGAAGTCCTCGATCGCCACGGGGGGTTCCTCTCGCTCGGTCGGTGGTGGTGCGGGGCGCGTGGGGGAGTGTGCGGGGAGCGCGAGGCGCCGTACGGGGGCGGGCGGCGCCCGCTCAGCGGGCGCGGACCAGTCCGTGACCGCCGGAGACCTCCGGCGCGGGGCCCGGGCCGGCGAGGGTCATCCAGGTCATGTGCGCGAACGCCGCCGCGGTGGCCCCGTCACCGGCCGCGCAGGCATCGATCATCCGGTCGTGCAGCGCGACCGAGCCGAGGCCGGCCGCGGAGGAGAACCGGACCCGCTCGACGCGGCGCAGCAGCGGTCCGTACTGGTCGAGCACCTCGGTGACGACGGTGTTGGACGCGGCCGTCACGCAGATCTGGTGCAGGGCGTCGTCGGCCGCCAGCGCCGCCGTCACGTCACCGCGCTCCAGCGCCGCCGCGAACGCCGCGTTCCCGGCCCGCATCGCCTCGATGTCCGCCGGGGTGAGCGCCGGAGTGGCGAGCCGTACGGCCAGCTCGTGCAGGGCCGCCACCACCGGCTGGGCGTCCCGCACCGCCCGGTCGTCGAGCGCGCTCACCCGGGTCGACCGGCCGGGCCTGCTGACCACCAGACCGCTGCGCTCCAGCCGCATCAGTGCCTCGCGGATCGGGGTACGGCTCACCCCGATCCAGCGCTCCAGCTCGCCCTCCCGGAGCTGCTCCCCGGGCCGCAGCGTGCCGTCGACGATGGCGTCCCGCAGGGCGGTGAAGGCGCGGTCCCGCAGCAGGACCCGGCCGGCGAGCGAGGTATCGGGAATCGGCATGCAATATATTGCATGCGTCTTTGGGAACGCTGTCAAGGGTGGGGAAAGCGGGGCAGATGCCCTCACCTGTCATATCGGTAAATAAAAATTCTGTATGCGGTGACTGCTACACAAAAGTCAGGAAAGCGCGCAAACTGGGGGTGTTGCGGCTCGATGCCGTACATCGCGGTCAGACTTGCACGAACGAAGGAGGCGAGTCGTATGGCCGACGTCTCACATTCGAGGGGCGACCTGTCCAGTCACCCCGATGTTCCCGAGATGCGCGCGAGGTACGCCCGCATGCTCGGCGGGCGCGGTGCGGCGCTCCTGGACGGGCCGGTGTTCCTCGTCGGCCTGTTCTGTGCTTTGTCGCCCTGGATCGTCCACTTCACCCTGAACCAGCCGGCCCTCGCGGCACACAACCTGATCATGGGGATCGCGATCGTCGTCATGGCGCTCGGCCTCACCCTCGCCCCGGTGCGGATGGCCGGGCTGAGCTGGGCCCTGTGCGCCATGGGTGTCTGGCTGATCATCGCTCCATGGATCGTCGGCACCGCTCCCGACGCGGGCGTCATCTGGACCAACGTCGTCATCGGCGCACTCACGTTCCTGTTCGGACTGGCCTGTGCCGGTACGGCGATGAGAGCCGCCCGGAAGGTGTGAGCGGCACGGTCCGCGCACCGGGCGCGGCCGGCCCGTCCCCGAGCGGGCCGGCCGCGCTCCGTACGGAACCGGTTCTCGGTGGTCCCTGTGATCCCGGTGGTCCCGGGGCAGTGGGACCATGGCGCGATGACGCTCATCGACCATGTGGACGCCCTGCTCGAAACCCCCGGGACGCCGCCCGTCGTCGCCGCCGGTGACCCGGTCCTGCGACGCCCGGCGGCCCCGTACGAAGGACAGTTGGGGGAGGAGCGGCTGGCGCGCCTGGTCCGGCTCCTGCGCGAGACGATGCACGCCGCCCCCGGCGTGGGGCTGGCGGCGCCCCAGATCGGGATCCCGCTGCGGATCGCGGTCATCGAGGACGCCGCGCAGGTGCCCGAGGAGGTCCTCGCGGCCCGGGGCCGCGTCCCGCAGCCCTTCCGGGTGCTGGTCAACCCGTCGTACGAGCCCGTCGGCGAGGACCGCGCCGCCTTCTTCGAGGGGTGCCTCAGCGTCCCCGGCTGGGCGGCCGTGGTGGCCAGGCACCGGACGGTACGGCTCCGGGGCCAGGACGAACGGGGACGGGAGACCGACGAGGAGTTCTCGGGATGGCCGGCCCGGATCGTCCAGCACGAGACGGACCATCTCGACGGAACGCTCTACCTCGACCTGGCCGAGACCCGCTCGCTCTCCGCCACCCACCACCTCACCGAGCGCTGGTCCCAGCCGACCCCCGCCCTCGCCGCCCGGGAACTGGGCTTTCCTCTCACCTGAGTCGCCCGGGTCACTTGAGTCGCCTGAGTCATCCGAGTTGCCCGAGGAAGGGACGGACCGGCTGTTCCTGAGGTACGGTGCCTGCCATGGGCACGCATTCTTCTCTCCGTGCGGTGGAGTCGCGCTTCGGCGACCCCCACGGTGTGTGCGCGCCCCGCGGCGTCAGTTTTCTGCGCCGCCGAGGCCGGGTGGGTTCTCCCCCGGCGCTCTGCTGTCCCTGCCGCTGATCCGCGCCGAGGGCCCGGTAGCTCCGTAGCCGGCCGCTGACCCCGCCCCGGCCCGGGCCGGTATCTCCAGGCACCACCCTCGCGTTGCCCGTCGCACCCACTCCGCCGTGCCGAACTGAGGAGCCCTGTGACCACCACAGCCGTACCCGCCTCCGCCTCCGCGCCCGCCGCCCCCGTACCGCCCCCGCTGCGCGACCACCGCATCCCCGCCGACGGCCTCTACGAAGGCCACCGGGAACTGCGCCGCCTCCCGGAGGGGTGGCAGGAGCGGCCGTACGAACTCTTCGGCCTCGTGCCACAGGCGCGCACCATCGGCGCCGAGATCCGGGGCCTCGACCTGTCCCGCTCCCTGGAGCCCGCCGTACGCGCCGAACTCGACCGCGCCCTGCTGGAGTGGAAGGTGCTCTTCTTCCGCGGCCAGCACCTCACCTCCGGGGAGCAGCGCGCCTTCGCCCTGAACTGGGGCGAGTTGGAGACCAACCCACTGCTCGCCACGGCCGGCGCGCCGGACGTCGTCCGCTTCGACCGCACCGCGGTCCCCACCTTCGAGAACGTCTGGCACACCGACGTCACCTTCCGGGAGCGGCCCGCGCTCGGCGCCGTACTGCAGCTGCGCGAGGTGCCGCCGTCCGGCGGCGACACGATGTGGGCCGACATGGCCGCCGCGTACGACAACCTCCCCCGGGAGGTGAAGGACCGTATCGACGGCGCCCGCGCCGTCCACGACTACATTCCGGGCTTCTCCCGCTTCTACTCGGCCGAGCGACTGGCCGCCTTCCAGGACGAGTTCCCGCCGGTCGAGCACCCGGTGGTGCGCCGCCACCCCGACACCGGACGGCGGATGCTCTTCGTCAACGCGTCCTTCACCACCCGGATCGTGGGGCTGGAGCGGGCGGAGAGCGACCGGCTGCTGCGGCTGCTGTTCCAGCAGGCCCATGTCCCCGAGTTCCAGGTGCGGTTCCGCTGGGGGGCGGGCGACATCGCCTTCTGGGACAACCGCGCCACCCAGCACTACGCCGTGAGCGACTACGCCCCGCACCGCCGCGTCGCCGAACGCGTCGCCATCGCGGGCGACCGGCCCTTCTGACCGGCCCGTCCGCCGGACGGGCGCGGGACGGTCCCGGAGGCTCCGCCGAGCCTCCGGGACCCGGAAGATCCCAGTTCAGACTCTTGACAGTTCCGGTTCACGCACCTCACGATGCCCGGGTGAACCTGTCAGACAGCCAGACAGCCGGGGCCCTGCCCAGAAGGATCAGCGCGATGGAAGCCGTGCTGAACCATCTCCGGAGCGCCATCGAGCGGAGCGAGTACGCGGTGGGGGAGAAGCTGCCCTCCGAGGCGGAGCTCTGCCGCCGTCTCGAAGTGAGCCGGCCCGTGCTCCGAGAGGCCCTGCGGGCACTCCAGGTCATGGGACTGACCGTCTCACGCACCGGAAAAGGCACCTTCGTCGTCTCCAACGGCCCGGTGGAGGATCCCACCTTCGGCGACTACTCGGCGAGCGACCTCCTGGAGGTGCGCCGCCATGTGGAGATCCCGGTCGCCGGGTACGCGGCGACCCGCCGTACCGCCGAGGATCTCGACCACCTCACCCATCTGCTGGAGCGGATGGAACACGAGACCGACACCACCGCGTGGGTGGCGATGGACACCCTCTTCCACCTCTCGGTCGCCCAGGCGGCCCAGAACCCGGTCTTCCGCCGGGTCATAGAGGAGATCCGCGACGCGCTGGCCCGCCAGTCGGCGTTCCTCAACGAACTCGGCGGGCGGCGTGAGCAGTCCAACCTGGAGCACCGGGCGATCGTCGAAGCCCTCGTCGAGCAGTCCGAGGACGACGCCGTCGACGCCATGACCCACCACCTCGCACGGGTCGAGTCGACCCTGACCACCATCGTGCGGTCCCCCCACCGCACGGCACCCCCCGAAGAAGGCGAAGACCAGGCGTGAGCGAGCAATCCCTTCAGACCGAGCAGCAGGCGTGTCCGCCGGAGAAACCACCGGTTTCCGCGGGCGCCCATGTCGACGCCGGTGACGCCGGATACAGCAAGACCCTGAAGTCCCGGCACATCAACATGATCGCCATCGGCGGGGCCATCGGCACCGGGCTCTTCCTCGGCGCCGGCGGCCGGCTGGCCAGTGCGGGCCCCTCCCTCGCCGTCGCCTACGCGGTCTGCGGCCTCTTCGCCTTCCTCGTGGTACGTGCCCTCGGCGAGCTGGTCCTGCACCGGCCGTCCTCCGGGGCGTTCGTCAGCTACGCCCGTGAGTTCATGGGCGAGAAGGGCGCCTTCGTCGCCGGCTGGATGTACTTCCTGAACTGGGCGACCACCGGGATCGCCGACATCACGGCGGTGGCGACGTACACCCACTACTGGGGCATGTTCTCCGACATACCGCAGTGGGTGCTCGCCCTGATCGCCCTCGCGGTCGTGCTGACCGTGAACCTCATATCCGTGAAGATCTTCGGCGAACTGGAGTTCTGGTTCGCGATCATCAAGGTCGGCGCGCTCGTCCTGTTCATGCTCATCGGTATCTTCCTGCTGGCCACCCAGCACCCGGTCGACGGCCACACCCCCGGGCCGTCCCTGATCACTGGAAACGGCGGCCTCTTCCCGGCCGGGATGCTCCCGATGCTGCTGGTCATCCAGGGCGTCGTCTTCGCGTACGCCTCGGTCGAGCTGGTCGGTGTCACGGCCGGTGAGACCAAGGAGCCGGAGAAGATCATGCCCAAGGCGATCAACTCCATCATGTGGCGCGTGGCCCTCTTCTACGTCGGCTCGGTCGTGCTGCTGACGATGCTGCTGCCCTGGAACAAGTACTCCGCCGGTGAGAGCCCCTTCGTCACCGTGCTCTCCAACATCGGCATCCCCGCGGCGGGCGACGTGATGAACCTCGTCGTCCTCACCGCCGCGATGTCCAGCCTCAACTCCGGCCTCTACTCCACCGGACGCATCCTGCGCTCCATGGCGAAGTCGGGCTCCGCGCCGAGGTTCACCGGGGTGATGAGCCGCAGCCAGGTGCCGTACGGCGGCATCCTGCTCACCTCCGGCATCTGTGTGCTCGGCGTCGGCCTCAACTACGTCGTGCCCAGCAAGGCGTTCGAGATCGTCCTGAACTTCGCGGCGCTCGGCATCCTCGCCACCTGGTCCATGATCATGATCTGCCACCTGCTCTTCTGGCGGAAGACGCGGGCGGGGCTGCTCTCCCGCCCCTCCTACCAGCTCCCCGGCTCGCCGTACACCGAGATCATCACCCTGATCTTCCTCGGATCCGTCCTGGTCCTGATGTACGCGGACGGCGGCGCGGGCCGCACGACGGTGCTGGCCCTGCCGCTGATCGCCGCGGCGCTGGTCGGCGGCTGGTACCTGGTACGGGGCCGGGTCGGGGCCCTCAGGGACGCGGCGGCCCTCGAACGCGCCGGCACCACCGACCGCGACCAGAACACCGAGAGCCGACCATGAGCCACCCCACCACGCCGCGCCGCACCCCGGGCGAGCCTCCCGTCGTCCGCGCGCCGGGCCATGTGCCCCTCGCCCACGTCGTACGGGGAGGCATCATCGAGGGTGTCCACCACGGCTCGGTCGTCGTCCTGGCGGCCGACGGCAGCGTGGAGTTCCTGGCCGGGGACATCGAGGCCGCGTTCTATCCGCGCTCCGCGCTCAAGCCCCTCCAGGCGGTCGCCCTGCTCCGCGCCGGGCTCCCCGTGCCCGACGACGAGGCGCTCGCCCTCACCGCGGCCAGCCACTCCGGCGCGGAGACCCACCTCGCCGTGGCCCGGCGCATCCTCGACTCCGCCGGGCTCACCGAGGCCGACCTGGCCAACACCCCCGATCTGCCGTACGGCGTCGCGGAGCGCGAGGCGTGGCTGCGCCGGGGCCTCGGGCCCAGCCGCCTCGCCCAGAACTGCTCGGGCAAGCACGCCTCCATGCTCAGGACCGCGCTGACCCGGCAGTGGCCCCTGACCGGCTATCTCGACCCGGGCCACCCGCTCCAGAAGGCGATCGCCCAGACCGTGGAGGAGCTGACGGGACAGCGCATCGCCCGCGTCACCGTCGACGGCTGCGGCGCCCCGCTGTTCTCCGTCTCCCTGCACGGACTCACCCGCGCCTTCGCCCGGCTGGCGGCCGCGGCCCCCGACACCGACGAGGGCCGCGTCGCGGGCGCCATGCGGGCCCACCCGGAGCTGGTCGCCGGCGCCGGCCGGGACGTGGCCGGTCTGATGCGGGCCGTGCCCGGACTGCTCGCCAAGGACGGCTTCGAGGGCGTCCAGGTCGCGGCGCTCCCGGACGGCCGGGCCGTCGGCGTGAAGATCGCCGACGGCGCGGACCGCGCCAGGATGCCGGTGACCGCCGCGGCCCTCGCCCGGTGCGGCGTCGACCCCGGCATCCTCGCCCCGTTCGCCCGTACCCCCGTGCTCGGCGGCGGCCAGGAGGTGGGGAGCCTGCGGGCGGCGGGCGCGCTGGCTCCCGTATCGATTCCGGAGCCCGCCTCGTCCGATGGGTCTGTCGTTCTGTCCGCACGGTCCGCCCACCCTCACGAAGGAACCGTTCCTGAGCAGTGAGCGGGGGTGGGTCCGCGCACTGGCACGCCCCGAACGGTCTTGGGCGCACTGGTCGTCCGCTTTCGCGTCCCGGGAGGCGGCACGGATCCTGTCCGTGGTCCGCACCGGGCGGGCGGAGTCCCTCACAACCTGGCCAATTGGGTGTGGCCGGAGGCGACGGGGAGGCCCTGAGCCATCTCGCTGGTGGAACAGGGGCCCCGCACGCCGACACCACACCCGGCGTCCCAGGTCGCATCGCCGACGCTACTCCGCTGGCCCTCCGACGCCGCAAGCCGATCCCGTGATCATCACCCAAACGAGCTAGTAGGTCCTTATGCCCTTTTCATCGACAAACCGTTGCCACCCCTGCGACATGACTGCCGGCCACCGCTCCGAACACGATCTGCTCGGCGACCGCCACATACCCGCCGACGCGTACTGGGGCGTGCACACGCTGCGCGCCTCGGAGAACTTCCCCATCACCGGTACGGCCATCTCCGCCTACCCGCATCTGATCAACGCGCTCGCCGCCGTGAAGGAGGCCGCGGCCCGCGCCAACGAGGACCTCGGGCTGCTCGCCGGGGAGAAGGCCGCGGCCATCGCCGCCGCCTGCCGGGAGATCCGGGAGGAGGGCAGGTTCCACGACCAGTTCGTCGTGGACGTCATCCAGGGCGGCGCCGGCACCTCGACCAACATGAACGCCAACGAGGTGATCGCCAACCGGGCGCTGGAGCTCCTCGGGCACGCCAAGGGCGACTACACGCACCTGCACCCCAACGAGGACGTCAACCTCAGCCAGTCCACGAACGACGTCTACCCGACCGCCGTCAACGTGGCCACGATCATCGCCGTGCGCGAACTGCTCGACGCGATGACCGTTCTGCGCGAGGCGTTCGCCGCCAAGGCGGCGGAGTTCCACGACATCCTCAAGATGGGGCGCACCCAGCTCCAGGACGCCGTGCCCATGACGCTCGGCCAGGAGTTCTCGGCGTACGCGGTGATGCTGGAGGAGGACCAGAGCCGGCTGGCCGAGGCCGTCCTCCTCATCCACGAGATCAACCTCGGCGCGACGGCCATCGGCACCGGTCTCAACGCTCCCGCCGGCTACGCGGAGGCCGCCCGCCGCCATCTCTCGGACCTCACCGGGCTGCCCCTGGTCACCGCGGCCAACCTCGTGGAGGCCACCCAGGACTGCGGCGCCTTCGTCCATCTCTCCGGAGTGCTCAAGCGCATCGCGGTCAAGCTCTCCAAGAGCTGCAACGATCTGCGGCTGCTCTCCTCCGGGCCGCGCGCGGGCTTCGCCGAGATCAACCTGCCGCCGGTGCAGGCCGGGTCGAGCATCATGCCCGGCAAGGTCAACCCGGTGATCCCCGAAGTCGTCAACCAGGTCGCCTTCGAGGTGATCGGCAACGACGTCACCATCACCATGGCCGCCGAGGCGGGGCAGCTCCAGCTCAACGCCTTCGAGCCGATCATCCTGCACTCGCTCTCGGAGAGCATCACCCATCTGCGGGCCGCCTGCGTCACCCTCGCCGAACGCTGTGTCTCCGGCATCACCGCCAACACCGAGACGCTGCGCGCGACCGTCGAGAACTCCATCGGGCTCGTCACCGCGCTCAACCCGCACATCGGCTACACCGCCGCGACCGAGATCGCCAAGGAGGCGCTGGCCACCGGCCGGGGCGTCGCCGAACTCGTGCTGGAGCGCGGGCTCCTCCCGGCCGACCGGCTCGCGGCGCTGCTGCGCCCCGAGGAGATCGCCGGTACGGGGCCGCGCCCCGTCGCCCCGTAAAACGCCGCACCCGCGGCCCCTCCGCGGGCGCGCCGGTCCGTACGTACTCTCGTCGGGTTTTCCTGAGACTCCGCGAGTACGGGACCGGCGCGCCCGCGCGCACCTGCGCGTCCGGTCAGACGGGCTGCACGCCCGGCCGGCCCGCCTCGGTGACGAAGGACATCCGCGTCGACACCGGCGCGCCCGGGGTGGTGACGTACGGCAGCACCCGGAAGTCGGCGCGGCAGCTGCGCGGGGTGAGGGAGCAGCGGACGTAACCGCGCTGGTAGTTGGTGAACTTGATGTGCCGGTTGGCGGCCAGCAGGTTCGCCCCGGACGGGTCCAGGTCCATGCCGTCCATCTTGGTCGAGATGGAGGTGCCGACGAACTCGACCCCGATGGCGGGGGAGTCCGGGTCGTCGAAGTTCCGCTTGAGGTCCGCCGCGAGATGGCGGTGCATGTCACCGGTGAGCACGACGGGGTTGGCCACGTTCCGGTCGGTGATCTCCTTGAAGAGCCGTTCGCGGGAGGCCACATAGCCGTCCCAGAAGTCCATCACGAAGGACTGGCCGGGACCGGGGTCGGTGTCCACCTGGTTCATGGCGATCTGCTGGGGGATCAGGTTCCACTTCGCGTCGGAGCGGCCCAGGCTGTTGTAGAGCCATCGTTCCTGCTCCGCGCCGAGGATGGTGCGGTCGGGGTCGAGCCGCTCCTCGCAACCGGTCTTGGTGCCGTCGCCGCACGGCTGGTCGTCGCGGTACAGCCGGGTGTCGAGGATGTGGAACGTCGCCATCCGCCCGTACCGCAGACTCCGGTACATCCGGGCGTCGAAGCCGCGCGGCTTGTTCGGCAGCCGCAGGGGCAGGTGTTCGTAGTACGCCTGGAACGCCGCTGCCGCGCGCACCCGGAATGTCGCCGGGTCGACGTCCGGGTGCTTGGAGATGTCACCGGCCCAGTTGTCCTCCACCTCGTGGTCGTCCCACACGACGGCGAACGGATGGGCCTGGTGAGCGGCGATGAGGTCGTTGTCGAAGCGGTGCAGCGCGTGCCGGTTGCGGTACTGGGTCAGGTCCATCGGCTCGGGGCGCAGCTCGGCGGCGACGGGGGTCTTGCGCACGCCGCCCATGGCGTCGATGGGGTTCTCGTAGATGTAGTCGCCGAGATGGAGGACCAGATCGACGTCCTCGTCGGCGAGATGCCGGTAGGCGGTGTAGAACCCCTCGAACCACGCCTGGCAGGAGACGAACGCGAAGTTCAGGGAGCGGGGGTCGCTGTGCGGCGCGGGCGCGGTGCGCGAGCGGCCGACGGGGGAGAGCACGCCGCCGGCACGGAAGCGGTAGTAGTACTGGCGGCCGGGTCTGAGTCCGCTGACCTCGACGTGGACGGAATGGGCGAGTTCGGCCACCGCCCGGGTCCAGCCCCGGCGTACGACGCGCCGGAAGCGCTCGTCCTCCGCCACCTCCCAGTAGACCGTGACCGCGCGCGGGTCCATGCCGCCGGTTCCGTCGGGGGCGAGCGGGTGCGGCGCCAGCCGGGTCCAGAGGACGAAGCCGTCCGGCCAGGGGTCGCCCGATGCGACCCCGAGCGTGAACGGGTCCTCGCGGAGGCGGCGTTCGGCGGCGCCCGCCCGGCCCGCCGACAGATTGCCCGCCGCGACCGCCAGTGCGACCGTTCCGGTGGCGCCGAGCATCGCCCTTCTCCCGAACCCGGTGGCCGAGGTGGTTCCGCTGGTGCTGATCCCACTGTTCATCCGCATGAATCCTCGTCCGTTCGTCGTGCGCGATTCCCGCGTGACCCGAGGCGGAAATGACGCGTGATTTAACGTCCGTTCATGTTGTAATCACACGGTGAATATCACACGTATTCACCCGTCACAAGACCACCCGCCGCCAGGTCGACAACGCCTGTCGCAGGCGACTGTACGGCGGCATCGCGGTGCCGGCCGATCGCGCCATGAGGTGTCCGACCAGCCCTGTGTAACACCCTTGACACCTCTCGCGGGCGGCTCATAGTGTCCACGCCACAGAATTCACGTTAGATTTCACATGGAGACGTGTCGTCTTCACGCCGGGTGGGTGGTGGACGACGGCGTAGGAACGATGGTGACGCGCCGTCAGGGCCTGTCGTTACGACCGGCCCCAAGGCGCGCAGGAAGGACGTGTCCGTGTCCGGTCCCTCCGCAGCGGGGCGCCTGCGCCCCTACGGTCTGCGCTGCGACCACCGCGTCACCCCCCTGGGAATCGACGAGCCCGGACCGCTGCTCTCGTGGCGGCTCGCCTCCGACCGCCGGGGCGACGACCCGGCCGGGCACCGGGTACGGGTCGGGCGGCGGCCCGAGGACCTCGCCGCGGGGGGTGAACCCCTCTGGGACAGCGGTCCGCTGACGGACTCCCGGGCGGTCGGCGTCCGCTACACCGGGCCCGCGCTGGAGCCCCGTACCCGCTACCACTGGCAGGTCACCGTCGACCCGGCCGGGCCGGGGGCTCCCTCGGCGGCCGGCACCTGGTTCGAGACCGGCCTCGTCATGGCGCCGGCCGTCGACCCGGCCGTCGACCCGGCCGTTGATCGCCCCGCAGGCGACGGCTGGCGCGCGAGCTGGATCACCCACGACCCTGACCCGATCGAGGTGATGGACGCGCCGACCGAGGGCGAGGCGGCCCTCGACCACCACGGGCTCACCCCCTGCCCCGTCCTGCGGCGCGCGTTCCCCGGCATCCCCGGGGCCGTCAGCCGCGCCCGGCTGTACGTGAGCGCGCGCGGGCTCTACGAGATCCGGCTCAACGGCACCCGGGTCGGCGACGCCGAACTCGCCCCCGGCTGGACCGACTACCACCACCGGATCCAGTACCAGACGTACGACGTGACGGAACTGATCCGGGACGGCGGCGGCGAGAACGTCCTCGCCGCGACCGTCGCCGACGGCTGGTGGAGCGGGTTCGTCGGCTTCGAACCCCGCAGGGCGGGTGCCCACTACGGCTCGACGCCCCAGCTGCTGGCCGAACTCCACCTGGTCGACGCCGACGGCCGCACCACGAGAGTCGTCACCGACCACACCTGGCGCACCCGTACCGGAACGGTTCGCCATGCCGACCTGCTCATGGGCGAGTGCCACGATCTGCGCCGCTCCGCCGACGGCTGGGACCTGCCCGGCTTCGACGACGCCGACTGGTCGCCCGCGCGGGTCACGGACGCCGACCACCGGCTGCTCGTCGCCGCGCCCGACGAACCCGTGCGGGCCACCGCCGAACTGACCCCCCGTACGGTCACCCGGCTGCGCGACGGCGTCCATGTCGTCGACTTCGGCCAGAACCTCGCCGGGCGGGTACGGCTGCGCGTCGACGGCCTCGCCCACGGCGCCCGGGTGACGCTGCGCCACGCCGAGGTCCTGGACGAGGACGGTGAGCTCTACACCGCCAACCTGCGCACGGCCGCCGCGACCGACCTGCTCATCGGTGACGGGCGGGCGCACACCGTCTTCGAGCCGCGCTTCACCTACCACGGCTTCCGCTACGCCGAGGTCACCGGCCTCGCCGAGCTGGCCGCGCCGGACATCGTCGCCGTCGCGCTGCACAGCGACACCCCGTGGGCCGGCTCGTTCGACTGCTCCGACCCGGACATCCGGCGGCTCCACGACTGCGTCACCTGGGGCCAGCGCTCCAACTTCGTCAGCGTGCCCACCGACTGCCCGCAGCGCGACGAACGCCTCGGCTGGCTCGCGGACGCGCAGGTCTTCCTGCCCACGGCCGCCCTCAACGCCGACGTCGCCGCGTTCTTCACCAAGTGGCTGCGCGACGTGGACGACGCCCGCACCCCCGACGGCGGCTTCACCAACGTCGCCCCGCGCCTCGTGGGGGTCGCCGACGAAGGAGCCCCCGGCTGGGCCGACGCGGGCGTCATCATCCCCTGGCACCTCTACCGTACGTACGACGACCCGCGCTTCCTCGTCCGCGCGCTGCCCGGCATGTGCGCCTGGGTGGAGCTGATCCGCCGTCACAACCCGGACCTCGTCTGGCGCCACCGCGTCGGCCCGCACTTCTCCGACTGGCTGGCCCCCGGCACCCCGACCCCGCGCGAGGTCGTCGCCACCGCCTACTTCGCGCACAGCGCCCACCTCACCGCACGCGCCGCCGAGGTGCTCGGCCACCACGACCTCGCCCGCGAGCACCACCGGCTGGCCGCCGGCGTCCGGGCCGCCTTCAACGACCGCTTCGTCACCCGGACGCCGGGCCCGGACGGGCAGGACGGGCAGGACGGCCCGGACGGCGACTCCCTGCGGATCGACGGCGACACGCAGACCGGCTACCTCCTCGCGCTCGCCTTCCACCTGCTCCCCGGAGAACAGGCGCCCGCGGCCGCCCGGCGCCTCGCCGAACTGGTCGAGTCCGCGGGCCCCGGACTCGTCACCGGCTTCCTCGGGGTCGCGCTCGCCGCGCCCGTCCTGGACGCGCACGGCCGCGCCGACCTCGCCCACGCCCTGCTGCGCCGTACCGAAGCACCCTCCTGGCTCTTCCCGCTGCACCACGGCGCCACCACGATCTGGGAGCGCTGGGACGGCTGGACCCCCGACGCCGGCTTCCGGGCCCCGGCGATGAACTCCTTCAACCACTACGCGCTCGGCTCGATCGGCGAATGGCTCTACCGGGGCGTCGCCGGACTCGACCAGAGCGCCGACTCCACCGGCTACCGGCACCTGACCGTACGCCCCGCCCCCGGCGACCTCACCCACGCGAGCGCCCGGTACGAATCGGTCCGCGGCACGGTCACCGTCCGCTGGGAACGGCGCGGCGACACGCTCTCCCTGCGGGTCCGGGTGCCCCCGGGCGCCACCGCCGAGATCCACGTACCCACCACCGACCCCCGGTCCGTCCGCGAGTCCGGCGAGGTACCCGTCGACGGCGCCCACCTCACCTTCGCCGGGACCGGCCCCGGCCGCGCCGTCTACCGCGTGGCCTCCGGCGTCTACCGCTTCACCGCCGCCTACGTACCGGCGGGCACACCGGAGCGCGGACCGCTGCACCGCGCCGCCGCACTCCCGCGCACACCAGGCCCGGCGACGCCGACGCACGCCGGCCCCCACGAGGAGGACATGACATGACCACGGGTTCCCGCGTCCCGCCCCTCCCCGGCACGCTCAGCCGACGAGGGCTGCTCCGCATGGGCGGCGGGGCGGCGGCCCTCGCCGCACTGCCCCCGGCCCTCACCGCGTGTGCGGGTTCCGGCGGTTCCGGCGACGGCAAGGTGCGTATCGTCGGCGTCGCCGACCAGCAGAAGCCCGTCGAGGAACTGCTGGCCGCCTACCGCAAGAGCCACCCCGACGACACCTTCGCCACCTCCTTCGCCCCCACCGACCAGGTCCAGACCGTCGTACGCACCCAGCTCGCCGGCGGCAACGCCCCCGACGTGCACGTCCTGTTCCCCGGCAGCGGAAGCGCCATGTCCATGGTCGAGCTGGCCAAGGCGGGGCTGCTCACCGACCTCTCGGCGCAGAAGTGGACCCAGGGCATACCCAAGAACTTCGACGCCGCCTACCGCTACGAGGGCAAGACCTACCTCTACTCGGCCGGCAGCAGCGTCATCGGCGCCATTTACAACAAGAAGACCTTCGCCAAGGCCGGTGTCCAGCCGCCCACGACCTGGGCCGAACTCCTCGACGTCTGCGCCACGCTGAAGGCCAAGGGCATCGTGCCGATCGCCCTCGGCGCGCAGACGCCCTGGGTCACCCAGCTCATCACGTACGCCCTCGTCCCCAACGCGGTCTACGCCACGACCCCCGGCTTCGACGCCGACATGGCCGCCGGACGCACCACGTTCGCCGACTCCGGCTGGGCCGACGCCCTCGGCAAGTACAAGGAACTCCAGACCAAGGGCTTCTTCAACGACAACCCCAACGGCACCACCTTCGAGCAGCAGGCCTCCCTCGTCGCGAGCGGCAAGGCGGCCATGGCCGTGCAGGTCTCCGCGGTGCTCTCCACCTTCCGCGACGCCACCAGGACCCCCGACGACCTGGCCATGTTCCCCTTCCCCGGCGGTGACAACGCCGCCCAACTGTGGATACCGGCGGGGATCGTGGTCGGACTGGGCGTCGCCGCCCACGCCAAGAACCCGGACAAGGCCAAGGCGTTCGTCGACTTCCTCGGCCGGCAGGAGAACATCAACGCCTGGGCGACCGCCGTCTCCGCGATCCCGTTCCAGCGCGACGCCACGACCAGGATCGACCCCGTGCTGGCGGACTTCCTGCCGATCATCGACGCCGACCGCGCCGTCCCCTTCATGGACCAGGCATGGCCCAACGCGGAGGTGCAGCCCGCCCACTTCGCCGCCGTACAGGATCTCCTCGCGGGCAAGACGGACGTCAAGGGCGCGCTGGGACAGCTGGACGCGGCCTACGGCAAGACATCGTGAACCCCCTGCCCGAGCGGACCACACCGCGCCCGGGGCCGCCGTCCCCCGCCGCCCCCGGGACGGCCCGGAAGACGGACGGGAGCGGGGCGGCGCGCACCGCCCGCCGGGTGCGCGACGGCACCCTCCCCCCGTGGGGCTTCGTCGTTCCCGCGCTCGTGGTGTACGCCGTCGTCGTCCTCTACCCGAGCCTCGCGGGCGTCGTCTACGCCTTCACGGACTGGTCCGGCGTCGGCGGCTTCTCCTTCGTCGGCGTGGACAACTTCCGTACGCTGCTGGACGACAGGCGCGCTCTGGAGTCCGTCGCCAACACCCTGCTGCTCACCCTCGCCGTGGTCGTCGTCCAGAACGGCATCGGCCTGCTGCTGGCGCTCGGCGTGCACGCCAACATCAGATCGCGCTCCCTGCTCCGCGTGATCTTCTTCGCGCCCGCCGTCGTCAGCCCCGTCATGGTCGCCTTCCTCTGGAAGTACGTGTACAACCCCGACGACGGCGCCGGGCTCAACGGGATCCTCGGCGCCGTCGGGCTCGGCGGGCTGCGCCAGGACTGGCTCGGCAACCCCGCGCTCGCCCTCTGGTCGGTCGCCGCGATGGTGGTCTGGCAGTACGCGGGGTACTCGATGGTCATCTTTCTCGCCGGGCTCCAGGGCGTGCCCGCCGAACTCCACGAGGCGGCGCGGATCGACGGCGCGGGCGCCTGGCAGCGCTTCCGCTACGTGACCTGGCCGCTGCTCGCCCCGGCGCTCACGATCAACCTGATGCTGTCGACCATCGGAGGGCTGAAACTCTTCGACCAGGTGTACGCCGCCACCAACGGCGGCCCCGGCACCTCCAGCGAGACCCTGTCCACGGTGCTCTACAAAGAGGCCTTCGTCTACGGCAAGTTCGGCTACAGCACCGCGGTGGCACTCGTCCTCGCGCTGTTCGTCGCCGCCGTCTCCCTGGTCCAGCTCCGCTATCTGCGTGCCCGGGAGGTCACCGCGTGAGCACCACCGCCACCGCCCCGCAGGACGCCGCCGCGGCCCGGAACGCGCGTCAACGCCGCCGGACCCGCTCCCGGTTCGGGGGCTACGCCCTGGAACTGGTGATGATCGCCGTCGCGGTGGTCTTCCTCTTCCCGGTGTACGCGCTGGTCACCCTGGCGATGAAGGACCCCCGGCAGATCGCCGAGTCGCCGCTGTCCCCGCCCGCGCCGCCCACCTTCGCCAACTTCGGGGACGCCTGGTCCTCCGCCTCGCTCGGCCCCGCCCTGGTCAGCAGCGCGCTCATCACCACCGTCAGCCTGCTCCTGCTGATCGTCCTCGGCTCCACCGGCGCCTACTACCTGGCCCGCCGGGCACGCGGCCTCGGGTACGGGCTCTACGTCCTCTTCCTGCTCGGGATCGTGCTGCCGTTCCAGCTCGGCATGATCCCGCTCTACAAGCTGGTCGACAGCCTCGGCTGGCTCGGCACCTACCAGGGCATGGTCCTCTTCTACACGGGCATCCAGCTCCCGTTCACCGTCTTCCTCTACACCGGCTTCATCCGCGCCCTGCCCGCGGACTACGCGCAGGCGGCGTTGATCGACGGCTGCGACCACCGGCAGGCCTTCACCCGGATCGTCTTCCCCCTGCTGCGGCCCATCACCGGCACCGTGATCATCCTGAACGCGGTGTTCATCTGGAACGACTTCTTCACCCCGTTGCTCTACCTCGGCGGCTCCGGTAAGGAGACCGTGCCCGTGGGGGTGTTCTCCTTCGTCGGCCAGTACGTCTCCGACTACGGCCTGGTCTTCGCCGGACTGGTACTGGCCGCGCTGCCGATACTGATCGTGTTCCTGCTGCTCCAGCGCTATGTCATCAAGGGGTTCGCGAGCGGCCTCAAGGGCTGAGGCACGGCCTCATGGGCTGAGGCGGATGCCCGGCGGAGAGGACGGCCCGGCTGCGGCGGGTGCTCGGCCGCCGGGGACGCCCGGCCGACGGCGGGCGAGGGACGGATCGCAGGGCCACGAGGCGCAGGGCTACGAGGCGAGCCGGTCGGCCGCGCGGTCACC
>NZ_JBFBJB010000015.1:0-177372 GCF_040685895.1 Streptomyces sp. NPDC088124 | reverse complement strand
GTCGGCCACATCGACAGTATACCTGCGGTATACCATCTCGGGGCGTTCGAGCGTGACGGTCATGACACTCCGTATCGCTGCACCGGTGACACGCCGCGGGGGCGGCCACCGCATCACACGGGGCCGGCCACGGGCTCACGCGGAGGCGGGCCCGTTCACAGCGCCGCGGGGGACGCTGTCGCGCTGTCCTGGCCGAAGTCGGGGGAGGTGTACGTCATCGCCGTCCGGAAGGGGCGCATCAGCAGGGGCGTCGGCGCGTACCGCATCAGGGTGTTGCGCAGCGCGATCGCCAGCGGGCGCTCCTCCTGCTCGTTCCTGCTGAGGGAGTAGGAGTTGTCGACCAGCCACCTGGTGCGCTCGCGCCGGGCCGCCTCGTAGGCCCGCAACCCGCTCACCGGGTCGGCCGCGGCCGCGCAGCTGTGCGCCAGGACCACGGCGTCCTCGATCGCCGTGCTGCCGCCCTGGGCGAGGGCCGTCAGCATCGGGTGGGCGGCGTCCCCCAGCAGGGTCACCGGACCCTCGCCCCAGCGCTCCAGGAACGGCCGGTCCTGCGCGGGGACGGCGTGGACCGCCTCCTCGGGCGTGGCCAGGATCACCTCGGTGACCACATCGGCCCAGCCGCCGAAGGTACGGGCGATGTCCTCCCTGGTGCCCTTCCAGCCACGGGCGCTCTCGGCGGACATGTTCCGCGTACCCCACCAGTAGGCGTGCCCGTGACCGATGTCGTGCAGCCCGAAGCGCTGCCCCCGTCCCCAATAGTGGCCGTTGAAGCCCGGGGTCAGCGTGGGGTGGTCGAACGGGGTGACGGCGAGCCAGCAGAGATAGCCGGCCTCCCGCAGCCGCTCCGGTCCCGCGAGCTGCCGGCGGACGGCGGAGTGGATGCCGTCGGCCCCCACCAGCAGGTCGGCGCGGGTCTCCCCGCCGTCGGCGAAGCGGACCCGTACGCCGTCCTGTCCGATCTCGTAGCCCGTGGCGGCCGACCCGAGACGGATCGGGCAGTCCCCGGCCGCCTCCAGCAGAGCCGCCTGGAGCTCGCTGCGGGAGATGCACACGCTCGGGGCGCCCAGGCTCTCGGCGAGCTCCCGGTACGGCATCGTCTTGATCCGGCCGCCCGTGCTCGTCATCAGCTCGGCCGTCTCGATGACCCGGCCGCGCTCCTCCAGACGCAGATCGATGCCGAGGGAGGCCAGTGCCGTCACGGAGTTGCTCATGACGGACAGCGCGGTGCCCGCCGGGCGCAGTTCGCCCGCCCGCTCGTGGACCTCGACGTCGAAGCCGACGCGGCGCAGAGTGGCGGCGGCGGCGAGGCCACCGATCCCGGCGCCCACGACGACCGCCGTTCCGCGACGCTTGCCGTCCGTTCCGTTGCTCCTGGTCATGTCTCTCGTCACCGCTTCCCTCGGATTCCGTCTCCGGCGCTCGGCAGGGCTGCCGCCACCAGCTGGGTGATCTGCTCCGCCACGTACTTCACATACGGCTCCTCCACGATCTGCAGATGGTCGCCGGGGACGTCGACGACCTCGATGCGTCCGGTCGTCCTGGTCCGCCAGCCGTTCGTGGGGTCGCCGTGCAGGGATCCCGCCCCCTCGTGCAGGGGCTTGAGGACGTCCGGCAGGGCGCCCCGCGCGTGGAGGAGCGTCAGGTCGAGATCGGTGACCTCGCCCGGCTCGTCCATCAGCGCCTGGTAGTTCGCCTGGAAGACGGAGTAGAGGCGGCGGGCCGCGCCGCCCGGGTCGCCGGCCGGGAGGATCCCGTTCCGCCCGGCCACCTCGGCGATGCGCCGGAACACCTCGTCCTCGGAACCGACTTCCCGGGTCAGCTCCTCGACGGGGGTGTCGCTCCCGCTGTCGGCCCAGAGCAGCTCCCAGAAGAAGAAGTGGAACAGGGACGCGTCGCTCACGTCCCGGGGGGCGTCCGGGCTCAGCGCGACCGTGTCGAGGAGGACCGGGGGCAGCACCTCCTGGCCGTCCTCCCGCAGCAGCCGCGCCATCTCGAAGGCGACGAAGCCGCCGAACGACCAGCCGCCGATGACATAGGGCCCCTCGGGACGCACCCGCCGGACCGCCTCGACATACGCGCGGGCCATCTCGGGGATCGAGCGGTGCGGCGCGGTCCCCGGTACGAAGCCGGCCGCCTGGATCCCGTAGAAGGGCTGGTCGGCGGGGAGATGCCGGGCCAGTGCCAGATAGCAGAGCACGTTGCCGCCCAGCGGGTGGACGAGGAAGACCGGCGGCCGCCCGCCGTCCCGCCGGAAGGGCACCAGCACGTCCCCGGGGGCGGGCGCCGCCGAGGAGCGCAGGAGCTCCGTGATGGCGGCGGCGGTGGGGGCCGCGACGAAGCCGGACAGCGGCAGCCGGACGCCGAGGCGCTGTTCGACCAGGACGACGAGGCGCATGGCGGTGATCGAGGTGCCGCCCAGCTCGAAGAGGCTGTCGTGGACGCCCGGTTCGGGGATGTCCAGCAGTTCGGCGAACATCTCCACGAGGGCCCGCTCGCGCCCGTCGCGCGGCGGCCGGCCCGCCCGGGGCGCCGCCGCGGTCAGTTCGGCCGCCCGCAGCGCGGCGTCGTCCCGCTTGCCGCTGGGGGTGAGCGGCATCCGGGGCAGCCACTGGAAGTGGGAGGGGACCAGGTGTTCCGGCAGGGCCGCCCGAAGGTGGTCCTTCAGCTCCCCGAGATCGGTCAGGTCCGGGTCGCCCACGAGGAACGCGGCGAGGAAGGCGTCCGTGCCGCGCCGCCGGTCCACCACCGCGACCTCACGGACGCCGGAGCCCCACGCGGCGTGCCGGGCGACGGCGAGCTCCACCTCGGCGGGCTCGACCCGGAAGCCGCGTATCTTGACCTGGCCGTCGGCCCGCCCGGCGTAGACGATGTCGCCGCCCGGCAGGACGTAGCCGAGGTCGCCGGTCCGGTACAGCCGCCGGTCGCCGTCGTCCCCGGGGTACGGGACGAACCGCTCCGCCGTCAGCTCCGGCGCTCCGGTGTAACCGTCGGCCAGGCAGACGCCGCCGAGGTGGATCTCGCCCCGGACGCCGACCGGGACCGGCCGCATCCGGTCGTCCAGCACATGGACCTCCGCGCCGTCGACGGGGGTGCCGATCGGCGGCAGCGGCGGGAAGGCGGCCGGGTCGCCGGTCATGGTGAAGCTGGTGACGACATGCGATTCGGTCGGGCCGTACTGGTTCTCCAGGACGACGCCCGGCAGCAGGGCACAGAGCCGGCGGATCTCGTCGCTCACGCGCAGTTGCTCGCCCGAGGAGATCAGTGTCCGCAGCCGGCGGGGCACCGGGCCGAGCGCGCACGCGGCCTCGGCGAACTGCTGGAGGGCGACGTAGGGCAGGAAGATCCGTTCGACGCCGTGCCGGTCGAGGAGGCGCAGCAGCGCGGGCATGTCGCGGCGTTCGGACTCGGTGACGAGGACGAGGGTGCCGCCCGAGCAGAGCGTGGAGAAGAGCTCCTGGAACGACACGTCGAAGCTGAGCGGCGCGTACGCCACGGTGGTGCCCCCGGCCGCCCCGCTCGGCCTGCGGTTCTGCCAGGCCACCAGGTTGCCGAGGGCACGGTGGGGCATCACCACGCCCTTGGGCCGGCCCGTGGAACCGGAGGTGAACAGGACGTACGCCGCGCTGTCCGGATCCGGCCCGGGGAGGTCCGTACCGTCCGCACCGCCGGCCGGCGCGGCGGGGTCCGTCCCGGACGCGTCACGCGCGGCGAGGTCCGTTCCGGCCGTACCGTGCCCGCCGTCCGGCAGGAGATCGTCCGCCAGGAGCAGGACGGAGCGGTCACCGACCAGGTCCGCGTGGGCCCGGTGCGCGACGACCCGCACCGGCCGCGCCTGCTCCAGCATCGCGGCGATCCGCTCCGCCGGGTAGCCGGTGTCCAGGGGCACGCAGGCGGCGCCCGCCCTGGCGATCGCCAGGATCACCGCCACCGTCTCGGGGGCGCGGTCCATGGCGACGCCGACCCGGGTGCCGGCCCCCGCGCCGGCGTCGGCCAGCCGCCGGGCGATCCGGTCCGCGGCCCGGTCGAGCTGCCGGTAGGTCCACCGCCGCGTCCCCTGGACCACGGCGGTGGAGTCCGGGGTACGAGCGGCCTGCCCGGCGAAGAGCCGTACGACGTCCGGGGCCGGCCCGGGCTCCGCGCCGGCCGGCAAGGAGCGTACGGCCGGGGCGGCGGCCAGGGCACCCGCGGCGGCCAGGGCGCCCTCGGTGGCGAGGAAGCCGAGGTCCGCCGAGTCGTGCGGGCGGTCCACGACGCGGGTGAGGATCTCGGTGTAGGCGCGGGCGACCAGTTCGGCCTGCTCGGCGGTGAAGGTACGGCCGTCACCGTCGACGCGCAGCCAGAGACCGCCGTCCCCCGGGTCGGTGACGGCGTTGACGAGGAGCTGGAAGTTGGTCTCCTCGAAGGTGCGCACCGACCGCAGTTCCACGGCGCGGTGGCCCAGGACCGGCGCGAGGATGTGGAAGTTGACGTAGTTGAACGCGGTTCCCACGCTCGGCCCGTGCGGGGAGTCCTCCTGGATGGCGCTGAGCGGGTAGTGGCGGTGCGGATGGCCGCGCCGCTCCTCCCGGTGGGCCTCGCGCACGGTGTCGAGCCAGGTGCCGGCGGCGTCGCCCATCCGGACCGGGATGGTGTTGATGAACAGACCGGCGGTGCGGTCCCCGTCGGCGCGCTCCGGACGGCCGTGCGTGAGCAGCCCCGTGGTCAGGTCGTGCTGCCCGGAGAACAGTCGCAGGGTCAGGCAGTGCGCCGCGAAGAGCAGGGACTTCACCGGGACGGCGTGCGCGCGGGAGAAGGCACCGACCCGGTGTTCCAGCCCCGCGGGCAGGGTCACCCGGTGGCTGACGGAGCCGGCCGGCCCGGTGACCGGTGCGGCGGGCCGGAAGCCGTCGAGGTGGACGCCCCGCGCGCCGTCCAGCCGCTCCTTCCAGTACCGCCGGTCGTCCTCGGACTCCAGCGCGGCGCGCTCGGCGAGGACGTGGTGCACGGGTGAGGGCGGCGGGTCGGCCGGGAGCGCCTGAGTGCCCTCGCCCAGGGTGTGCAGATACTCCTCCAGCAGCTCCCGCAGCAGGCTCGCCACACTGCCGCCGTCGAGCAGCACATGGTGGAAGCTGAGCACCAGCTCGGTCGTGTGCTCGCGGACATGGACCCGGAAGTGGCAGAGCGGGGCGCTCGCGAAGTCGTAGCGGTGGTACCGCCGTTGCTCGATGTGCTCGTTCAGGACCGCGTCGGCCGCCGCCTCCTCGGTGCCCCGCTGGTCGACGACGGCGAGTCCGCCCGTCACCCGCCGGTGGACGATCTGGAGCGGTTCGGCGTGGCCGCCGAGGTCGATGGAGGAACGCAGCGCGGGATGGCGGGCGAGCAGCCGGTCGAACGCCTGCCGGAAGGCGGGCTCCTGCCAGGGCAGCCGGAAGGAGTAGTGGAAGACGTCGTGGTAGACGGCGGACCCTTCGCCGGCCGCGCTGTGATAGATCAGCCCCAACTGGAGGCGGGTCAGCGGGAACGCGTCCTCGGCGTTCCCGGTCCGGAGCAGCCGCTCCCGGGACTCCTCGGGGACCAGTGCGAAGGGTGCCGGCTCCGGGGGCTGCTCGCGGGGCCCGCCGGTGCAGCGGGCGGCCAGCGCCGCCACGGTCGGGTGCTGGACCAGGTCGTCCGGGGCGAAGTGGACGCCGAGCCGGGCCGCCCGCGCCTGGATCCGTATGGTGAGGAGGGAGTCACCGCCGAGCGCGTAGTAGTCGTCGTGGACGCCGATGTTCTCCTGCCCCAGCACCTCGGACCATACGGAGACGAGCGTCGCCTCGGTCTCGTCGCGCGGTGCGGCGGGTGGCTCCCCGGACCCGGCGCTTCCCGGTTCGGGCAGGGCGCGGCGGTCGGTCTTGCCGTTGGGGGAGAGTGGAATGCCGTCGACCCGCACCAGATACGCCGGGATCATGAACTCCGGCAGGGCGCGGGCGAGATGGGCGCGCAGCTCGCCGTCCTCGACCGGTTCGTCCGCCACGTAGTAGCCGACGAGATGGGTGCCCCGGGCGGGCGTCGTGCGGTCGACGACGACGGCGTCGCGCACACCGGGGGCGGTCGACAGGCGGTGTGCCACCTCGCCCGTCTCGATCCGGTTGCCGCGGATCTTCACCTGCCCGTCGATCCTGCCGAGGTACTCGACGGTGCCGTCGGCCAGTACCCGGGCGAGGTCCCCCGTACGGTAGACGCGCCCACCGGGGGCCGAGGGGTACGGGGTGAACTTCTCCCGGGTCAGCTCCGGGCGGCCGAGGTAGCCGCGGGCGACACCGGCCCCCGCGACGCACAGCTCGCCGGGCGCCCCGAACGGCTGCGGCTCGTCGTGGTGTTCCCCGAGCACGTACAGCTCGGTGTTGTCGATCGGCCTGCCGATGGGCACCCGCCGGACGGGGAGCGCCGGGTCCGCCGGGCACTCGTAGCAGGAGACGTCGACGGTCGCCTCCGTCGGCCCGTAGAGGTTCACCAGCTTCGGGGCGGGCCCGTCGCCGCCGGCCGGGTGGAAGATCCGGTTGAACTGGTCGACACGGGACGGGGGCAGGGCCTCGCCGCTGCAGAAGACGTACCGCAGTGAGCGGACGTCCGCGCGCAGCTCCGGCGACTCCTCCAGCAGGTCGAGGAAGGGGCCGAACATCGACGGCACGAAGTGGGTGACGGTCACCCGCCGTTCGGCGATGGTACGCGCCAGCGCCCGCGGGTCCCGCTCGGCGCCGACCGGGGCGAGCGCGACCGCGGCCCCTTCGACGGCCCACCAGAACAGCTCCCACACCGAGACGTCGAAGGAGATCGGGGTCTTCTGCAGGATCACGTCGTCCGCGCCGATCGGGTAGGCGCGCTGCATCCAGGCCAGGCGGTTGACGACGGAGTGGTGCTCGACCATGACGCCCTTGGGCCGGCCGGTCGAGCCCGAGGTGTAGATGACATAGGCGAGATCGCGCGAGGTGGCGGCGGGTCCTGGCGGTGTGGCCGGGGCGTCCGGCGGTCCTGGCGGTGTGGCCGGGGCGTCCGGCAGATCGTCGACGCGCAGTACCAGGGCCCCGCCCGCCGCCGCTGCGGCTTCCCCGCCGCCAGTGCCGGGGCCGACCAGGACGGCCTTGGCGCCGCTGTCCTCCAGGACGTACGTGATCCGCTCGGCCGGGTAGCCGGGGTCGACCGGTACGTAGGCGCCGCCGGACTTGAGCGCGCCCAGCACGGCCGTGAGCATTAGCGGACCGCGCTCCAGCAGGACGGCGACCCGGTCGCCGGGGCGGATCCCGGCCGCGCGCAGGGCGTGGGCGACCCGGTCGGCCGCCGCGTCGAGTGCGCCGAAGGTCAGCGGAGCGCCCTCGTCCCCGCCGGCCGGGAGCACCGCGCGCCGGCCGGGGTCGCGCGCGGCCCGCTCCTCGAACAGACCGTGCAGGGTGCGCCCGTCGGCGTACGGCACCACGGGACCGCGCGCGGCGCCCGCCAGTCTCCGGCGCTCGGCCGCCCCCAGCATGGGCAGCTCTCCGACCGGCCGGTCGGGATCCTCGACCGCGCCCCGGATCAGGGCGGCGACCTGGCCGGCCAGCGCCTCGACGGGAAAGTCCTCGTCGAAGACGTCGCGCCCGTAGGTGAGGGTGATCCGCACGTCGTCGGTGCCCCGGGTGTGCAGCACATGGACCGCCAGGGCGTCCTGGGCGTGCGCGGGGGCGGACCCCCTCGTCTCCCGGGTGAGACCGGCGACGGCGTGGCCGGGGGGCATCGGCAGGTACGACAGCGTCACGTCGAACAGCTGCGGCGCGGCCCCGCTGCCGCGCGGCAGCGTCCGGAGCACGTCGCCGAGGGCCAGGCGCTCGTGGCCGCGCAGTTCCTCGCTGCCGGTCTCGACGGCCGCGCCGATCTCGCGCATCGTCGCCGTGGCGGGTGTCCGCACCCGCAGGGGGAGGTTGTTGGCGAAGTGCCCGACGGTCGCCAGCTGCTCGCCGCCGCGGCGGTTGAGCAGGGGGATGCCGAGAACCACCTCAGAGGTGCGGTGGATCCGCCCGAGATACGTCGCGAACGCCGCGGCCACCACGGGGAACACCAGCCGCTGCTGCTCGCGCAGGCGCCGGACGAGAGACCGGTCGACGGTGAACGCGTGCCGCCCGGTCGGCCGGTCGGCCCGCGCGGTGGCGCGGGTGAACAGGGCGGGCTCCGCGGCGCTGTGCGCCCGGCGGTGGAAGTCCTGGTCCCGCCGGAACTCCGGCGAGGCGGTGTAGCGGGCCTCCTCGGCGAGGAAGTCCACGTACGAGGGGACGGGCCCGTCCAGCGGAGCGGCGCCCGCCTTCACCCGCTCGTACTCCTCGAAGACCCGCTCGGTGAAGAGGAAGATGCCGTAGCCGTCGGTGATGATGTGGTGGGCCTTGACGACCAGGTGTACGGCGCCGGGCCCCTCCCGGAGCAGGGTGAGTTCGCACATCCGGCCGCGGCGCAGCGGGAAGGGGCGGGCCAGCGACCGCTCGACCCAGGCGGCGCACGCGGCGCGCGGGTCGGGCTCGTCGCCGAGGTCGACGAGGCCGACGAGGGCGCCGTCCGGGGCGGAACCGACTTCGGGGTCCCGCCACTGGTGGGGGACCTCGTCCCGCGCGTCGAAGAAGAGCGAGAACGCGTCGTGGCGCCGCGCCGCCCGGGCCAGGCAGGCCCGCAGGGCGGGAACGTCCACGCGTCCCGTGAGGCGTTCGTGCACGACACAGTTGAACTGCGGATGACTCTCGTCGATGGCGCTCGCGGCCCAGATGTCCCGCTGGTAGGCGGTCAGCGGCAGGTGCTGGGGATCGGACATTTCTCCTCCTCGGACAACAAGCCGGTGCTGTCGGCCGACAGCCGGGGGGTGCCGGACCCGTTCAGTGCGTGGACGGGGGAGCGGCCACCAGGTCCTCGACCAGTGCCCCGGACAGGGCCCGTACGGTGCCGTGGGTCCACAGCAGGGTCGGGGAGAGCGCGGTGCCGAACGCGGCCTCCAGCCGGTTGCGCAGTTCCAGGCTCATCAGGGAGTCGAGGCCGAGCGTCCTGAACGGTGTCTCCAGGCCGACACGTTCCGGAGGGAGCCGCAGCACCCGTCCGGCCAGCTCGCGCACCGCGGCCTCACCGATGCCCGCCCGGGCGTCCGGGGGCGCGGTGAGGAGACGGTCGCGCAGCCCGTCGCCCGGCCGGGCGACCGCGCCGCCGTCGGCCGCGGCGCGCAGCGGCTCCCAGCTCGGCAGCGCGGCGGTGTCGGGGTAGGTCTCGAACCACTGCCGCGGGTCGAGGGGTACGTAACCGACGACCGGCTCGTCGTGTTCCAGCATCTGGAGCAGCGCCGGCCAGGCCTCCCGCGCGGGGAAGCCGCCCATGCCCCGTTCCGTCAGCCGGGCGCCGCGCCGCTCGTCCGCGGCCGCCAGCCCGATGTCCTCGAACGGCCCCCACTGCACGCTCAGGGCGGGCAGGCCCCGGGCGCGGCGGTGCTCGGCGAGGGCGTCGAGGTGGGCGTTGGCGGCGGCGTACGCGGCCTGCCCGGCGTTGCCCACCAGCGCGGCGGCGGAGGAGAACAGCACGAACAGGTCGAGCGGGTCGTCCGCGGTCCCCGCGTCGAGGTTGCGGGCACCCATGGCCTTGGGGGCCAGGACGGCGGCGGCCGACGCCGGGGTCATGGTGTCGATCGTGGCGTCGGCGAGGACGCCCGCCGCGTGGAAGACGCCCCGCAGCGGCGGCAGTTCCTCCCGTACGCGGCGCAGCGCCCCGTCCAGCGCCCGCTCGTCGGCGACGTCGCACCGTACCGTCTCGACCCGAGTGCCGGCCGCCCGCAGTGCCGTGAGGCGCCGCTCGGCGTCGGCCGTGGGGGCCGATCGGCCCAGGAGGGCGAGCGCGCCCGCTCCCCGGGCGGCCAGGAACTCCGCGAGGGAGAGGCCGAGCGCGCCGAGGCCGCCGGTGACGAGATAGGTGGCGTCGGCCCGGAAACGGCCGTCGGGCAGCGGTACGGGCGCCACCGCCGGGACGCTCCCCGGGTCGGTGAGGACGAACTTGCCGATGTGGTCGCCGTGCGACATCTCGCGCAGCGCGGTCGCCGCCTCGGCGAAGGGGCGGGCGCGCAGCGGCAGCGGGGTCAGCCTGCCCTCGGTGACGTGCTCCCAGACCTCGGCGAGGATCCGGGCGAACCGCCGCGGTCTGCGCTCCATCAGCCCGGCCAGGTCCACGGCGGCGAAGCTGACGCCCTTGCGGAAGGCGTCCAGGGAGATCCGGTGGCCGCCGTGGATGTCCTTCTTGCCCAGTTCGACGAAGCGCCCGTCCTCGGCGAGCACATCGAGACCGGCGCCGATGGCCGCCCCGGTCAGCGAGTTGAGGACGACGTCCACGCCGCGTCCGCCGGTGGCCGCGCGGACCGCCGCCGCCCAGCCGGGATCCCGTGAGTCGAACACGTCGGTGACGCCGAGGCCGGTGAGGTACCGGCGCTTGGCCCCGCTCCCCGCGGTGGCGACGACCTGGGCGCCCAGGAGCCGGGCGACCTGGACGGCGGCGAGCCCGACGCCGCCGGCGGCCGAGTGGATCAGGACGGTCTCGTCCCGCTCCAGGCGGCCGAGTTCGGCGAGCCCGTACCAGGCGGTGGCCATCGCGAGCGGCAGCGCGGCGGCCTCCGGGTCGCCGAGCCCGTCCGGGATCGGGCGGGCGTGGTCGGCCCGTACGGTCACCCGGTCGGCGAGGGAGCCGAACGCACAGGCCACCACGCGGTCCCCGGGGCGGTACCCGGTCACGTCCGGGCCGACGGAGACGACCCGGCCCGCGCACTCCCCGCCGAGGAGCCGGGCGCTGCCCGTGGGGTCGGGGTAGGTGCCGAGCGCCTTCATCACGTCGATGAAGTTGAGCGCGGCGGCGCCGACCTCGATCCCGATCTCCCCGGGGCCGGGCGGCCGTCCGGCCAGCGGTACGCACTCCACGCCCTCCCAGAGGCCGGGGCGCACGGCGGCCACCCGGAACGGCTGGCGCACGGCGCGCAGGGGCGGGCGCGGGATGTCCGGCTCCCCGAAGCCGCCGGTGCGGGTGAGCCGGGCGGCCAGCCGGGTCCGCCCGCGCAGGGCGACCTGGTCCTCGCGGTCCGCGCCGAGGATCTCCGCGGCGCACGCGCCGGCCCAGCCGTCGTCGGCCGGGTCCACATCGACGGCGCGCGGCTCCAGTTCCCCGTGTTCGCGCCGCAGCACCCGTGCGTAGCCCCAGTAGAGGGCGGCCCCGGGGTCGGGGCGGTCCCCGGCGGCGGCCGCCTGGCCCGTGGCCGTGACCACGGTCAGCCGGGGCGCCGCCGCGAGGGCGGCGCAGGCGCGGACGGTGTCGGTGAGCGCGTCCAGTCCCCGCTGCTGGGCCGCGAGGCCCGCGCCCGCCGGGGGCGCCGCGAAGACGACCCCCGCCGCCCCGGTCACGCCGCCGAGCGCGCCCCGCTCCTCGGCCCCGGTCACCCGGACCACCTCGGCGCCCTCGGCCGCGAGCGCGGCGGCGAGCGGTTCCGCGAGGCCGCCCGGGTTGCCGCAGACGAGCCACGGTCCGGCGGGCACCGCGGCGCCGGACCGGGGCGCCCCGGCGGACTCGATCCACCGCAGGCGGTGCAGCCGGGCCGCGTCGGTGCCGGCCGCGCCCGCGCCGGAGCCGGCCAGTTCCGCCAGCCGCAGCCCCTCCATGGCCAGCAGCGGGCGGCGCTCACCGTCGAAGACCCGTACGTCGACGGTGCCGTCCCCGTGCCGGACGGCATGGGACCACACCCGGGTGACCGGCGGCCCGGCGGGGCGCTGCGCCACCCGGACCGCCCGGATCGAGGTGGGCACCAGGGCCGTGCCCGCCGCGTCCCGCTCGAACAGCGCCAGCGAGACCTGCAGCGCGCCGTCCCACAGCGCCGGATGGAGTACGTACGGCCGCGCGCCCGCCCGCAGCGGCGCGGCGAGTTCCGCCTCGCCCACCGCCTCGTCCCCGTCCGGTCCCCGGTACAGGGCGCGTACGCAGCGGAAGGCGGGCCCGTAGTCGAGCCCCCGCGCGGCGCACGCCGCGTAGAACGGGCCGGGCTCCGTGACCGGCGCCGTCTCCAGCCACCCGGGAAGGCCGGGTACGGGCGCGGCGTCGTCCCGGTAGTCGGCGCGGGCCGTGGCGTGCCCGGTCCAGGAGGCGCCGCCCTCCGGCAGCGACAGCAGCCGGAAGCTGCCGCCCTCGGCGATGTCGTCACGCCACTCGACGGCCAGGTGCCCGGGGCCCTCACCGAAGGCGACGGCCGCGCTCAGTGTGATGTCGCGGAGCGCGCGCGGCGCCGAACCGGTGCGGGCGCGCGCGGTGTTCACGGCCAGCGCCAGGGTCGCGGCACCCGGCAGGACGGCCGTGTCGTGGACCCGGTGGTCGGCGAGCCACGGCAGGTCGGCGACCGCGAGTTCCATCGGCCCGTGCCAGACGTCCCGTTCGCCGGGGGAGGGGGTGAGGTGGACGTCGAGCCCGCGCGCCGCCCCGGGGCGCGGCGCCGCGCCGCCGTCCGGGAGCCAGTGGCGCTCGGGCCGCATCGGGTGCGCCGGCAGCGGGACCGGACGGCACCGGGGCAGGCCGCCGAAGGGTTCGAGCCCCGCGGCGTAGCCGCGCGCGAGCGCGCGGGCGAACGCGCCGGGGCCGCCCTCGCCCCGGCGCAGTGTGGTCAACGCCGCCGCGGACGCCCCGTGTTCGGCGATCAGCTGCTCGACGGCCGGGGTCAGGACCGGATGCGGACTGATCTCCACGACATGGCTGACATCGTTGTCCAGGGAGCGGGTCAGGGCGTCCGCGAAGAGCACCGTGCCGCGGAGGTTGTCCGCCCAGTAGGCCGCGTCCATCCGCTGGCCGTCCAGCGGCTCGCCGTACACCGTGGAGAGCAGTTCGACGCTCCCCGGCCCGGGGACGGCCGGCGCGAGTCCGGCCAGCAACTCGTCGCGCAGCTCGGCCATCTGGGGGCTGTGCGAGGCGTAGTCGACCTGGACGAGCCGGCAGTACGTGCCGTCCGCGTCCAGTGACTCCTTGAGCGCGAGGACGGCGTCGGTGTCCCCGGACAGGACGCACGAGGTCGGTCCGTTGTGCGCGGCCAGGGCGACCCGGCCCCCGGAGGGGCGGACCGCCGCCAGGGCCGCCGCGCGGTCGAGGTCCACGGCGAGCATCAGCCCGCGCCCGCAGGTCCGGCGGACGACGGCGCTGCGCCGTGCCACCACGAGCGCGGCGTCCTCGTACGAGAGGATCCCGGCGAGCGTGGCGGCGGCGATCTCGCCCTGGCTGTGGCCGATGACCACGTCGGGTTCGACACCGGAGGCCCGCCACAGTTCGGCGAGTCCCAGGGACATCGCCCACAGCACGGGCTGGAGGGTGTCGACCCGCTCCAGCCACCCGTCGCCGGACTTCCCCGCGAAGACGTCCAGCGGATCCCAGGTCAGGTGCGGACGCAGCGCCTCGGCGCAGCGCCCCACGACCTCGGCGAACAGCGGGCTCTCCCGGAACAGTTCCTGTCCCATGCCGCTCCACTGGGAGCCCTGCCCCGGGAAGACGAACGCGGTGCGCCCGCGGGCCACCGCCCGTCCCGTCACCACCGCGGTGTGTCCGTCGTCCTCGGGCCGCTCGGACACGGCGGCGAGCGCGGCGGACAGGTCGCCGGGCGTGGTGGCCAGGAGCGCCGCCCGCACCGGGAGGTGACCGCGGCGCCAGGCGAGCGTCCCGGCCAGCTCGGTCACGGCCGCCTCGGTGCCGGGCACCCGCTCCTGGAACTGCGCGGCCCGCTCGGCGAGTACGGAGGGATCCTGGGCCGAGAGCGGTACGAAGGCGGGCAGCCCGGTGGGCGGGCGGCCGGACCGGCTCTCCGGCAGGGCCGCGGCCGGCGCCGGACCGGTGCCCGGCCGGAGAGCCGCGCCGGCGCTCCGGCCGCCGGCCGCACCCTCGGGCGGAGCGGCCACGACCACATGGGCGTTGGTGCCGCCCCAGCCGAAGGAGCTGACCCCGAGCCGGACCGGTCCGGTCCGTGGCAGGTCGAGCGGCTCGCGGAGGACCCGTACGTTCAGGTCGTCGAAGGGGATGTCCGGGTTGAGTACCTCGGCGTGGAGGCTCGGCGGGACGACCCGGTGCCGCAGCGCGAGGAGGACCTTGAACAGCCCTCCCATGCCCGCGGCGGCCTCCAGATGCCCGATGTTCGTCTTGACCGAACCGATCGGCAGGGGGCCGCCCCGACGGTGCCTGGCCACGGCCCGGCCGATCGCGGCGGCCTCCGCGGGATCGCCGCGTCGTGTGCCCGTTCCGTGGGCCTCGATATAGGCGACGGAGTCGGCGGCCACGGCGCCGGGACCGTCCCCGTAGACGTCGCCGAGCAGCTCCTCCTGGGCGCGCGGGTCGGGTGTGACGAGGCTGTCGCCCCCGCCGTCGTTGTTGACCGCCGTCCGCAGGATGACGCCGTGGATCCGGTCCCCGTCCGCCAGCGCGCGCTCCACGGTCTTGAGGCAGAGCGCGGCCACGCCCTCGCCCCGGACGAAGCCGTCGGCGGAGGCGGCGAACGCGGCGCAGCGGCCGGCGGGGGAGAGGCCGCCGAAGTGCGTGAGGCCGACGGAGACGTCGGGGGCGAGGATCAGGTTGGCCGCGCCGACGATCGCGGCGTCGACCTCGCCCTGCCGCAGCGCCTGCGCGGCCAGGTGCAGGGCGACGAGTGAGGAGGAGCAGCCGGATTCGACCGTGAGGCTCGGGCCGCGCAGCCGCAGGAGGTAGCTGATCCGGGCGGCGAGCACGTCCAGGGCGCCGCCGACGATGCTGTGCTGGGTGGGCGGGGTGCCGCGTTCCTTGCGGAGGATCTCGTAGTCGTGCCACGACGCCCCGATGTAGACCCCGGTGCGGGAGCCTTCGAGATCCGCGGGGCGCTGCCCCGCGTCCTCCACGGCGCGCCAGGCGGCTTCCAGGAGTAATCGCTGCTGGGGATCGATGTCGGCGGCCTCCCGCGGGGAGATCCCGAAGAAGCCGGCGTCGAACTGGTCGACCCCGTCGAGGAAACCGCCGACGGCCTGCACGTCCTTGGCGGGGTCGAGCTGACGCGCGGCGTCCCAGCGGTCCGGCGGGACGGGGCGGATCGCCTCCCCGCGTTCCATCATGAGCGTCCAGAGGCTTTCCGCGTCGGGCGCGCCGGGGAACCGGCCCGCCATTCCGACGACGGCGAGGGAGTTCGCGTGATCGTCCATGGGTGATCGCATCCTTTGCCTACTGCCGTTCCGGTGCCTGGCAGGGCCCCGGAGGGGGAATATGCGGAGGAGCCGGGCCGGTGCGGGGTGTCACGGCATTGTGGACCGCGCGGCGAGGAGCGTGTCAGGCTCCCACGGCGTGCACGCCGCCGTCTACGTGGACGATCTCGCCAGTGGTGCGCGGGAACCAGTCCGACAGCAGCGCCACCACACCGCGGGCGGCCGGCTCCGGATCGGAGAGGTCCCAGCCGAGGGGCGCGCGATCGGTCCAGACGTCGTGGAACGTCTCGAAGCCGGGAATCGAGCGGGCGGCCATGGTCTTGACCGGCCCCGCCGCGACGAGGTTGCACCGGATGCCGGAGGAGCCGAGGTCCCGCGCCAGGTAGCGGGAGGTGGACTCCAGTGCCGCCTTGGCCACCCCCATCCAGTCGTACGAGGGCCAGGCGACCGTCGCGTCGAAGTCCAGCCCCACGACCGAGCCCCCGTGCCGCTCCATGAGCGGCAGACAGGCCATGGTCAGCGACTTCAGGGAGTACGCCGAGACCTGTACGGCGGTGGCGACCGATTCCCAGCGGGTGTCCAGGAAGCCGCCGCCGAGCGCGTCGCCCGGCGCGAACGCGATGGAGTGGACCACTCCGTCCAGCCGGGCGTCCTCGCCCAGGTGTTCGCGGATCCGGCCGGCCAGTCCGTCCAGGTGGTGCTGGTCGGTGACGTCCAGTTCGATGACGGGGGCGGGTTTCGGCAGCCGGCCCGCGATCCGCTCGACCAGACTCAGCCGTCCGTAGCCGGTGAGGACGACCCGGGCGCCCTCGTTCTGGGCCAGCCTGGCGGCATGGAAGGCTATCGAGGAGTCCATCAGGACGCCGGTGACCAGAATGTTCTTGCCGGCCAGCAGTCCACTCACCGGATCGTCTCCTGCGACTGCTCGCCGGCCGCCGGCGCGGTGCCGGGGGTCTCCTCCCGGCGTCCCTCGTCCACGAAGTCCAGAACGGTGGCCACCACACCGGGGTCGCCGAGGATACGGCGGTGCCCGAGCCCCTCGGTGACGGTCAGCCGCGCCCGGTCGCCGTAGGCGTCGGCGACCCGGTGCGCGTGGGCGACCCCGACCATCTCGTCGTCCTTGTCGTGCAGCAGCAGGATCGGCACCTGGATGTCCTCCGGCCGGTCCAGCACGGAGAAGCGGGTCCAGATGTCCGGCTCCCCGGCGAAGAGATCCCGCTCGATCCGGCCCCGCAGCGCGGCCTTGAGCGGTGCGCGCAGTCCGAGCCGGGCGCAGAACTCGTCCACCAGGTAGTCGAAGTCGGGGACCCCGCTCAGCGCGGCGATCCGTCCCGTCCGTACCTTCGTGCGCAGGGTGAGGAAGGTCGCCAGGACGCCGAGCGAGTGGGCCACCACCGCTTCGAAGTCCCCGTACTCACGGTGGAGTTCGCCGATGATGGCGCGGTACTCCACGATCGTGGTGGAGCGCCCGGTGGCCTCGCCGTGGCCCGGTGTGTCGAAGGTGATGACGCTGTAGCCGCGGTCGAGCAGCCCGGGGACGAAGTCGGCGAACCGGGAGCCGCGCGACTGCCATCCGTGGACGCACAGCACCGGACGCTCGCCGGTGCCCCAGCGGTAGGTCACCGCTGTCTTGCCGTTGACCTCCACCTGTCCGGTCGTCGCCGTCTCCATCAGCCGCCGGTCGGCCGGACGCGCCTTGCCCCGCGCGAGCGGCAGCCGGAACAGCGTGAAGGCCCCCGTGCCCGCCAGCCGTCCGGAGACGCGGGAGAGGGTGTTGAGGACGGTGCCGGCTACTGCCGCGGTGGGATCCATGCCCGGTCTCCTCCGTAGGCCACTAAGGAGGCAAAATGCTAGCACGAACGACCGTGCTCTTATATGGTGAAGCCACGCCCTCGAAGTCCGGACACGGCCCGGCGGTCCGCCGAGCACGTCCTCTCCGGCCGGGCGCACCGCCCCGGCCGGCCGTCACCCGGCCGCGCGCCGGCACCGCCCGGCCGGCCCGGGCCGTCCGGTCCACCGGGAGGACCGGCGTCGCGCCCACCCACCGCCTGATGGAGGACACATGGCACCGAACGCACCGGGACTCGCCGCGCTTCCCACCAGGGCGGGACCGAACCAGCGGTTCAAGGACGAGCTGGACCGGATCATCGAGGAACAGCTCTTCCCGGAAGAGCCGTCCGACGGCCCCGTCCCGTCCGACGGCCCCGTCCCGCCCGGCGAGCCCGCGGCCGCGCGGCAGACCCGTACCCCCCGCTGAAAGGAACCCCGTGGACACGACCGACATCGTCGCCCTCGACCGGAGCGCCGTGCTGGAGACGGTCCGGATCATCGGCCTGGCCGCCCCCGGGGACTGGGACAGCCCCACGCCCTGCGCGGACTGGACGCTGCGTCAACTGGTCGAGCACATGGCCGGGCAGCACCACGGATTCGCCGCGTCGGCGGGCGGGGGCGGCGGGGACCTCTCCGACTGGAAGGAACTCCCGCTCGGCGCCGACCCGCGGGCCGGCTACCGGGCGGCGGCGGAGCGGGCGCTCGACGCCTTCGCCGGACCCGGGATCACCGAGGCGCCGTTCCTGCTGCCGGAGATCAGGCCCCAGGGGGCCTTCCCCGGCAGACTCGCCATCGGCTTCCACTTCCTGGACCACGTCGTGCACGGCTGGGACCTGGCGGCGGCCCTCGGCGTGCCGCTCACCCTGCCCGAGGACGTGGTGCGGGCCGCGCTGCCCCTGGCCCGGATGGTGCCCGACGACGAACGGCGGCGCGAGCCCGGGGCACAGTTCCGGCCCGCTCGGACGCCGTCCGCACCGGCCGGGCCGCTGGAACACGTACTGACGGCGCTCGGCCGGCACCCCGACTGGACCCCGGTCCGGGACACGACCGCCGAGACCGATCGCCACCTACCGGAGGACACCCATGTTCGCTGAGCTCAGAACCCATGTCGCCCGACGCCTCGGGCTGCCCGAGGACGAGGTGTTCGGCGCGGACCGCCCGCTCTCCGCCGTCCTGGCCGCCTCCCCGACGGCGATCAACTCCATCGATCTCCTGGACGCCTTCGCGGGCGCACTCGCCGACGCCGGACTCGGCGACGACGACGCGGAACTGCCCACGATGACCCTCAACCACACCGCGGACGAGGTCCTCGCGGTGCTCGGAGCGCAGCTCACCGCCGCCGAACCCTCCTGACCCCGACCGGCACCTAGTGCCCCTCCCGGCAAGCTTTGCCCCGTCGCGCCGCCCAGCACGCACGCTCGCGGCGTTGGCCAAAAGCCCTGGTAGCTCCCTCCCCAAGCTCTCAACTTCGTTCGAGCAGGGGACACCCCATCCAAGGACTTCCGGCCGCCTTGCGATCGCGCTCGGCGTCCAGAGGACGAATCGATGTGCCGAGACGGAGCGAGCGGAGCGAGTGCAGTGCACTGGACGACGCTCCTTCGGGGCAAACATTGCCGGTCGCGGCACTGGGCAACCGCACCACCGGATCCGTCGCGACAGCCACGTACCGCACCCTCCGACCGGAAGGCCGCACCCATGCTGATCATGACCGATATCGTCCAGGAGCTGAAGGCGGGGGCGACCATCACCGACGTCCTGCGCTCCCAGCAGAGCTACCACGAGCAGCGCCGCTGGGGCACCGACGCCCTCTTCGACGGACGCCGCCTCAGCCGGCCCTCAGCCGCCGACCGGGCCGCCCTCTGGCACGCCGCCCGCGCCGAGCTCACCACCCAGCCCGCCGGTATCAGGCTCGCCGTCGACGGGGTCAAACTCGCCAACGAGATACGGGAGTCCAACCCGCTCGGGTCCGACGTCCTGCACATCGCCGCCGCCTGGTCGGCCCGCTACTGGCTGGAGGAGGAGGCCCACCACGAGATCGCCTTCGGCCGCCTCATGGAGATGGCCGGCATCGACCCGATCGAGGAGACCGAGGTGGTCGAGTGCCGCGGCGAACTGCCGCGCGACAACTACGCCCGGGTCTGCGTCCTCCAGGCGTGTGTGGAGATCGAGGCGTGTGTCTCCTACGGCTGGGCCGCCCGCGGCACCGAGGACGAACTGGTCCACGACGTCTTCCACACCGTGATGAAGGACGAGGTGCAGCACCGCCAGTACTTCGCCTCCTTCGCCAAGGCCCTGGTGGAGACCGGCGTCTACCCGGTCAAGGACGTGCTGTCGATGGCGTACAGCTGGGTGCGGCCGGACGGCGGCGAGACCTTCGGCTCCGCGCGCGAGGCCCAGACGGAGCGTCAGGGACATGTGAACTGGTGGGAGCGGGTCCGTACCGGCGACGAGGAGTACGGGCTCGCGGACGACTCGCTCCACGAGGGCCCCATCCACGCCAAGAAGCTCTCCAGCGTCTTCGCCCTCGTCCGCGAGGCGACCGGAATCCAGGCGGAGTCCTACGATGACCTCAAGCGCGCCTACTTCGCCAGCCTCCGCACCAACGATATCGACCGGATTCGATCTGCAGTCCGTGCCGGAGCTGCGCGCGAAACGGCATCTGCTCACTAGCCGGGCCGTCTTCACCGCCGCCGAGCTCGCCCACTGCCGCTCCCGCCCCGACCCCGCGGCCTCGCTGACCGGACTGTTCTCCGCGAAGGAGGCCTGCGTCAAGGCGCTGAGCACACTCGGCGGAGCACCGCCGTACACCTTTCCCGAGATCGAGATCACCCACGGGCCGGCGGGGCAGCCCCGGCTGCGGCCGCACGGGCGGCTGGCCGGCTGGTGGGCGGAGCGCCGGCTCGCCGCCGAGATCTCGATCAGCCACACGGGAGACCTGGCGGGATCCGTCGCCGTACTGCTGGAAGACAGGGGAACGGGAATGGGAGACAACACCACCACACTGCCACCACCGGCGCCGGCCCCGACGCCGGCGGACGAGTGGGACGTGACGGAACACCGTGCCGAGATCGAGCTGCGCCCGAACGACTTCGACTGGGCCGGACACCTCAACAACAGCGTCCACCCGCAGTTGCTGGAAACCGGACGCTGGCAGTGGGCACTCGCCAACGACGTGGACCTGCGGGACAGCGAGCTGGTGGCCGTCGTGCTCCAACTGCGCCTGGACTACCTCGCATCGGTGGAGTGGAACCCGGTCGGGAAGGTCGCCGTACGGACCTCGCTCGCCGAACGGTCCGCGTACAGCTTCACCCTCGCGCAGGACATCGAGGAACTCGACGGCACCGTCGTGGCCAGGGGACGGGTCCGCCTCGGCCTCGTCGAACGCGGCACCCGGCGGATCCACCGCGCCGACCTGGCCGCGCTGCGCCGGACCCCGGGACGGGCCGGCTGATGGCGGCGGGCACACTCCCCGAGGCCATCGCGAGCCAGGCGTACCGGCAGGACGCCACGGTCACCTTCGGCACCTCGCCCCGGCGGGAAACACTGCACTACCCCCTGCTGGCCGAGCGGATCGCCGCCGCGGCCGGCGGTTTCGCCGCCCAGGGGGTCCGGCCGGGCGACCGGGTCCTGCTGCGGATCAGCAGCTCCCGGGACGGGGTGCTCGCGCTGCTCGGGCTGATGCACCTGGGGGCCGTGCCGGTCTCCGTCAAGCCCCGGGTGCCCGGCACGATCACCGGCCAGTACACCGCCCTCGTCGCGCGGCAGCAGGGCGCCCGGCACGCGTACCGCATCAGCGGCCCGGGGCTGCGGGAGATCTCGCCGATGGACGACGCGCGGCCGGTGCGGGAGCCGGCGCAGGCGGACCCGGAGGACATCGCCTTCGTCCAGTACTCCAGCGGATCCACCGGGATGCCCCGGCCCATCCCGCTCAGCCACCGGGCCCTCGTCGGCAACACCGAGGCCATCCGCGCCGTCGCCGGCATGCGGCCGGGCCACTCCGGCCTGATCGCCCTGCCGCTCCATCACGACATGGGCCTCGTCGGGCTGCTCACCGGACTCGCCGGAGCCCTGAACGTCGTGGTGGAGGAACCCGGTACGTTCCTGCGCCGGCCCATGGCGGCGCTGCGGCTGGTCCGGGACGCCCCGGCCGTGCACAGCGCGCTCCCCGACTTCATGCTGCGCTACCTCGCGGCCAGGATCGGGGAGGCCGCGCGGGCGGACGGGCCGGACCCCGGCCTGCTGCGGCGGTGGCACACCGTGTTCAGCGGCGCCGAGCCGATCCGCCGGGACTCGGTGCGCGACTTCCTGGCAGCGACCGGCCCCTGGGGATTCCCGCCGTCCGCGCTGGTCTTCTGCTACGGACTCGCCGAGGCCGGGCTGATGGCCACCTCCCACCGGTACACCGACGAGGCCCCGAACTTCGCCGAGGAGTCCGCCACCGGCGGCGCCCCGGGCGCCGCCTGCCTCGGCGCCCCGGTCCCCGGGCTCGACCTGGAGATCGTCGACGAGCACGGGGGACGCCGCCCGGAGGGCGAACTCGGCACCGTACGGCTGCGCGGGCGCACCCTCTTCAACGGTTACGACGGGGCCACCGATCACCGCGTCCAGTGGTTCGACACCGGTGATCTGGGCCGGCTGCGGGCCGGCCGGCTCTATCTGCACGGGCGCCGGGGCGACCGCGTCTCCGTCAACGGGGTGAACGTGTTCGTCGTGGACATCGAGCACCGCGCGACGACGGAGCCGGGCGTCGCCGAGTGTGTCGCCCTGGCACACGAGGACGGGTTCACCGTCCTGGTCGTGCCCGAGCGGACGGCGACCGTGGACACCGCCGCCGTCGCCGCCGGGATCGCCGCGGACTTCGGTGTGGCGCCCCGCGCCGTACTCCAGGTCAAGCGCGGCGGGATCGCCCGCACCGCGAGCGGAAAACCGGCGCGTACCCATATGACCGCCCAGCTGGAGAAGGGAATACCGTTCACGTGACGACCGACAGCGCCACCGGCCCCGGTGGCGGCACGGGCATCGCCGTGGCGTCCGGCATGCTCAAGGGTGTCTTCGGACACGGTGTGCTCGCCGCCTTCGAGGAACGCGGGCTGCGCGCCCGGGTGTACGGGACCGCCTCCTCGTCCGGCCTCTCCGGAGGCCTCGCCGCCATCGGCAGGGCGCGGGAGGTGGGGGTGGACTACTGGCTGCGGGCGGCGGCGGGAGCGGCGCGCACCGGGATGAGCCAGGTGGCGCTGGAGAGCATCCGGGAGTACGGGCCGACGCTGCGCGCCGGGCTGTTCCGGGACGACGCGCCCGATCTGCTCCTCGCCACCAGCAGGGTCACGACGGAGGCGGGCGCCGAACTCACCCAGGGCCCCGGCGCGAAGCGGCTGGGCCGGCAACTGCTGCGCGACACCCTCAGCGGCGACCGGAGCTGGGTCGAACGCCACCTGGCGCCGGTCGTCTTCGCCACCCGCCCCGAGCGCGCGGGGCCGGGCGCCGCCCGGCTGACGGAGGCCAACTACGACGCCGTCGCGTATGCCTCGACCCGGATGCTGCACGCGTGGGCGGTACCGGCCGAGGTGGACGGCGAGCCGTACGTGGACGCCTCGTACACCTGCGCCTGCCCCGCCCGTGAGGTGGCGGAGACCGGGGTGTCCTCGCTGATCGTGATCGGCTCCGACCCGTTCCCGCTGTACCGGGACCTCTACGGCTCCGAGGAGATCGTGGACGGTGCCCTGCTGGGCCGCGCCCGGGTCCTGGTGGTGCGGCCCGCCGACGACCTCAAGACGCTGGGCGTCGACTACGGGGCGGCCGCCGAGGAGGGGCTCGTCGGTGCCTACGCGCTGGGCCTGGAGACGGGCCACCGCTTCGCCGACGACCACGGAGAGCTGCTGACCAACGGGAGTGGATCATGACCCATGTCGTCACCGAACAGTGTGTTCACTGCAAGTTCGCGGAGTGTGTCACCTACTGCCCGGTGGCCTGCTTCCGGGAGGCCGACAGCTTCCTCGTGATCGACCCCGACGAGTGCATCGACTGCGGCAACTGCGTCCAGGCGTGCCCCAGCGACGCGATCTACCCGGAGAACGAGGTGCCCGCCGAACTGGCCCCCGCCCTGGAGTGGAACGCGCGGCTCGCGCCGCTGCTGCCGCTGGCCACCATCCGTGTCCAGCCCCTCGACGACGCCGAGAAGTGGAACGGCGCCCCGGACAAGTGGGCCTCGCTCGCCCCCGATCTGGCACCGCGCCGGGCCTGAGCCGGTGCCTTCCCATGGAGAGTGTTCACGATGAACGCCGGCTTGTCGGACAGCAGACCCTCCGAGAACGAACCGATCGACCTGCACCGGAAGCATCTGGGCAGGGGGCGCAGTCAACTGGCGGCACTCTTCGGCGGTCTCGTCGAGGACTCCGCCTCCGGCGCCCGTGTCACCACCACCGACGGGCAGGAATTCCTCAACTGCGGCGGTTACGGTGTGTTCTTCACGGGCGCGGGACACCCGCGGGTCGTCGAGGCGGTACAGCGGCAGGCCGAACGCCAGGCCCTGTCCACCCGCCTCTTCCTCGACCCCGCGGTGGGTCTCGCCGCCCAGGCGCTGACCTCCGTGGCACCGGCCGGGCTCGACCGGGTGCACTTCTCCGGATCCGGCGCCGAGGCCACCGAGACGGCCGTCAAACTGGCCAGGGCACACGGCAGACGACGGCTGATCTCGATGGAGAACGGATACCACGGCAAGACCGTGGGAGCACTCTCGCTGACGGCCAGGTCCTTCTACCAGGACCCGTTCCGGCCCCTCCTGCCCGATGTCACCCACGTCCCCTTCGGTGAGGTCGCGGCACTGGCCGAGGCGCTCCGTACCGGCGAGGGCGAGGCCTGCGTCGTGGTCGAACCGGTGCAGAGCGAGGCCGGGGTGATCATGCCGCCGCCCGGCTACCTCGCGGAGGTGGCGGCGCTGTGCCGGGAGCACCGGGCCCTCCTCGTCGTGGACGAGGTGATGACCGGACTGGGCCGGCTCGGCGCCTGGTGGGGGAGTGAACTCGCCGGGGTACGGCCGGACATGCTGCTCGTCGGCAAGGCGCTGTCCGGCGGTGTCATGCCGGTGTCCGCCGTGCTGGCGACCCCGGAGATGTTCGAGCCCTTCGACACCGATCCCTTCCTGCACACCTCCACCTACTCCGGCGCCCCGATCGCGATGGCGGCGGTACGCGCCACCGTCGAGGTGATCCGGGACGAGGAACTGGTGGACCGGGCCGCGGTGACCGGCGCGCGGCTCCTCGACGCCCTGCGCGCCATCGCCGCCGAGCGGGCACCGCGCCTGGTCCGGGAGGTGCGTGGCGCCGGTCTGCTGATCGGTGTCGAGCTCGACAACGCCGCCATGGCCGGCGAACTGCTGCTGGAGATGGTCGACCGCCATGTCGTGGTCAACCACTCGCTCAACGCCCACCCGGTGGTCCGGCTCACCCCGCCCGCGACTCTCACCCCGGCCGAGGAGGCCGAGCTGCTGACGGCGTTCGACGACTCCTTGACGGCCATGGCGAAGAACTTCTCCTGACCCGTTCCGCGACACGCGCACCCCTTCAGCGACACGCGCGTCTTTGAGCGACAGCACGCGCACCCCTTTGAGCGACAGCACGCGAACCCGTTCAGCGACAGCACGCGAAAGGCCGCGAATATGACTTCGCCACCCAGAACTCTCCTGCTCACCGGTGGTGCCGGGGTGCTCGGCACGGCGCTCATCCCCCAACTGCGCGACTACCGCGTCATCGGCCTGGCACGCCGGCGGCCCCTCGCCGGCTGCGACGAGGTGGTGCGCGGTGACATCTCCCGGCCACTGCTGGGGCTCGACCCGGCCCGCTACCGGACCCTGTGCGCCGACGTCGACGTGGTGGTCCACGCGGCGGGCATGGTGAAGTTCAGCGGCACCGCCGAGGAGATGCGGACCCACAACGTCGAAGGGGCCCGGCGGATCTCCCGCTTCGCGGTCGACGCGGGCGCGCCCATGATCCATGTCAGCAGCGCCTACGTGGCGCGGCGCGAGGAGATCCTCGCCGCGGGCGGCGACCGGACGGGGCGGGCGGGCAGCAGCCCCTCCCTGTACGTGTCGTCCAAGGTCGTCGGCGAGGAGATCGTCACCGGCAGCGGCGCGCAGGTGGTGATCGTACGCCCGTCGATCATCATCGGTGACTCCGTCACCGGCGAGATCTCCGAGGCGCAGGGGCTGCACACCTTCGCCCACCAGGTGCTGCTCAACCGGCTGCCCTTCACACCGAGCGATCCCACCGGCTACGTGGACTTCGTACCGCGGGACGTCGTGGCGCGGGCGATCGTCTCCCTGCTGGACTCCGGTGTACGGACCGGCGAGTACTGGCTCAGCGGCGGCGCGAACGCGCTCACCACCGAGCGGCTGGTCCAGCTGATCATCGAGGAGGCCGCCGCCGAGGGCATCCGGGTCGAGCCCCTGCGGATCCTCGCCCCCGACGTCATCGAGCGTCTGATCCGCCCGGCCTTCTTCGATGTGGTGCCGGGCTGGGCGAAGACCAGACTCGACCGGTTGCTGGACCAGACCGCCGTGCTCTTCCACCGGCATCCGCTCCCCAGCTCGCTGGCGGGGATACCCGGCTGCGAGGCCGCGGCGGACCTCCGGGCGAACGAGGAGGCGTGGCGGGCGTCGGTGCGCCACCTGGTCAGGACGCGGCACCACATCTACGCCCGGGCGGGCTCTCGTGTATCCGCGCCGGGCCCCGTGTGACGGGCCCCGTGCGATCCGGCCGGATCCGCCGGCGGATCAGGTCCTCAGCCGTCACGAGCGAAGGAGATCCATGAGCGCGGAGCAGGCCTTCGGGCACCGGCAGAACTACCTGACGACACGGGCCGAGTACCTGGGCGTCCTCGTGGTGGCCGCCGTCGCCTTCCTGTGGCACATCGACGAGGTGCGCTGGGGCCCGGCCATCCTGTTGTTCCTCTACATCGACCTCATCGGCTACATCCCGGGCCTGATCGCGTACACGCTCTCCAGGGACGGCCGGATCCACCCGGTGTTCCACATCCTCTACAACGTGATGCACACCTGGCTGACGGCGGGAGCGGTGGTCCTCCTGTGGGCGTGGCTGGTGCGTCCGGAGTGGGCGCTGCTGGTGGTCCCGCTGCATCTGTTCGGTGACCGCGGTCTGCTGGGCAATTACGCCAAGCCGGCCGGCCTGCCCTTCGAGCACCTGGAGACCAGGCGGCAGAAGGCGCACCAGGCGCGGCGGGCGGGGGCGCACGCCCTATGAGCGCCCCGTCGCCGGACGCGCTGGAGAGCATCACCGCGTACGCCGATCACCCCAGCGGGTTCATCGCGTACAACGACGGGGCCGAGCACTTCACCTCCGCCTCGGTGCCGGGCGTCATCGCGTACCGGCGCCGCGGTGGCAGTGTGTTCGTCTTCGGCGGCCCCTTCGCACCGGCCGAGCACCGCGGCGCGCTGCTGGCCGAGTTCCAGGAGCGGGTGGCCGGCCGACGCCGCGGGCTGGTGGCGGCACAGGTCCGGGCGGCGGACGTGGAGTTGTTCGCCGGACGGGGCTGGACGGTCAACCAGCTCGGCAGTTCGTACAGCATCGACCTGGGGCGCTTCTCGCTGAAGGGGAAGGCGCCGGCGAAGATCCGGCAGAACCTGGCCCGGGCACGGCGCGAAGGGGTGACCGTCCGGGAGGCACCGGCCGGCACCCATCTCCCGGTGCTCGACGAGATCGACCGGAAGTGGCTGCGGGACAAGGGCCGGCACGTCAAGCGGATGACGTTCCTGGTGGGCGAGCGCGAGGGCCGAGGGGCCCCGCACCGGCGGCTGTTCACCGCCCACCGCGACGGCGCGGTCATCGGGTACGTCTCCTACTCGCCCGCGTACGGCAGCCGGCCCGGCTGGCTGTACGACCTGACCCGGCGCACCCCGGAGGCCGCGGTCGGCACGATCGAGCTGATCAATCTCACGGCCCTGACGGCCTTCGCCGGGGAGGGGGCCGGGTGGCTGCACCTCGGGCTCACCCCGTTCGCCGGGCTGGGCCCCGAGCCGGCGAACGCGAGTCCGCTGATCAGCCGCGCGGTTCGGCTGATCGCCGAGCGGGGAGCGTCTCTCTACCCGGCCCGGTCACAGCAGGCGTTCAAACTCAAATGGGCGCCGCAGGTGATCGAGCCCGAGTACGTGGCGTTCCGGGGCGGACCCCGGCCGTCCTCCCTCTGGCAGCTGCTCCGCATCACCAACACCATCTGATCCGACCGACCTTGAGGTGGCACGATGACGACGAACATCGCACCGGAAGCAGACTGGGACCAGGCCCCCGACGTGCTCGCGGGCGCCCGCGAGCTGAGGCTCACGCCGGAGCGGTGCGACCTGGACTACTGGCTGGTCAATGTCGCGCAGGGCACGCTCCGGGGCCTGGTCAACGGTCACCGGCCCGAGGCGGTGACGCCGGACCACATGAGGAAGCCGGGCCCCCTGCGGGACGCGCTCCTCACGGAGTTCTCCTTCCGCTCCATCGCCGAGGACAAGGCCGCGCGGGCGATTACCTCGCTGGTGGCGAACGCGCCCGACGCGAAGTCCATGGAGTTCTACGCCACCCAACTGCTGGACGAGGCCCGGCACGCCCAGGCGTTCCGGGCGCACATGACCGAGGTGGGCGTCGCGGAGGCGGAGATCGACGAAGTCGTCGAGCGGTACGCCGGCGAGCACCGCACCCACGTGCTGGACCCGCTGGAGGAGTTCGGGCTGGACGTGATGAACGGGCCGCACCCCTTCCTCTCCGGGGTGCTCGTACTGACCGTTCTGGTCGAGGGGGTGCTGGCGCCGACCGGCGAACTCAGCGAGCACAAGTGGAAGATCGTCGACCCCGCGGCGGCGAGCGTGGAGCGCGGGGCGGGCATCGACGAGATCCGGCACCTGACCGTCGGCAGCGAGATCGTCAAGCGGCACCTGTCCCGGGACCCGGGGCTCACGGAGCATGCGGCGGACCTCCTGAAGCGCGGCAACGAACTCTGGGCCTCCCTCCCGGTGTTCGAGGTCCTGCAACGCCGGGAGGAACTCTTCCAGGAAGGCGTCCAGCAGATCGCCGACGTCATCGGCGACCACGAGATCTGGCCCGGGCGCCGCCTGCTGGACACCACGCCGGACGAGCGGATCAAGGCCGCGCTGGAGTGGTCCGCCGAGACCCAGGCAGCCCGGCTGGCCTACATGGGCCTGGCCGGTGAGTGACCGGCCCGACGAGCCGCCGGCCGGGGCCGGTTCCGTACGGCTGACGGTGACACTGCCGGACGGAGCCGCGCTCGCGGTGCACCACTGGCCGGCGCCGGCCGGGCGGCCGCTCGTCGTCGTCTGGCCCGCGCTCGGCGTACGGGCGCGCTTCTACCGGCCGTTCGCCACCGCCCTGGCGGCGCACGGCCTGGGCGTCGCGGTGACCGATCTGCGCGGGTACGGCGACAGCCTGCCCCGGCCGGACGCCTCGGCCCGGTACGGCTACCACGAGCTGGCCACCGTGGACTGTCCGGCCGTCGTGGCCGCGCTGCGCGAACAGGCGCCCGGCAGCCCGGTGTTCCTGCTCGGGCACAGCATCGGCGGACAGATCGGCCTGCTGTACGCCGCCCGGCATCCGGCCGATCTGGCCGGGATCCTGCTGGTCGCCGCGGGCACTCCGTACTTCCGCGCGTATCCGCCGCCGACCGGGCTCATCCCGCTGCTCGGCACCAACGCCGTCGCGGCGGTCGCCCGGCTGCGCGGCTACTGGCCGGGCGACGTACTGGGCTTCGCCGGGCGGCAGTCCCGGGTGCTGGTGGGCGACTGGGCCCGGATGGCCCGCACCGGGCGCTACCGGCCGGCCGGGGCGGACGTCCCGTACGAGGAGCTGATCGCGGCCCTGAGGCTGCCGGTGCTGGCGTTCTCGGTCGGCGGCGACCGGCTGGCGCCGCCCGGCGCGGTGGACGCCCTGTGCGCCCTGCTGCGCGGCGCGGACGTGACGCGCCGGCACCACGGCGAACGGCTCGGCCACACCGGCTGGGTCAGACGCTCCGAGCCGATCGCCGCCGCGATCGGCCGGTGGATCGGCGGGGCGCTCACGGCACCACCCTGGAACGGACCCGGAGGAGACGGCGATGAGGTTTCTTGAACGCGAGCGTACGGCACTGGAGGGGTTCCTCCCCGGACTGGACGGCCGCCTCGCCGCCCTGCCCCAGGACGAGCTGGAACGCCCCGGCGGTCCCGCGCTCGGCCTCTTCAAGGAGGCGGGGGGCGCGGGGCTGCTGGTGCCGTCGGAGCACAAGGGGCTGGGCGCGAGCGCGGTGGAGGCGGTGCTGCTCCAGCGGGCCGTGGGGTCGCGCGCCCCGTCCCTGGCGGTGGCCACCACCATGCACCACTTCTCGGTCGCCGGGATGGTCCAGGCGTACGAGGTCACCAAGGGCCTGGAGTGGATGCTGCTCGAAGCGGTCGCCGAGCAGCGGCTGCTGATGGCCTCCGGGTTCGCCGAGGGCAGGTCCGGGCAGTCGATCCTCGCCTCCTCCATCACGGCCCGTCAGGACGGCGACGACCTCGTCCTCAACGGTGCCAAGAAGCCGTGCAGCCTGTCCGCGTCGATGGACCTGCTCACCGCCTCCGTCCTGCTGGACACCGACGGCGGCCCGCGGCTCGCCGTGGCGGTGATCCCCGCCACCACGCCCGGCATCTCGGTGCACCCGTTCTGGGGCAGCACCGTGCTGGCCGGCGCGGAGAGCGACGAGGTACGGCTGCGGGACGTCCGGGTCTCACCGGACATGGTGGTCCGTACGGAGCGGGGCGAGGACGGCGGTATGGACCCCGTCCAGACCGTGGGGTTCGTCTGGTTCGAGCTGCTGATGGCGGCCTCGTACCTGGGGATGGCGAGCGCGCTGGCGGAGCGGGTGCTCGACCGGAGGAAGGGGGACCCCGCCGAACGGGCCCGGATCCTGGTGGAGCTGGAAGCGGCCATGGGCGGCGTGACGGACGCCGCGTCGGCGCTGGACACCGGAGGGCCGGTCGGTCAGGCCGAACTGGCGCGGTCGCTGGTGTGCCGGTTCGCGGCGCAGGCCGCCGTCGACCGTGTGGTGCCGCGCTGTCTGGAGGCGCTCGGCGGCATGTCCTACGTCTCCGGTGACGAGACGTCGTACCTGGCCGCCTGCGCCGGGGCGCTCAAGTTCCATCCGCCGTCCTTCGGCCGGGCCGCCGAGGCACTGTGCACGGCCTACGCCGGAGGCCCGCTCGTCCTGGGGTGACCGCGCCGGTCGTGCCCCGGCCCCGTCGGCCGGGCGCCGGCGTTCCGCGTACTGCCCTCTTGCCGACCCCTTACCCACCGGAGGAATGCGATGGCCTGCCACCTGCACATCGAGGGACTGCTGACCGACGACGACGCGGACCGGGTGTTCGGCCTGATCCGTGATTTCGAGCGGTACTCCGACCACACCGACGCGGTACGCGAGATCAAGGTGACCGCCGACGAGGCGGGTACCGTCGACTCGTCCTGGGCCGTGAACTTCCGCGGCGGCGTCCTGTACTGGACCGAACGGGACGTCGTCGACCCCGTCGCCCGGCACATCACCTTCGACCAGCTCACCGGGGACTTCGCCCGGTTCGCGGGCAGTTGGGACGTCCGGCAGGCCGACCGGGACGTGGTGGTGCTGTTCTCCTGCGAGTTCGACCTGGGCATCCCCAGCCTGGAGCCGATCATCAACCCGGTCGCGATGCGCGCGCTGACCGACAGCATCGGGCTCATCCTGCGCGGGCTGCTGGGCCAGGGGATCCAACTGACCAGCAGCGGAAGGGACACCGCGGCCGTCGGCCCATGACCCCGGCATCTTTTCCGCCGACGGCCTGCTCCCCGTACGGCGGGCAGACCGGGCCTGGCCCAGCCTTCCCGCCGTACGTACGGCCGCGGCCGGCACCGCACAACCGGCGCGGCACACCGGCGGCCTAGCCGAGGGGAGCCGTGGCGCCGGTAGCGGGAGCGAGGACGGAGGTGGGCGCCTGCTCCGCGTCGGTGGCCAGTTCCTCGAACTCGGTGACGTTGTCGAGTTCGGTGCCCATGGAGACATTGGTGACCCGTTCGAGGATGATCTCCACGATGACCGGCACCCGGTACTCGGCCATGAGCTTCCTGGCCTCCTCCAGCGCCGGCCCGATGCGGTCCGGCTCGAAGACCCTGATGGCCTTGCAGCCCAGCCCCTCGGCGACCTTGACATGGTCGACCCCGTAACCGCCCACTTCGGGCGCGTTGACGTTGTCGAACGACAACTGGACGCAGAAGTCCATGTCGAAGCCGCGCTGGGCCTGCCGGATCAGCCCGAGGTAGGCGTTGTTGACGACGACATGCAGGTACGGGATCTTGAACTGCGCGCCGACGGCCAGCTCTTCGATCAGGAACTGGAAGTCGTAGTCACCGGAGAGCGCGACGACCGTGGCGTCCGGATCGGCCGTCGCGACCCCCAGCGCCGCGGGCAGGGTCCAGCCCAGCGGCCCCGCCTGCCCGGCGTTGATCCAGTGCCGCGGCCGGTAGACGTGCAGCATCTGCGCCGCCTGGATCTGCGAGAGCCCGATCGTGCTGACGTACCTCGTGTCACGGCCGAACGCCTTGTTCATCTCCTCGTAGACCCGCTGTGGTTTCACCGGCACATTGTCGAAGTGGGTTTTGCGCAGCATCGTCCGCCGGCGCTCCCGACAACTGTCCGACCAGGCGGACCGGTCCTTGAGCGCCCCGGAGTCCCGGAGTTCCCGCGCGGCCTCGACGAACAGCTCCAGCGCGGCCCCGGCGTCCGAGACGATGCCCCGGTCCGGGGCGAACACGCGGCCGATCTGGGTCGGTTCGATGTCCACATGGACGAAGGTGCGTCCCCGGGTGTACGTGTCGAGGCCGCCGGTGTGCCGGTTGGCCCAGCGGTTCCCGATGCCCAGCACGAAGTCGGACGCGAGCATCGTGGCGTTGCCGTACCGCTGGGAGGTCTGGAGCCCGACCATGCCCGCCATGAGCGGATGGTCGTCGGGGATGGCGCCCCAGCCCATCAGGGTGGGCACCACCGGAACGCCGGTGAGCTCCGCGAACTCCACCAGCAGCTCGCTCGCGTCCGCGTTGACGACACCGCCGCCGGCGACGAGCAGCGGCCGCTCGGCGGCCTGGAGCAGCTCCATCGCCTTGTCGATCTGGGCCCGGGTCGCGGCCGGCCGGTAGACCGGGAGAGGCGCGTACGTCTCCGGGTCGAACTCGATCTCGGCCATCTGGACATCGATCGGCAGGTCGATCAGGACCGGGCCTGGGCGGCCCGAGCGCATCAGGTGGAAGGCCTGCTGGAAGGCGCCGGGCACCTGCGCGGGTTCGAGGACGGTCATCGCCATCTTGGTCAGCGGTCCCGCGATCGCGGCGATGTCGACCGCCTGGAAGTCCTCCTTGTGGAGCTTGGCCACCGGTGCCTGGCCGGTGATGCACAGGATCGGGATCGAGTCCGCGGCGGCCGAGTACAGGCCGGTGATCATGTCGGTGCCCGCGGGGCCGCTGGTGCCCACGCAGACGCCTATGTTGCCCGGCCTGGCCCGGGTGTAGCCCTCCGCCATGTGGGAGGCGCCCTCGACGTGCCGGGCGAGGATGTGGGTCAGGCCGCCGTCGCCGCGCATCGCGGCGTAGAAGGGGTTGATCGCCGCGCCGGGCAGACCGAAGACGTGGGTGGTGCCCTCACGCTTCAGGATCTCCACCGCGGCCTGTGCCGCAGTCATGCGAGCCATGGGGTTCTCCAACGGGTCGGGGTTCAGAGGTGGGTGCGGCCGGCGAGGCGTTCGACGCCCCGCAGCAGCGCGGAGTGGTCGAGACCGCCGTCGCCGCAGGCGCGCGCGGAGGCGACGAGCTGGGCGACGAGGGCCCCGACCGGCAGCGGGGCGCCCACCGCGCGGGCGGCGTCGGTGACGATGCCCATGTCCTTGTGGTGCAGGTCGATACGGAAGCCGGGCGTGAAGTCACCGCTCACCATGGCCTCGCGCTTGCGGGCGAGGACGGTGGAGCCGGCCAGCCCGCCGCCCAGGACGTCGAGCGCCGCCGGGAGGTCCACCCCGGCGTTCCGCAGGAAGACCACGGCCTCGGCCAGGGCCTCCAGATGGACGGCGACGATGAGCTGATTGGCGGCCTTGACCGTCTGGCCGGCGCCGTGCGGGCCGACGTGCACCACGGTGGTGCCCAGCGCCTCGAAGACCGGCCGGGCGTCGGCGAAGTCACCGGCGTCACCGCCGACCATGATGGACAGGACCGCCTCGATCGCGCCGGCCTCGCCGCCGGAGACGGGTGCGTCGAGGGTACGGACGCCCTTCTCGCGCGCGGCGGCCGCCACCTCCAGCGCGGTTTCCGGGGTGACGCTGCTCATGTCGATCAGCAGGGTGCCCGGCGCGGCGTGCCGCAGGACACCGTCCTCGCCGAGGACGACCTCTCTGACCTGGGCGTCGGCCGGGACCATGGTGATCACGACCTCGGCGTCACGGACCGCCTCGGCGACACTGCCGGCGCCCCGGCCACCGGCGGCGACGAGTGTGTCGACGGGGGAGCGGCCGCGGTTGTAGCCGGTCACGGTGTGACCGGCCTTCACGAGGTTGGCCGCCATCGGGCCGCCCATGATGCCCAGACCGATGAAGGCGATCTTCCGAGGGGTTGCGCTCATCGTGCGTGTTCCTTCTGTCGTCGTCTCGTGGTGTGTTCGGGGTCAGGCGTCGCGGCCGAGGCTCTTCAGATAGGCGCGCCAGCCGCCGAACGCGGTGATCTCCGTGTGGCCGCCCCGCTCCAGCTCCCCACGGCGCAACACCATCGAGAAACACGAGGAGCCGTCCTGGAGCTCGATGATGCCGAACTCCAGCTCCGCCGGTTCGTTGGGCAGCAGCTCGTCGCGGAGCACCTCGTCGGGGACGTCGTAGACCTCGCCCTCCACGGTGGTGTCGACGCCGCGGTCCGGCAGCAGACCGGGGCAGGTGTCCCGGATCGAGAAGAAGCGGTGACCGGGGGCGGTACGGGTCTTCGCGATCAGCGGGGCGCCGCGCAGGTGGTGGTGGAAGGGGCCGCCCTCCATCGCCTGGCCGTTGAGGAACATGCGTGCCATGGGGTCTCCTCCGGGGTCATCGGCAGCAACGGGCAGGTTCTACGATGTGGATACTATTTTCTGCATTGTGGAATAACAACCCCTCGTGCCGCGTGACTGCCGGGGCGGCCGTCCCGGGCGTCGCCGGAACCGGCTGACCGGGGCTGACGTACCCTCCTGTGGAAAGGCCTTCGACGGCCGCCAGTTGGGGATTTCGGGGATCGCCGACGGTCGGCATATGATCTTGGTCATGACTTCGCAAACCCCCGAGAAGAGCCCGTCCCGTAAGCAGAAGCTCCAGGAGAAGCAGCGCCGGCAGCTGGCGGTGGTCGACACCGTCGACAAGGCCGAGGCCAAGCTGCGCAAGGCCGAGGCGGAGCTGGCCGAGGCTGTGGCGGAAGCGGTCGAGGTCTTCGGGAGCGAGCTGGACGCCGCCGACGAACTCGAGCTGTCGGTCGACGCGATCCGTCACTTCCTGGACATCGCCGAGGGTGGCGCGGACGGCGCCGAAGATGCCGACGGGTCGGCGGAGGCCGCGGGGAACGCCCCGGCCGGCGCCTCCGTGAAGGCCGCGGGGAAGCCCAAGGCCGAGGCCGAGGCGGCCCCGGAGCAGGAGCCCGCGATCGCCTGAGGCGCGCGATGGTCAGCCGGCCGACCTGCTCGTCGGCCGGCTTCGCGTGCGCGGATACGGGGCGGACAGGGCCCGTGCCGGACAGGGGCTGCCCGAATCGGTCATCAGGACCTGTCCGGATGGGGCCTCAGGCGGGTGCGGAGCCGTTCACGACGATGTATCGGCCGCGTGCCGTGGTCCCGTCCGGGAGGCTCCATCCCGCGGTGACATGGCCGAGGGGCCCGGGCGTGCCGGCGGGGGCATCCGGGGCGGCCAGGAGGGTCCGGTTGACGCGGATGGCCAGCGAGGCCCCGGGCTCGCCGGCGGTCGCGCCGGTGGCCGCGCCGCCGCCCGTCGTCCGGACCAGGAGATCGGTGCCGTCCGGACCGTCCGTCACGCTCAGGGACGCGAACGTACCCGCAGGGCCCGCCCCCGCGAGGTCGCCGGCGACGGATGGGTCGGGGGTGTCGCTGAGGCTCTGGGCCTGCGGCTCGGCGGCGCCGGTGAGCAGGGCGAGGAGCTGTGCGGCGAACACCGGGTCATGGGCCCCGTCGTAGATCCATCGCCGCCCCAGCACCCCGTGCTCGCTGGTCCCGACGAGCGCCTCGTCGGCCCCGTCGAGCGGTGCGCCCCGGTACGTGAGCGGCACGTGGTACGTGAGGGGCCGGTCGCCCGAGGTGTCGGTGACCGCGATGAACTCGATCCCGACCTCGCCCCGCGGATCGTCGAGCCGGAACCCGCCGGTCCGGCTCAGCTCCGGGGCGTTTCCCCCGCCGCGGTACCAGGGCCGCGCGGGGAGCCAGGAGGCGAGCAGCTCCAGCTTGGTGGGGGTCATCGTGGTGCGGTGGACAACTGCCATGCGCCTGGACACCTTTCGCGTCTGCCACGTGCCGGAGATCCGTGGCCCGGGTGCCCATCCTTCCACTCTGGTCGCCGCGGCGACCGCGCCGGGAAACCCGTGTTTCCGCTCTATGCCGCCGCGTAACGACGCGGTAAATTGGGAGCGCTCCCATTTCGGAACACCCCACAACCGGAAGATGGAGACTCCATGAAATGTCATGATCACGACAAGAGGCGGAGCTTATCGGGCCGCTGGGCCGCACGCGTTCTGGGCGTACTCTCCGCGGTGCTGTTCTGCCTGATCCCCTCCGTCGGCACCGCGTCGGCGCACGGTTCCGTCATCGACCCCGCCTCCCGCAACTACGGCTGCTGGCAGCGCTGGGGCAGCGACTTCCAGAACCCGGCCATGGCACAGCTCGACCCGATGTGCTGGCAGGCGTGGCAGGACAACCCCAACGCCATGTGGAACTGGAACGGGCTGTACCGCGACGGTTCCGCGGGCAACTTCCAGGCCGTCATCCCCAACGGGCAGCTGTGCAGCGGCGGCCGGACCGAGGGCGGGCGGTACCGGTCCCTCGACACCCCCGGCGCGTGGAAGACGACGAACATCTCCGCCAACTTCAGACTGAACCTGTACGACCAGGCCAGCCACGGCGCGGACTACTTCCTGGTGTACGTGACCAGGCAGGGCTTCGACCCCACCACGCAGCCGCTGACCTGGAACGACCTGCAACTGGTCAAGAGGACGGGCAGCTACGCCCAGAGCCAGAACTACGCCATCGACGTCAGCACTTCGGGATACACCGGGCGTCATGTGGTCTACACGATCTGGCAGGCCTCGCACATGGACCAGACGTACTTCCTGTGCAGCGACGTCAACTTCACCTGACCCGTCCGACGTGGCGGTGTCCGTGTGGCAGCGCCTGTTCGGTGTGACCGGACCGGTGCCGTGTGACGGGACCCGTCCGGCGTGACCGGACCCGTCCGTATGCGCGGGTCCGGTGCACGGGTCCGTTGAGCGAGGTCCGTCCGACGCGACGGGCACCCCCCACCGCCGGTCCCGGCGAGCGTGCCGCACGCTCGCCGGGACCGGCGCGCGCATGCCCGGGGTACCCGCCACAGACCGTTCTGACGTGCGGAAACACCCCCCGTCTTCTCTTCTTCGTTGCACGGCCCCGGATGGATTGGTCCGGCCGGAAATTTTTTTGAAGAGGTCCGATCGGGCTACACCCCAGCCCTGCCATGCCTTCTTGCCGCCGCCGGCCCTCCGGCGCCCCAACTCGCCGCGAACGAGACCGAACAAGAACGGGGTCACGCACGTAAGGACGTGTACAGCAAGCCGGAACGGCCCCGATGCGGACGAAGGACGGACTCGATGACCCCAATCACCAGAAGCGGGCGTACGTGGCGAGGACGCGGGAGCGTCGCGCTGCTCGCCTGTGGTGCGTTGGCCGCCGGGGGGCTCGCCGCCACCGGCGTGGCCGCGCTGGCGCCACAGGCCGCGCAGGCCTCCAGCCACCGCGAGGCTCCCCTGATCTCGGGACAGCCCCAGTTCGACAACACGGACCTCTACGCGTTCGTCAGCCCCGACCACCCCGACACCACGACCATCATCGCGAACGTCCTTCCCTTCCAGGAGCCGGCGGGCGGACCGAACTTCTTCACGTTCGCCACCGACGCCCGCTACGACATCCGCATCGACAACAACGGCGATGCCCAGGACGATCTCGTCTACCGGTTCACGTTCAAGGACCACCGCAAGAACGAGGACACCTTCCTCTACAACACCGGTGTGGTGGAGAGCCTGGACTCCCCGGAGCTCAACTTCACGCAGACCTACGACATCGAACTGCTGCGGCTGGAGCACAAGAAGGTCGTCTCCCAGCACAAGGTCGCCGAGAACCTGCCGGTCGCCCCGTCGAACGTCGGCAAGGCGTCGATGCCCGACTACCAGAAGCTCCGCGACCAGGCGGTGACGAAGGTCGCCGGCGGGATCAAGGCGTTCGCCGGTCAGGCCGACGACCCGTTCTTCGCCGATCTGCGGGTCTTCGACCTGCTGTACGGCGGCGACCTGTCGGAGGTCGGCAACGACACCCTCAAGGGCTACAGCGTCAACTCCATCGCCCTCCAGGTGCCGAACTCGTACCTCCAGGAGTCGAAGGAACAGCCGATCATCGGCATCTACTCGACCACGGAGCGCCAGAACGCCTCCGGCGAGTACACCCGGGTGTCCCGGCTCGGCATGCCGCTCGTCAACGAGGTCGTCAACCCCGTCAAGGACAAGGACAAGTTCAACGCCTCCTCTCCGGAGGACGACGGCGACTTCCTCAAGAACGTCACGGAGCCGGAACTGCCGAAGCTCATCGAGGCGATCTACGACATCAAGGCCCCGGCGGAGCCGCGCGACGACCTCGTCTCGGTCTTCCTGACCGGTGTGAAGGACCTCAACCAGCCGCCGAAGGTCACACCGTCGGAGATGCTGCGCCTCAACACCTCCATCAAGCCGGTCGAGAAGCCGAAGCGGCTCGGCGTGCTGGACGGTGACAACGCGGGCTTCCCGAACGGGCGCCGGCTCTCGGACGACGTGCTCGACATCGCGCTCCAGGTCGTCGAGGGTGAGCTCGTCGGAGCCGAGAACGACCTGGGCGACGAGGTCGACGCCAACGACAAGGAGTTCGACAAGAACTTCCCGTACGTGGCCCTGCCCAAGGCCGGTTCCGACGTCGACGCCGCCGATGTGGAGACCAAGGCGTCCGGCACCGGGCTGACGGGCGGCATGAACTCGCTCACCGCCGGGTGGTCCAACACCACGGTGATGCTGGTCTCCGCCGGCGTGGGCGCCGTCGTCGCCCTGCTGATCGGCCTCGTCGCCACCTGGTTCCGGGCCCGCCGCTCGCGCCCGTCCTGGGTCGGCTGAGCTCCGGACCACCGGCAGTCCGGGGCCACCTGACCGGCCCGGCGGCGTCATCCGTTCCCCCACGGGCGCCGCCGGGCCACCCCACCCCCGCCGTACCACCCGACCACGTACCACCCGACCATGAGAACCGAGGAAGGCGAGACCGATGCTCGTACGGAAGCCGCAGTTCGCGCGAGGGCGTGAGCGTGAGGGCGAGGATGAGTGCGAGGGTCGGGGGAGCGCCGCCGGTACGGGGCGCCGCCGCCGTGTCCTCACCGTCACGGCCGTCGCGCTGGTGCTCACCGCCACCTCGGTGGCGCTCGGCGCCGGCGGCGAGGAGGACCGGGGCGTATCCGCCGCGCCCGTGCTCGCGGCGAGCGTCCCCGTCGAGCGGCTGGCCTCGGGGGACCTCGCACAGGGCATCGCGTCCCTCCAGAAACACCTCAAGGACCAGCCCAAGGACGCCACCGGGTGGGCGACCCTGGGCACGGCCTACGTCGAGCAGGCCAGGACGAGCGGCGACCCGACGCGCTATCCGCAGGCGGAGCAGGCGTTCGAGCGCTCGCTCGCGCTGCGCCCCGCCGACGAGAACGACACCGCCCTCGCCGGGCGCTCGGCGCTGGCCGCCGCGCGGCACGACTTCCCGGCGGCGCTGAGCCAGGCCGACCGGGCGCTGCGGGTCAATCCGTACAGCGAGAGCGCCCTCGCCACGAGGGTCGACGCGCTGGTCGAACTCGGCCGTTACGACGAGGCGTCGAAGGCTGTCGAACTCGCCGACGACCGCCGTCCCGGCCTCCCCGTCTTCACCCGGTACGCGTACGTACGGGAGCTGCGGGGCGACCCGAAGGGCGCGCGTGAGGTGCTGCTGCGCGCGCTGAAATCGGCGTCCGGCACCGCCGATGTGGCGTACGTCGCCACCGCGCTCGGCCAACTCGCCTGGAGCCAGGGGCAGTACGACGAGGCGCTCGGCCATTACACGACCGCGTTGCGGGCCGATCCGCGGTACGTCCCCGCGCTGGAGGGACGTGGCCGTACCCATGCCGCTCAGGGCAGGACCAAGGAGGCGCTGAGCGATCTGGAGGAGGTCGTACGCCGCTTCCCCCTGCCGGGCCAGCTGGCCGCGCTCGGCGAACTGCGCGAGGCGGCCGGGCAGCGGGAGCAGGCCGGGCAACAGTACGAACTCGTCGGTGTCTGGACCCGGTTGGCCCGCGCCAACGGTGTCGCCACCGACCTGGAGTCCGCGCTCATCGAGGCGGACCACGGCGACGCCAAGCAGGCGCTGAAAGCCGCGCGCGCCGAGTGGTCCCGCCGCGAGAGCGTGCACACGGCGGACGCGCTCGCCTGGGCGCTGCACGCGAACGGCGAGGACCGCGAGGCGCTGACGTACGCGAAGAAGGCGACGGCCGCGTCACCGGGCTACCGCAACGCGTCCTTCCTCTACCACCGCGGCATGATCGAACGCGCCCTCGGCGACGACCGGTCCGCGCGCCGCCACCTGACGGCCGCGCTCGACCTGAACCCCGGCTTCTCGCCCACGGGCGCGCGCGAGGCCAGGTCCGCGCTGGGCGCGCCGGCCGGATCCGGATCCCGGGAGGACTCATGACCGGAGGCTTCATGACCGGAGGTTCCGTGACCGGACGCTTCTCGGCGGGGCGTCGCGCGGGGCGGTCCGTGCGGTCCGTGCACCGACGGACCGCCGCCACCGCGCTCGCCACCCTCGTCACCGGGACGGCGCTCGCGCTGCTGCCCGCCTCGGCCGCGCAGGCACACCCGCTGGGGAACTTCACCGTCAGTCAGTACGACGGCCTGGTCGTCGCCCCGGAGGCGCTGCGGGTGGACCACGTGGAGGACCTGGCGGAGATCCCGGCCGCGCAGGAGCGGGGCCGTATCGACACCGACGGGAACGACGAGCTGGACGCCGCCGAACTGGCCGCGTGGGCCACGGCGCGGTGCGACACCGCCGCCGACGGCGCGCGGCTGATGGTGGGGGAGGGCGGCGGGAAGGCCGTCGCCGTCACGGCGGGCGGCGCGAAGGCGCAGGAGCGCCCGGGGCAGGCCGGACTGCGGACCCTGCGGGTGACGTGCGAACTGACCGCGCCGCTGCCGGACGACGAGCCGCTGCGGCTCACCTACCACCCGGCGGGGGTCGCGACCGGCGCGGGCTGGCGTGAGATCACCGCGCAGGGCGACCGGATGGCCCTCAGCGAGTCGGGGGACCTGCCGCGCGACTCCCTCTCGCGGCGGCTGACCTCCTACCCCGGCGATCTGCTCTCCTCACCGCCCGACCAGAAGTCGGCCGCCTTCACCGTCCACGCCGGCGGCCCCGCGCTGGCCGGGGGCGAGGACGAGAAGGGCGGTTCCCCGGTGGCCGGGGTGCTGCCGCGCGGGGCGGACCGCTGGGCACAGGCGCTGACCGGACTGGTGGCCCGGCACGAACTCACCCTCGGCTTCGCGGCGTTCGCGCTCGGTGTGTCCCTGCTGCTGGGCGCCATGCACGCGCTCGCCCCGGGGCACGGCAAGACCATGATGGCGGCCGCGGCGACGGCGGGCGGTCGCAGCTCCCTGCGCGATGTGCTGGCCCTCGGGCTCTCGGTGACCATGACACACACCCTCGGTGTCTTCGCCCTGGGCGCGCTGATCGTGGCGGGCTCGGCCGCGGCGCCCACCGTGGTGTTCTCGCTCTCCATCGCGAGCGGCGCGCTGGTCGCGATCGCGGGCGCGCTGCTGCTGCGCCGGGCATGGCGGCACCGTGGCCGTCCCCACGGGCACAGCCACGGCCACCCTCACGGGCACAGCCACGATCCCGCGCACGGGCACGGGCACGGGCACAGCCATGGTCATGGTCATCCGCACGGACACACCCATGAGGCGGCGGACGAGGACCGGCTCCCGGTGCTCGCCTCCGCGCACCGCCACGAACCCGCCCACGAGCGCGAGTTGGCCGAAGCCCCGGTGGCCACGCTCACGGTGGAGCGCGAGGACCCCGAGCACACGCGCGGCCACAGCCACAGCCACAGCCCCGGCCACGGTCACGACCATGTCAAGGACGGTGACCACGCGCACGCCCACGGCCACGCGCACAGCCACCTTCCGCCCGCCCCCGGTCTGCGCGGGATCATCCTCCTCGGCTTCGCGGGCGGACTGGTCCCGAGCCCGTCCGCCGTCGTGGTGCTGGTCGGCGCGGCCGCCCTCGGCCAGGCGTGGTTCGGGTTCCTGCTGGTGATCGCGTACGGTGCCGGGCTCGCCGTCACCCTCGCCGGGGCCGGCTTCGCGGTGGTACGGCTCCGGGAGACCACCACCCGCAGGCTGGCGGCCCGGCCCCGGGGCCGGTTCCTCGCACTGACCCACCGGATGGCCCCGTTCGCCTCGGCCACCGTTGTGCTCGCCCTCGGCTGCGGACTGCTGCTGCGGGGAGTTGTGACCGGCCTGGGGTGAGCCGTCGCCGTACCACGGTCAGAAGAACACACCGCATCGCAGCAGCACATTGGCGTACGGCCGCGCCTCACCGGTGCGTACGATCAGCCGCGCGCCCGCCGAGAGCCTCTTCAGCTCCTCGTGCGGGACGAAGCCGAGGTCCGGGAGCGGTGCCAGCAGCCGCGCCGCTTCCGGGTTGGCCTCCCGCACCTCGTGGGCGGCGGTCGCGCCCTCCACGACCAGCTCCGCCAGCAGCCCCTCCAGCACCTCGGCGAAGGACGGCACACCGGCCACGAAGGCCAGGTCCACCAGGCGCGGGCCGACCGGAACCGGCATCCCGACGTCGCAGACCAGCACCCCGTCCCCGTGGCCCAACTCGGCCAGCGCACCCGCGAGATGACGGTTCAGTATGCCCGATTTCCTCACCGGGACACGCCCCGCTCCGACGGGTCACCGCTCGACAGCGCCGCCACCTCCGACGCCGTCGGGAACGAGGCCTGGGCGCCCGCCCTGGTGACCGACACGGCGCCGACCCGCGCCGCGTAGGCGGCCGCCGTGGCCAACTCCTCGCCGGTGCCGAGCCGCCAGGCCAGCGCGGCGGTGAACGCGTCACCGGCGCCCGTCGTGTCCACGGCCCGTACCGGTACGGACGGCACGAGCGCCGTGGTGCGGGCGTCCGCCACCAGCGCCCCGCGCGAACCCAGGGTGATGACCACCGAGCGGGGCCCCAGCGCGAGCAACGCCCGGGCCCAGTCGGCCGGTTCGTCCCCGGGGGAGCTCTCGGGGGAGTTCTCGGAGGACGGACCGGCCGACAGCAGGACCCGCGCTTCGTGCTCGTTGACGATGAGCGGATCGCACGCCGCGAGGATCTCGGCGGGCAGTTCCACCGGGGGCGACGGGTTGAGGACGAAGCGTGTGCCGGGCGCCAGCACCCGTACCACCTCGGTGACCGTCTCCAACGGGATCTCCAACTGGGCGGAGACCACCCGCGACCCCGCCAGCAGCTTCGCCGCGTCCCGTACGTCCTCCGGGGTGAGCCGGGCGTTGGCGCCCGGGGACACCACGATGCTGTTGTCCCCGGACGGGTCCACCGTGATCAGCGCCACCCCGGTGGGCGCCCCGCCGGACCGTACCCCCGCCGTGTCGACACCGGCCGCACGCTGCGAGTCGAGCAGCAGCCGGCCGTGCGCGTCGTCACCGACCCGCGCGAGCAGCGCCGTACGGGCACCGAGGCGGGCGGCGGCGGCGGCCTGGTTGGCGCCCTTGCCGCCCGGGTGGACCGACAGGTCCGAGCCGAGAACGGTCTCGCCGGGGCCGGGGCGCCGCTCGACGCCGATCACCAGGTCGGCGTTGGCCGACCCCACGACCAGCAGGTCGTAGTCGTACATCGCTGTCTCTCTCCGTTTCCTCGGGGGACTTCGGTGGGTACGGGCCCGCGCGGTGGGTACCGGCGCGCGCGGTGAGAACCGGCGTGCGCGGTCCGCGGCGGCCGTCAGGAGAAGTCGGCCACGTTCTCCGCCGTGACCACCTTCACCGGCACCTTCACCGTAGCGTCGATCTTCTCGCCCGTGGCGGCCTCGATCGCGTTGCGTACGGCGAGCTTGCCCAGTTCCCTGGGCTGCTGGGCCACCGACGCGTACAAGGTGCCCGCCTCGACCGCCTTCAGCCCGTCGGGCGTGCCGTCGAAGCCGACCACCGGGATCGACGCGCCCGCCCGGCCGCCGAGCGCCTTGATCGCGCCGAGCGCCATCTCGTCGTTCTCGGCGAAGACACCGTTCACGTCACCGTTGGCCTGGAGCATGTTCGTCATCACGTCGAGGCCCTTGGTGCGGTCGAAGTCCGCGGGCTGCTTCGCGACGACCTTGATACCGGGGAACGCCTTGAGGCCCTGGGCGAAGCCCGCGCCGCGCTCCCGGCTCGCGGAGGTGCCGGCCGTCCCCTGGAGGATCACGATCCGGCCCGTGCCGCCGAGCTTCTCGGCCAGTGTGCGTGCCGCCTGTTCGCCGCCCGCGACGTTGTCGGAGGCGACGAGCGTCGCGACCTCCGCCTGGTTGACCCCGCGGTCGGCGGCGATCACCGGGATCTCCGCCTTGTTGGCGGCGCGCACCGAGGGGCCCGCCGCGTCCGAGTCGACCGGGTTGACGATCACGGACGACATGCCCTCGCTGGTGAAGTTCTGTATCTGGTTGGCCTGTTGGGAGGCGTCGTTCTGCGCGTCGGTGACGGTGAGTTCCACTCCCTTCGCCGCCGCCTCCGCCTGGGCACCGGCCTTCAGCTGCACGAAGAAGGGGTTGTTGAGCGTGGAGACGGACATGCCCAGCTTGGTCGCGCCGCCGGACGAGCCGTTGTTCCAGAAGGAGACACCGCCGATGACGGCGGCCACCAGCACCGCCGCGACCGTGTACTTCACCGCCTGCGTCTTTCTGCCCCCGGGCCCGCCCGTACCGGCGGCGCCGCCCGCGACGGGGGTCGATCCGGCGCGCCGCCGCACCGTGTCGAGGAGCACCGCGAGCGCGATGACGACACCGATGACGACCTGCTGCCAGAAGGCCGACACCGACAACAGGTTGAGGCCGTTGCGCAGCACGGCGAGGATCAGCGCGCCGATCAGGGTGCCGGACGCCTTGCCGACCCCGCCCGACAGGCTCGCGCCGCCGATGACGACCGCGGCGATCGCGTCGAGTTCGTACCCCTGCGCGGCCTGCGGCTGCGCCGAGGAGAGCCGGGAGGCGAGGACGATGCCCGCGACGGCGGCGAAGAGTCCGGACAGCGCGTAGACGGCGACCTTCTGGCGCTTGACCCGCAGCCCGGAGAGGCGCGCCGCCTCCTCGTTGCCGCCGATCGCGTACATCGAACGGCCGAGGTAGGTACGGCCCAGGACCACCGCGGTGATCAGCCCCATCACGATCATCACCAGGACCGGCACCGGCAGCCACCCGCCGAGCGTGTCGCCCAGCCGCGAGACCGAGGAGGGGAAGGCGATCGGGCTGCCCTGCGAGATCACCAGGGAGAGGCCGCGGCCCACCGAGAGCATGGCCAGTGTGGCGATGAACGGGGGGAGTTTGCCGTACGAGACGAGCGCGCCGCTGACGAACCCGCACGCGATGCCGGTGGCGACGGCGAGGATGACGGCCAGCCACACCGGCACCCCCTCGGACGTGGCCGACCACGCCAGTACGGTCGCGGAGAGCGCCGCCACCGAACCGACCGACAGGTCGATGCCCGCGGTGACGATGACGAAGGTGACACCGAACGCGAGGATCGCGGTCACGGCGGCCTGCACACCGACGTTCAGCAGGTTCTGTGTGGTGAGGAAGTCGCCGGACAGCAGCGACATCGCCACCACCAGGACGACCAGGGCGCTCAGGGCGCCGTTGTCGAGGAGGAGACGGCGGAGCCCCGGGGCGCCACCGCCGCCTGTCGTGCTCTTCTCGCTCTTGAGCGTGTCAGTGGCCACGGGAGCCCTCCACTCCTTCTTCGTCGGTGTGCGCGTTCGTCACGGTGTCCGTCACCGTGTCCGTCGCGGTGTTCGTTGCAGTGTGCGTTGCGGTGTTCGTTACAGGGGCGGCGGCGGTGCCGGCCGCGGACGGGCCGGTGCTCACGGCGAGCGCCATCACCGCGTCCTGGGTGGCCTCGGCCGCGTCGAGTTCACCGGCGATCCGGCCCTGGGCCATGACCAGCACCCGGTCGCTCATGCCGAGCACCTCGGGCAGATCGCTGGAGATCATCAGCACGGCATGGCCCGCGGCGGTGAGTTCGTTGATGAGCTGGTAGATCTCGACCTTCGCGCCGACATCGATACCGCGCGTCGGCTCGTCCAGGATCAGCACCCGGACATCGGCCAGCAGCCACTTGCCGATGACGACCTTCTGCTGGTTGCCACCGGAAAGGGTGCCCACCCGCTGTTCGAGTCCCGCCATCCGCACGCCGAGCTGTCCGGCCATCCGGGCGGCGGCGGTGTGCTGGGCGTTGCGGTCCACCAGCCCGCCGCGGGTCGCGGAGCGCAGGGTGACCAGGCCGAGGTTCTCCGCGACGGAGGCGTCGAGCAGCAGCCCCTGGCCCTTGCGGTCCTCCGGCACGAGGCCGATCCCGGCGGCCATCGCCGCGCCGACGTCGTACCGCGGCAGGGGAGTTCCCGCCACGCGCACGGTGCCGGTGTCGTAGTGATCGGCGCCGAAGACGGCGCGTACCACCTCGGTGCGGCCCGCGCCCACCAGCCCCGCGATGCCGACGACCTCACCGGCGCGCACCTCGAACCCCACGTCGTGGAAGACACCATGCCGGGTCAGCCCGCTCACACTGAGCAGGGCGGTGCCGGCCCCGGTGCGGTGGCGCGGGTACTGCTGCTCGATGCTGCGGCCCACCATGAGCCGTACGAGTTCGTCCTCCGGCGTCGACGCGGGCACCTGGCCGACACTGCGGCCGTCGCGCAGCACGGTGACCCGGTCGCCGAGCGCCGCGATCTCCTCCAGGTGGTGGGTGATGAAGACGATGCCCACCCCGTCCTCGCGCAGGGCGCGCACGATCCGGAAGAGCTTCTCGACCTCCTCGGAGGTGAGCACGGCGGTCGGCTCGTCCATCACCAGCACGCGCGCGTTCAGGCTGAGGGCCTTCGCGATCTCGACCATCTGGAGCCGGGCGATGCCCAGTTCGCGCACCTTGGTGTGGGGCGGCGTGGTGACGCCGACCCGCTCCAGCAGGGCGGCCGCGTCGGCCTCCATCCTCTTGCGGTCGACGAGGCCGAAGCGGCGCGGCTGGCGCCCCAGGAAGATGTTCTCGGCCACCGTCAGGTCGGGGACGAGGTTGAACTCCTGGTAGATGGTGGCGATGCCGAGCCGCTCCGCGTCCTGCGCGCCGTGGATCCGTACGTCCTCGCCGCCGACGAGTACCCGTCCGGCGTCGGGCCGATAGGCACCCGAGAGCATCTTGATGAGGGTGCTCTTGCCTGCGCCGTTCTCACCGAGGAGGACGTGCACCTCGCCGCGGCGCAGGTCGAAGTCGACGCTGTCGAGCGCGACCACGCCGGGGAAGGTCTTGCGTATCCCTTCGACACGCAGCAACTCGTCCGGGTGACTCACGGGTCGCTCCTTCGCGATCGTGCTGATGGGTTTCGTTCCGACGGGACGGGATCCGGTGCCCCCGGCTCCGGTGATTCCGGCTCCGTGCGGCCCGGTGGGGCGTCCGGTTGGGGGTCCACACGGCCCCGCGGGGGGCCGACGCGGCCCGGAGGGCGGCCCGCGCCGCACGAGCTGCGGACGACCAGCCGGGCCGGCAGGGTCACGGACGGCGGCTCGCGGCCCGCGATGCGCTCCACCAGCGCCCGTACGGCGGCCCGCCCCAGCTCGTCCGTCGGCTGCGCGACGGCCGTGATCGGCGGGTCCGTGTGCACGAACCAGGGGATGTCGTCGAACGCGGCGAGCGCGATGTCCTCGGGGACCCGCAGACCCCGGGCGCGGAACGCGTCGAGCGCGCCGAGGGCCATCAGGTTGTCCGCGGCGAACACGGCGTCCGGCGGCCGCGGCAGATCGAGGAAGCGCTCGGCGGCCCGGCGTCCGCTCTCCGCCTGGAAGTCCCCCTGGCCGATGTACGCCTCCGGCAGCGCCACCCCGTGCTCACCGAGCGCCGCGCGGAACGCGTCCACGCGCTCGCTGCCGGTGGTGGTGGCCGCGGGGCCCGCGATGATCGCCGGCCTGCGGTGGCCGAGGGCGAGCAGATGGGCGACCAGTTCCCGTACGGCGGCGCGCCCGTCCGCCCGGACGACCGGCACGTCCACCCCCGGGATCCACCGGTCGACGAAGACGACGGGCGTCGCGGCGCGCACCGCGTCGATGATCAGCTTCGCCCCCCGGTCGGCGGGGGACAGCAGCAGCCCGTCGATCCGGCGGTCCAGCAGCGTACGGACGTGGTGGTCCTGGAGCTCGGGCCGCTCGTCGGCGTTCCCGATGATCACGCTGTAGCCGAGGGCCCGCGCCTCCTCCTCCACGGCGCGCGCCAGGGAGGTGAAGTACGGGTTGAGCACATCGCTGATGACCAGGCCGAGGGTGCGGGTCTCGTCGGTCCGCAGGGAGCGGGCCACCGCGTTGGGCCGGTACCCCAGCGCGGCGACGGCGGCGAGCACCCGGGCGCGGGATTCCGCGCTGACCGACGGATGGTCGTTGAGTACGCGGGACACCGTGGCGGCGGAGACACCTGCCTCGGCCGCGACGTCCTTGATGGCCGCCATCGTCGGTCCACCTCCTCGTGGAATCGATTACATGAGGGATTGGAATCGATTACACGTGCGGAAGGCAAGACTTCGGGGGTATCCCGAAACCTGATTGTGATGAAACCGGGGCAGTGACCCGGCCGGGCCACTGCCCCGCCGGGTCGACCGTCGCTGCCGTTCTCAGCCGTCCCTGCCGTTCTCAGCCGTCCCTGCCGTTCTCGGCCGTCCTCGCCGTGCTCAGCCGCGCAGGCCCGGCGCCTCCCGGATGAAGGTGTCCAGGACCCCGTCCGCGACCTTGATCGTGCCCTGCGGCCGGGTCGTGCCCGGGACCGTCCTGACCGCGGCGGCCCGGCGGGCCAGTTCGGCCGCCTCGGCGAAGCGGGCTTCCCCGCTGCCGCCGCCGAGCTGCTCCCGCAACCCCTTCACGGTGGCGTCGAGCGAGCCGCCCCACAGATCGAGCGCCGTCAGCCACGGCGCCGTCTCCCTGAGGAAGCCCTGGTCCGCCACTCCCTCCCGGATCCGCTCCGGCGCGTCGGCGAGCTCACGGGCCCGGGCGGAGAGTTCGCCCAGCGCGGCCCGCCGCTCCTGGACGGAGCCCGTGGCCCATACGGCACGGAACTCGTCCAGCGCCGCGCGCAGCGCGGGTGCCTGCGGCTGCCAGTTCTCCGGGCCGAACGTCGGCGCGAGATGCTGCGTGTCGAAGAAGGCCAGCAGCGCCCGCGTGGTCGCGGGGTCGCCGCCCGACAGATGGCCGGCCGCCGCGCGCCAGGTCCGCCCGGCGTCGTAATCCTCGTCGTTCCACGCGAAGGACGCCCCGCCGAAGAGCGCGACCTTGCTCGCGGCCGCCTGGTTCATGGGGTTGAGGACGATGCCGCTCAACTCCTCGTGCAGCCCCGCCTCGCGGCGGTCGTACGGGGCCATCAGCAGCCGGCCCGTGGTCTGCCCGTAGTCATTGACCGGATAGTTGTCCCAGAGGAACACCTTGCGTCCCCAGACCGCCGAGGCCGCACGGGCGTCGGCCACACTGATCGACGGCGGGACGACGTCGTTGCCCGTCCACTGCACGACCACCTGGGGGTCGAGCTGCTCCCGCAGCACCTTCTTGTAGGGCGAGTCGGCCATGTCGGAGTATTCGGTGGGCACCATCTGGAGCGGCTGGGCGCCGGCGTGCGTCCCGATGAAGTCGCGCTGCACCGCGTTGAGCAGATCGGCCTGTGCCTGCCCCGCGGCCGCCCGGCCCGGCGCACCGTACTTCGCCCGGTCCGCGTCGCAGTTCCAGCTCGTGTAACTGATGTCGTCCAGCGCCACGTAGAAGCTGCGCCCGCCCTGCGCGTAGAGGGATTCGAGCTTGCTCTCCAGGGCCCGCACGTCGTTGGGATCGCTGTAACAGATGGAGAGGCCGGGGGAGATGGCATAGGTGAAGTCGACATGGTGGGTGGTGGCGCGCCCGATCAGCTCGCGCAGGGCGGCCAGCCGGTCGGCCGGGTAGGCGTCGCGCCAGCTCTCGCGCAAGTACTCGTCGTCCTTGGGCGCGTAGATGTACGTGTTGGCCTTGACCGCGCCGTAGAAGGCGAGTTGGTCGAGCCGGTCCGCGTGCGACCAGGGAGCGCCGTAGAAACCCTCGATGCTGCCGCGCAGGGCCATCAGGGGATGGTCGGTGATCGACACGGCCGCGATGGTCCTGCTCGCCGCCGTCACCAACTGCCGGAAGGTCTGCGCCGCGTAGTAGACGCCGTCCGCGTCGTTGCCCGCGAGGACGGCGGTGGAGCCGGTACGGCGGTCGCCCGCGGTGGTGGCGAGCGAGTACCCCTCGGCGGCGAGGGTGTCGGGGACGCTTCCGCCCGCCGCGCGCAGCGCGCGGGACACCGGCCCGTCCCCGATCGAACCGACCACGACGGTGAGGCCGGGCCCCCGTGCGCCGCTGGCACGGGCCGGGGGCCGGGCGGATTCCGCCGCGCCGACGGCGGCTTCGCCGAGCGCCACCTCATCGAGCGCCACCTCGTCGATCGTGCGAGCCCCGGCCGAGGTCAGGGCCTTCCTGATCACATCGAGACCGGCGGCGTCGGCACCCTCGCCGACGACCAGCCGGACCCGGTCCGGTACGGACAGGGCGCGTCCCGCGGCCGTCATGCGCTGCGGTGTGGGAGTGACGACCGGGAGCGGGTCCGGCGCGGCGGACGTGCCCGCGGGCGCCGCGGTGAGGGAGTCGGGCGGGGTGAGGCCGGTGAGCGGGGCGAGGGCGGTGAACGTCAGTGCCAGGGCGCCGAGTAGGGGGAGGCCGAGAAGAGAATGTCCGGGGTGGTGCCTTCGGGACCAACGGGGCACGGCAACTCCAAGGGGAGCTGGACTCGGTCACCGGCCGGTGACCGATTGGTCTAAACCACCATTCGGAGCGGCGGGTGTCAAGATGGCGCGGCCGGACGAATTCCACTGGTGGGGACGTGAATATCCCACTTAGTATCCGAACGTGAAGACGCCGACGGACATACCGTTCCATGGAATCCCCGCTTCTCCGTCGGCCGGCATCGGACGCCTTGTCCGGGACCCCGATCCCCGTGTGCGCCACCGCGGACTCGTACTCCTCGCCGAGTCTCTCGCCGCCTGTCCCGCCCCGGGACTCGCCCCGGGCCCCGCCCCGGACGGGGCGTCCGGGAGCGGGGCCGCCGACCTGCCCGGGAGGGCCGAACTCGCCGCGCTGCTCCCGCTGTCGGTGACCGGGCCGCCCGAGTCCGCGCTCGTGCTGGCGGAGCTGTACGAGTGCCTGGGGCCGTACGTCCCGCGGGGGCGCCGCCCGTCGTGGCGCACGGCCGGACTGCCGGAGCGCGTACGGATCGCCTGGCTCCGCGCCGAACTGCACAACGAGCCCGAGGTGCTCCGTACCGAACCCCCGGGTGAACTGCTGTACCAGGCCGTCCGGGGGCTGGACGTGACCCGCGCCCACCGGCCCCAGAGCCTGCTGGCGGAGCTGGTGCGGTGCGGCGACCCCGGGGTGCGGGCCTACGCGGTCCGGTTCGCCCGGCAGGGGCTGCGCGCCGGACTCCTCGCGCCCGCGCTCGTCCGGGCCCGGCTGACCGACCTGGCGCGGCCGGACGATCCCGCCACCGCGGCCGCGGCGCTCACCGAACTCGCCGAGCCCTGGGCGACGTTGGAGCCGTTGCCGCCCGGAGAGCCGTCCGGACTCCTCGACACCGACACGGGTACCGGAGGCCCCGCGTCCGAGGCCGCGCTCCTGGTCGCCGCCCGCCACGGGCACCGGGACCCGCTGTGGCGGGTCGTCGCCGATCAGGCCCGGCCACCCGCCCTGCGGCGGCGGGCCATGGAACTGCTCGGCGAACTCGCGGAACGCGCGGACATCCACGGGCTGACCGCCCTCGCCGCCCGTGACCCCCTGCTCCTCGGCGGAGCGACGATGACCTGTCTGCGCGGGCTCCACCGGCGCGGACACTTCCCGGCGCCCCCGGCCGTCGCCGCGCTCGTCGGAGTGGCCCTCGCGGACCACACGGTCGAGCCCCGCGCCTTCGCCACCGTCCTCTTCACCTGCCGACGCGAGGTGTACGACGCGCTCGTCGACGTGCCGGCGGACGCCCCCGACTGGCCACGACGGCTCGCCCTGCTCGTCGAGGTGGCCCGGCAGGGCGCGGGGGAGCTGCCGATCGGCGACGCGATCACCCGCGTCCTGCCGTCGGCCGCCGAGCCCGAGCCGTTTCTCGACGCGCTCCGCGAACTGCGCCACACCGAAGCCGAGGAAGCCGTCATCGCCGCACTGCCCTCCGCGCCGGCGGCGGCCCTGGACGCACTGGAGGCGCTCGGGGGAGAGCGCACCGTACGGATGCTGGCCGACGGACTCGGCCTGACCCGGGAGGCGGGCGCGGAAACCATCGCCCCACCGCTGCGCGCCGTGCGCCACCGGGCCCTGGAGCTGCTCTGGTCGCTGAACACCGACCCGGAACGGCGCCGGCACCTCCTCGGGCGCCTCGATCCCACCCGGCTCCCGCCCGGGATCGCCGCCGACCTCGGCGGACCCGACGAGCGGGAACTCGCCCTGCTCCGCTCCCATCTCGACCCGGCCGAGCCGGTCGCCGCGCTGCTCAGGCTGGCCGCGCACGGCGGCTCCGGTACGGTGCCGGTCCTCGCCGATCTGCTGCTGCGCGTCGTGGCCGGACGCGCGGCGTCCTGGGAGCCCGGTGCGGAGCCGGCCCGCCCCGAGGCGGGGCGGTTCACCGACGGGCGGCCCACCGCGCCCGCCGCCGAACCCGCCGTGCCCCAGGAGGTCGTGGACGCCCTGTGCGTCCTCGGCGGCCGGCTCCACGCGCGGCGCCGGATCCGGCCGGTCTGTCTGCTCGGCGCGGCCGACGCCCGGGAGGCCGGTCACGCGCTCGTCGCGACCATGGCGCTCGACCTGCTGGACCGGCCGGGGCTGACCGACGGCGAACGCGCGATCCTGCTCGGACTGCTCCTCGCCGTTCCGTCCGAGGCGACCCGACCCCGGGTGCACCGCCTCCTGCGCCACCGCGACCGCCACGTACGCAAGCAGGTGATCGCGCTGCTCGCCGCGGACGACACGGGGGACGACGCCCGGGCGCTCTCGGCGAGCCTGATCACCCTGACCACCGCCCCGGACATCCAGACCGTACGCCAGGCGCTGCTGGCCCTCGGCCACGCGCGGGCCCACTGGGCGTCGCCCGCGATCGCGGCGTGTCTCGACCACCCGAACATGAACATCAGGAAGACCGCCGCCGGGGTACTGGCCCGCGCGGGCGCACCCGCGGCGGTGCCGGCACTCCTGCGCCACCTGGGCCGGGAGACCAACCCGGGGCTGCGCACCGCACTCGTCGCGGCGCTGCGAGCCGTCCTCGGCGACGCGTACCTGGCGACCCTGCTCGCCGCAGCCGAGCGCGACCCCGAAGAGCCCCGCCACCTGAGGCTGTTGACGGCCGGGCTCGACGGGGTGCTGACGGCGCGCACGGTCACCGCCCTGACCGACCAGGCGTCACCGCTGGGCCCCGTGCTGCTCGCCCTGGTGGCGGACGGCCGGATCGGCCTCGCCTCCGGCCTGCCCGCCGGACTCGCGGCGGACCCGGACGCCGGATCGCTGCTCTCCCAAGGCTGGCAGGACGCGATCGCCCTGCGGCTCGCCGAACGGGACTTGCCGCCGGCCCCCCAACTCCTGCGCGGGCTGCGACCGATGCTGGGCGACTGGCTCCGGCTGGCCGGATCGGCGCCCGCCACCCGTGAGAACGTCCTGCGGCTCACACTCCGGATCTGTCCCGCGCCCTGGACGGACCACGAACGCCACACCTTCGGGCGCTCGGCCCGCACCCTGCTCGCCGGACTCGCCGACCTACAAGGAGACATGGACCGGCGGGACGCGGACCCGCGGGACGCGGGCGGCGCGGACCGTTACGCGCGTGACCTCGTCGCCGTACTCGAAGCGGCCGTGCCGTCGCTGCCGGCCCTGGAGCGGTCGGCCGTCGCCGACGCGGTACGGGCGCTGCCCCCGGCCAACCCCGGAACACGCTCCGCGCTCTCCCTGCTGCGGGCCTGCGACGCCGTCCTGGTCCGCGCCGATCTCGACCGGGCGCTGGCCGCCGCCCGGCTCGCCGCCGACCCCACGGCCGCCCAACAGGCCGTACTGCACGAGGCGTTCGGCGTTCGGCCTGCCGGGCGGACCGACACCCCCGCGCCACGCACCGCACCCGACGGCGCAGCCGTAACCGCCCGCACCGCACCGGACCCCTTCCGCCGCGCCGACGGCGTGCCCCGCTCCCGCGACCGGCTCGCCGCGCTGGCCGCGCGCTACCCGGACGGCGGGGCCGAGGAGCGCGCCGCCCTGCTCGACCGGATGACCGGACTCCAGCCCCTCGGCACCCCGCCCTGGACCCTCGCCGAGGACGCCGCCGCACCCCCGCCCGCACCGCGGACCGTACGCGGCGACGACCTCGACCAGCCGCGCTCCGACGCCCTCCGCACCCGCCTGCTGGCCCTGCTGGAGGACGGGCCCGAGGAGCGCCGGAACGCCGCCGCCGTGACACTGCTGACCTGGCCCGAGCCGGACACCGCCCGGACCGTCCTCCGCGCCTTCCTCCGGGGCCGGGTCACCGCGCCCGGCGCCACGGGGCTCCAGCACGCGCTGACCTCGCTCGCCCGTACCGCGGAGGGGAGGGCCGAGTTGAGCGGCGCCGGGATACGGGACGACCGGCTGCGCTCCGTGGCCCGCGCGGCCACCGGCCGGGAGCTGGAGCCGCTGCTCCCCGTGCTGCTCGACCGGTGGGAACACGGATCCCCCGACGCGCGCCGCACCGCCGCGGAGCTGCTCGGCAGGGTGAGCGCCGATGTCCTGGCGGCCCACCTGGAGGAGCGGCTCGCCGCGGGCGCCCGGGGGTTCGCGGACCTCCTCGCCGGCCGGGCGCCGCTCCGCACCCCCGCGCTCAGCCGGCTCCGCCGGCAGCTGCGGGCCGAAGGGCACGGCGAACGGGCCGACGCGCTCACCCTGGCGGCCGGTCCGCTGCGGGGCCCCGACGCAGAGCGGCAGGACGCCGCCGCCCTCGCCGCGCTCCGCGAACACCCCTCGGCGGGGAACGCCCCCCGGCCGTCCCCGCCGTCCCGGCGGGAGCTGCTGGACCTGGCCCGCACGGGCGCCCCGGAACCGGTCCGCCGGGCGCTCACCCGGCTGGCCGAGGAGCACACCGGCCCCCGGCCGGACCAGGATCCCGAACTGCACGCCGTGCTCACCGAGTTGCTGACCCACCCCCGGGCCGCGATCCGGCTGCGCGCACACCGGGTCTCCCGGGCGATGCTGGACCGTACGGCCCATCTGCGCCATACGGAACTCCTGTTGCACGACGCCCAGTCCGACATCCAGCGCATGGCGATCAGAACCCTCTGCCGCGCCGCGTGGGAATCCGCGATCCCCACCGTGGTCGAACGGCTCGCGCATCCCCATCCCGCCGTACGGGCCGCGGCCGCCGAAGGCCTCGCCACGCTCGGCGCCCGCGCGATCCCCGCGCTGCGCCACGCCGCCGACCACGCCCGCCCCGACCGGCGCTCCCGCTACACGGACGTGCTCGACCGGATCATGTCCACCGGGACCGGGTAGGGGGTCGCGCGGGCAGGTGGGGCCGATGCCGTACGGCGGTGTCGCGGCGCGTCAGCGCCAGCGCGGGAGATCCGTGCCCCAGCGCGTCGGCGGGGCCGGCCAGGTGACCGGCGCGCCCGCGTAGTGCACCGGGGAGAGCGCGTGGCGCAGCGGCCCGTAGGCGGACGGCGTCTCGGTGAGCCAGGGCGCCGGATCGTACGGGCCGCCCTCCACCGGCGCGTGCCGGACCCCGTGCAGCAGCCAGGACGCGGTCCCCGCGAGCGAGAACCGCAGCTGCCGCCCCCGGCCCGTGGTCTGACGTTCCGTCAGGGCGCGCAGGATCCCGCCCGCGATCAGATATCCCGTGCCGTGGTCGAGCGCCTGCGCCGGCAGGGCGCCCGGAGTGCCGTCGGCCGCCGCCTCGCTCGCGGCGATACCGCTCGCCGCCTGGACGAGGCTGTCGAAGCCGCGCCGCGCCGCCCACGGCCCCGACCAGCCCCAGGCGCAGAGCTGCGCGACGATCAGACCGGGGCGCCGGGCCAGCAGCGCGTCGGGGGTCAGCCCATGCCGGTCCAGCGCGCCGGGGCGGTACCCGGTCACCACGACGTCCGCGGTGTCGAGCAGTTCCTCGAAGACCTGCCGGTCGCGGGAGGCGGCGAGGTCCAGCAGGGTCGAGCGCTTGCCCGGACCCGTGTCGGTGTGCGCGTCGGGCTGCTCCGGCAGGCGGGGCGAGTCCACCCGCAGGACATCGGCGCCCAGCAGCGCCAGGGTCCGGGTCGCGACCGGGCCCGAGATGACCCGGGTCAGGTCCAGCACCCGTACGCCCTCGGCCGGGAGGGCGGCCGAGGGCAGCACCCGGGGCGGGCCCTCCCCGGCCGCCCGGGTCTCGGCCAGCGGCAGCGCCTCGCCGCCGGGGGAGAGGGGGACGGTGGGGTCCGACGGCGTGGGCGCCACGGCCACGGCGAGGCCGCCCGCCGCGTAGACGGCCTCCTGGATCTCCCGGGCCGGGCGTGTCGCCAGCTCCTTCGTGAGCCGGCGGGTCGTCGCCGGGGTGTCACCCGCGTCCCGGATGTCCAGGGCGCCCAGCAACCGGGCCCGGTGGTGCGGGTAGTTGGCGTGTGTACGGACCCATCCGTCGGCCGTGCGCCAGAACCCGGAGAGCGGCGCGAACGCCGTGGGCGTCCGCCCGTCGATCCGCAGGTACCGCTCGCTGACGAACGCCGTGGCGACCGCCCCCTCCCGTACCCGCACCGCCGGTACGGACACCCCGCGGCGGAGCGCGAGCAGTTCCGCGGCGGCCAGCGAGCAGGCGCCCACGGTCGCCCGTGCCAGCTCCCGCACGGGGAGCCGGGCGGCCAGCACCTCGCCCGCGCCCTCGTACGTCACCGACCGCGCGAGCCCGTCCCGGCCGCCGAGCGCCGCCCACGCGTGGGCGGTCGCCGCGTCGTTTCCTTGCGTCATGGGGCTATTGTCCCGTGCCGGACGCGCGGAACGAAGCGCTCCCGTCCCGGAGGGGCGGGAGCGCTTCGTTCCGCCGGTCTCGGGGAAGGGAGCGGCGGCCGGCCGGCCGGTCACCGGAGCTGGAGCGGCCGGCCGGTCACCAGGTGATGGGCAGCTCGTACAGGCCGCTGAAGAACTCCTTCGACCGCCAGCGCAGCTCGTCCACCCCCACGGCGAGGCGCAGCCCCGGCCAGCGGTTGATCACCTGCTCCAGCGTCACCTGGAGCTCCAGCCGGGCGAGGTGCGCGCCCAGGCAGTAGTGGGCTCCGTGCCCGAAACTGACGTGGGTGTTGCCCGGACGGTCGAGCACCACCCGGTCCGGTTCCGGGAAGACCCCGGGATCCCGGTTGGCGGCGGTCGGCGAGACGATGACGGGGTCTCCCGCCCGGATCAGCACACCGCCCAGCTCGATGTCCTCCATCGCGTACCGCGGCAGGACCACCCCGTTGAGCAGCGGCACGAAGCGCAGCAGCTCCTCGACGGCCTTCGGGATGAGGTCGGGGTCGGCCCGCAGCCGGCCCAGCATGTCGTCGCCGTTCTCCTGGTGGAGCAGCATGAGCGAGAAGAAGTTGCCGATCTGGTTGGTGGTGGTGACGAACCCGCCGATGAGGAGTTCGCCGAGGATGTCGATCAGCTCGCCCTCGTCGATGATCCCCTCCTCGTCGAGCCCGCGGACCAGGATGGTGAGCAGATCGTCGGCCGGCTCCCGGCGGCGCGCCTCCACCCAGCCGTTCATCCGGGCGTTGAAGAGGCCGGCCTCCTCCAGGATCGTCTCGGGCGGGGTGCTGCCCGAGCAGACGACGTCCGCCCAGTGCCGTACGTGGACGTGGTCGGCGTAGGGGATCCCCACCAGTTCGCAGATGATCGTCATGGGCAGGGGGAAGGCATAGTCCTCGATCATCTCCGCGGGCGGCCCGGCCTCCTCCATACGGTCGAGCAGCCCGTCGGCGGTCCGCCTGATCCGGTCCCGCAGGCGCTCGACCCGGCGTGCGGTGAACTCCTTGCTCAGCAGGGAGCGCATCCGGCCGTGGTCCTGGTCCGCGCTGGTGAGGAGGCCGCCGCTGATCCTGGGCATCCGCTCGATGCGGGGATGGTCGCGGTGGACCGCCTCGCCGATGCTGAAGCGGGGGTCGGAGAGGACGGCGCGGACGTCCTCGTGCCGGGTGGCCAGCCAGGAGTCCTCGCCGTAGGCCAGGCGCACCCGGGCGAGGGGCTGGTCCCACAACCGCTGGTATCCGGGGTGCGGGTCCAGACCGCCGAGGTTCCAGAAGGGGTAGGAGAGCGGTTCGGGGCGCTGCGTGGACTGCTGTTGCGACTGGGGAGACATGGGGGTGTCCGCCTTTCCTTGCGCGGTCCTGGAAGGAGCTGCTTACGGGCTTACGAGTTACGGGCCCACGGGTTACGGGCCTGCGGGTTATGGGCCTGCGGGTTACGGGCCTACGGGCACGACGACATGGGTGGGCGGTGGCGCGGTGTCGTCGACCGAGGCGGTGAAGTCGACGCCGTCGTCCCGGCAGATGAACTGCATGACCTGTCGTCCGGCGGCGGCGGCCCGGATCAGACCGCCGGTGGTGGCCCAGACGCCGGAGAGGTAGAAGTTCTCCAGACCGGGCAGGGCGGGACCGTGCTTCTTGACGAGTTCCTCCATCGTCTCGCCGCTCTCGACGAAGGGCTGCCAGCCGAGGACGGTCCCGTTGTAGCTGCCCGTGTAGCGGATCTGGGTGAGCGGGGTGGAGGTGTCACGTACCGCGATGGAGTTCCGCAGCCCCGGATAGCGCTCCTCCAGGAGGTCGACGACGGTGTCCCGCACGCGGCGTTTCGCCGCCGAGTAGGGACGGCCCCGCCGCACCGGCAGGGTGTGCAGCTCACCGCCGCGGCGGAGCCGGCTGAACTGCTCGGGCCCCTCGCTCAGTTCCCGCCAGGGCTCGACGTCGGAGAAGTACGTGGCGTAGATGACGGTCGTGTCGTCCGGCGACAGCTCGGGGTAGAACCGGCTGCGGAACTGGACGTTGATGCTCGGATGGCGGATCCCGGTGAGCTTGGCGGCCGTCGCCTCGTCCAGGAGGTGGGTCGTGGTGGGCTCCCCCTCGGGAAACCGCGCCCGGAGCCCGAGGAACACACTGACATAGCCGGGGAAGACCATCCCCGGCTCCTCGATGGTCTTGGTGAACAGCCGCCGGTACTCGTCGTCGAGGTACTGGCCGTCGAGGAACTTCATCAGGGTGGCGGGGCCGTCGCACGCCGAGACGACGATGTCCGCGCGGTACTCCCGCCCGTCCACCAGCCGCACGCCCACCGCGCGGTCGTTCTCCACGAGGATCCGCTCGACCTTCGCGTTGTACGTGACCTCGCCGCCCAGCCGCCGGTACCGGTCCGCGATGGAGCGGGCGAGCCCGAGCGAGCCGCCCTCCGGCACCCCGGCCGACTGGTTCGCCTGCGACGCCATCTGGAAGTAGAAGGGCAGCACGGGGAAGTTGGGGTGCTTCTCCAGCAGGATGTAGTTGAACGCCTCCCGCAGCAGGGGGTCCTTGAACCGGGCCGAGTACTCCGTCATCAGGACGGACATCGACGTGCGGAAGAGATTGAGGTACGGGACGAAGCCGGCCAGCATGCGCCACCGCTCCCACCGGCCCATCAGCCCCACCGGCTTGAGGAACGGGTAGGCGGGCAGGGCGGTACGGAACTTGCGCAGCCCGGCGCAGAACGACCGGATGAGACGGGCGTCGGCGGGGGAGAGCGAGAGCAGATGGGCTTCGAGCCGGTCCGGGTCGGAGTAGAAGTACACGGCCCGGCCGTCCTGGCCGCGCACGATGTTGAACACGTCGAAGTGACGCATCTCCTTGCCCTGGAGGGCGCCGAGTTCGAGCCAGATCTGATGCATCTCGTTACCGGGCCCGTTGCCCAGCAGCCAGCTGATGCAGCAGTCGAAGGTGAAGTCGCCGCGGCCCCAGCCGGTGCAGCAGCCGCCGGGGATCTCGTGCATCTCGAAGACCTGGCTGCTGTAGCCGTTCATCTGCGCGTAGCACCCGGTGGACAGGCCACCCAGCCCCCCACCGATGACGATCATGGATTTTCTGCGGGGTCGGGCAGGCGCCATGCCGTGCTCTCCTCGGTGTCCTCGTCGACTGTCCTGCAGGTGTTCCCGGGGGCCGGCGGTGTGTTCCCGACGGTCCGCCACGTGCTCCCGTCTCCCGGCCGCGGGGGCGCTCACCGGACTCCCCGCTGTTCGAGCTGCGGCAGCTTCCCCAGCTTTCCCGGGTGCCAGGGCTCGGTGCCGCCGCTCTCCCAGGCCCGGAACTCCAGGCCCAGCTCCGCGCAGAGGTACTGCGTCACGAACCGTCCGCTCGACGCCGCCTTGATCAGGCTCCCGCCGCCGAACCACTGCCCGGCCAGCGAGAAACCGCGCAGCCCCGGCAGCCGCATCCGGTCCTTGTTGACGAGCGCGGTGACCACGTCGTCGGCGTCGGTGAACGACTTCCACGCGAGGATCGAGCCGCCCTGCACCCCCGTGTACCGCTCCGTGGTCACGGGCGATGCCACGTCGATGACCTCGATGGACGGTCCGATGCCCGGATGGTGACGCTCCAGGAAGGCCCGTACGAAGTCGGCCACCTCCTGCTTGCGCGCCCAGTACCCCTTGCGGTCCGTGCGCCGCAACTGCTTCCAGTACGCGTAGTCGCTGAAGTACGTGCAGTGCACGACGGACTTCCCGGGCGGCGCGAAACCGTCCGAGTACCGCGAACGGAGCTGCACGACCAGGCTCTTCTGACGCACGCTCGGCAGGGCCGCGCAGTCCTCGTCGGAGAGCAGATAGGTGGTGCTGTGCCGCTCCCGTTCGCCGAACTCGCCCCGGAGGCCGACGAAGGCGGAGACGACCCCCGGGTAGAGCATCTCCGGGCGGTCCATCATCTCGTTGAAGAGGGTGTCGACCTTCGGGCTGGAGTACGCGCCGCCCAGCAGCTTGTTGATGGTGGTGTAGCCGTCGCAGGTGGCGACCACATGGTCGGCGTAGTGCCGCTCCCCGCCGCGCAGCTCCACCCCGATCGCCCGGTCGTTCTCGACCAGGACGCGCTCCACCCGCGCCCGGTAGTCCACCCGCCCGCCCAGCGAGGTGTACCGCTCCTCGACCGAGCGCGCCAGCCCCAGCGAGCCGCCCTGCGGGAAGCCGGCGTTGCTGTGGTGGGCGCTGGCCATGTTGAAGAGGTAGGGCAGCAGCGGGAAGACCTCGTGGTCCTGGAAGAAGATGAACGGGAACGCCCGGCGCAGCAGCGGATCCTGGAACCGCTCCGTGAACCGCTCCATCCGGGTCGCCGCCGTCCGCCAGAACAGCAGGAAGTCCGGCAGGACGATCCGCAGCGTGGCGAGCTTCTCCCGGACCGACTGGAGGGGCGGCGGGGTGAGGAACGGATAGTGGTTGATGGCGATGAAGCGCCGCAGGTCGCGGCAGAAGGCGCGGATCGGCCGGGCGTCGGCGGGCGAGATCTCCAGGAGATGGGCCTCCAGCCGGTCGGGGTCGTTGTAGAAGGTCACCGCCCGGCCGGACTCGTCGACGACGGTGTTGAACATCTCGAAGTTCGCGATGCTCTTGCCGTCGAGGGCGCCCAGCTCCCGCCACAACCGGTTGGCGTCGTTGTTCCGGCCGGTGCCGGTGAGCCACTCGATGCAGTAGTCGAAGACGTACCCCTGCCGGGACCAGGCCGTGCAGCACCCTCCCGGCAGGACGTGCCGCTCGAAGATCCGGGTCTCGGCGCCGCTCATCTCCGCGTAGCAGCCGGTGGACAGACCACCGATGCCGGCGCCGATGACGATGACGCGGGGACGGTCGCCCGGCACCCGCTCACGCGGGTGCCAGACGGGGCGGTTCTCACGCGACATGGGGCTCATCTCCGGCGAGGTCGGTTGCTCCGGTCATGACGGCGAGGGTGAGTTCGGCGTTCCGCGCCAGGTACTTCTCGTCGAGCATCTCCGCGTGGGTGCCATGGCCGCGCAGCAGCTCCGTACGGCTGGTCGAGGTGGAGTGCCAGGTGCCGCGCTGCCCCGCCGCGTAGAACGCCGTCTTCCGTTCGTCGGAGATCACACTGACCGTGCCCGAGACGGTGCCGGTGTTGGGCGTACGGCCGCAGAAGTCCAGGTACTCCCTGGCCTGGGCGAGGGTCGCGTCGGCGACCGCCGTGGAGCCGGTGTGGCGGTACAGATGGCCGCGCAGCTCGTTCTCGAACGCCTCGATGTGCTCGTCCGCGAGCGCCTGGGCCTCCACGATCCGGTACGAGTCCATGATCACCACATGGGGGACCGCGCGCCCGCGCCGTTCGAGTTCCTTGGCGACCTCGAAGGCGAGATTGCCGCCGAGGGAGTATCCGAAGAGCGAGCAGGCGCCGTCCGGGCGGAGCGACTCGATGAGATCCGCGTAACGGATCACCTTGTCGTCGCCGTCGACATGGTTGAACGCGACGAGCTCATGCTGGGGCAGGTGTTCGGCGAACCGCCGGTAGACGAGTCCGTGCCCGCCCGCCGGCGGGAAGCAGAACAGGGTCGGACCCCGGCCCGCGTTGAAGGTCAGATACGGGCTTCCGCCGGAGATCTCGCCGGTGATGATCGACTCGACCGTTTTCGCCATGCCGTGGAGCGTCGTGACCTTGAAGAGCAGACTGACCGGCACGGTGATGTTGAACTCTGCCTGGAGCCGGTGGATCAGCTCGATCAGCTTGATGGAGCTGCCGCCCGAGGCGAAGAAGTCGCTGCGCAGCCCCACCTGTTCCTGGGAGAGCAGGGCCCCCCAGTGCGCCGCCATCCGCTGCTCGTAGAGCGTGACCGGCGGCTCGTGGCTCTCCTCGCCGGACTCGGCCGGCGGCTCGGGCAGCGCGGCGACGTCGACCTTGCCGTTCGCGGTGAGCGGCAGGGCGTCCAGCGCCGTGAAGCGCGCCGGGATCAGATAGGTGGGCAGCCGGGTGGCGAGATGACGGCGCAGCTCGCCCGCGTCCGGCGCGGCGCCCGCCACCGGGACGTAGTACGCGCACAGCACGGACTCGCCGCGGGCGTCGGCGCGGACGGTGACGACCGCCCGGCTCAGCCCCGGCAGGGAGACCAGCAGCGACTCGATCTCGCCCGGTTCGATCCGGTGGCCGCGCACCTTGAGCTGCGCGTCGGCGCGGCCGAGGAGGTGGATCAGTCCCCGGGCGTCCCGCCGGGCCAGGTCGCCCGTGCGGTAGAGCCGCTCCGGGGCCGCCCCGGGGCCACGCCCCAGCGTCAGCTCCACGAAGCGCTCCGCGGTCTGCTCCGGGTCGCCCGCGTAACCGAGGGCGAGCCCCGCGCCGCCGACCCAGAGTTCGCCGGTCACCCCGGGTGGCACGAGATCGCGGTGCTCGTCGAGGATGTGCAGCGAGCAGTTCGGCAGGGGCCGGCCGATCGGCACCAGCTGGTTCGGGGCGAGCCCGTCCGCCGGGCCCTCGAAGTACGCGCTGTCGACGGCCGCCTCCGTCAGGCCGTACGAGTTGATGACCCGGGTCCCCGGACCGCACAGGGCACGCAGCCGCTCGTACTCCTCGACCTTCCAGGCGTCGGAGCCGACGATCATCAGCCGCATGAAGTCCAGCCGGTGCCCGCCGTGGGCGCAGTGCTCCATCAGGGCGCGGGCCACCGCGGGGACGAACTCGGCGCAGTCGACACCCTCGCCGGTCATCGTCCCGTACAGCCGGGCCGTGTTGAGGAGCAGGTCACGGCCGATCAGGACGAGCCGGCCGCCCGAGCACAGGGCCCGGACGAGATCCCCCGTGAAGACGTCGAACGAGACGCCCGCCATCTGGAGATGGACGCCCGGCGCCGCGCCGAGCCCGTACTCCTCGTGCCACGCCGCGCGGACCGCCGCGAGCGCCCGGTGGCTGACCCGTACCGCCTTGGGCCGGCCCGTCGACCCCGAGGTGTGGATGACATAGGCGGGCGCGTCCAGGTCGACGGGCGCGTCCTCCGGCTCCGGCCGCGTGCTCTCCGCCACCCCGCCGGGCCCCGGGGTGCCGGGGACCTCGGTGAGCAGCGCGACCCCCAGCCCCGCGAACCGCTCCCGCTCCCCGGCGCCGGTGACGACGAGCGCCGCCCCCGCGTTCTCCGCCATGAGGGTGAGTCGGTCGGTGGGATGGGCCGGGTCGAGCGGCAGATACGCGGCGCCCGCCTTGAGGACGGCCAGCAGCGCGACGATCAGCTCCGGCGACTTGTCGAGGCAGACGGCGACGACGTCCCCGCGCCCGATGCCCCGCTCACGCAGCCGGCCGGACAGCAGCCGGGCACCGTGCTCCAGTTCCCCGTAGGTAAGCCGCCGGGTCTCGCCCGACTCGGACGGTACGGTGACCGCGACGGCCTCCGGCGTCCGGGCCGAGGCCTCGGAGATCAGCCGGTGCACCGGCACGTCGTGCGGCAGCGCCCGGCCCCGCGAGGCCGGCGCGCCCAGGATGCGGGCGCGCTCCCGGGCCCCCAGCAGATCCAGCCGCGCCACCGGTTCCTCGGCGGGGACGCTGGTGAGGGCGTCCAGCACATGGACGTAGTGGGCGGCCATCCGCTCCACCGTCTCCGCCAGGAAGATGTCGGTGTTGTACTTCAGCACGCAGTGGAAGCGCCGCTCCGCCTCGTCCTCGTACGCCGAGAGCGTCAGGTCGAACTGCCCCTCCTCCTCGGGGAGTTCGATGTACTCCAGCCGGTATCCGTACTGCTCCGTCGCCACCTTGTGGGCGAGCAGGATGAACATCGCCTGGAAGACCGCCGACCGGCTCGGGTCGTGCTGGAGGCCCAGCTCCTCGACGAGCAGCACGAACGGGTACTCCTGGTTGTCGAGGCCGCCGAGGACGACCTGACGGACCTGGGCGAGGAGCGCCGCGACGGACGGGGTGCCCGACAGGTCCGCGTACAGCGGCAGCGGATTGACGAAGTAGCCGTAGACGGAGCCGAACTCCTCCTCCGTACGGCCGGTCACCGGGGAGCCCACGATGATGTGGTCCTGGCCCGAGTACCGGTGCAGCAGTACGTAGTAGGCGCTCAGCAGCACCATGTACACGGTGACGTCGTGCTCGCGCGCCAGGGCGTGCACCCGGGCGCTGAGATCGGTGTCGAGGACGAAGAACTCGGACGCGCCGTTGTGGGTCTGCACGGCGGGCCGCGGCCGGTCGGTGGGCAGGTCCAGGGCCGGCACCTCGGCGGGCAGACTCGCCCGCCAGTGGTCCAGCATCCGCCGCGCGTCCGGCGAGGCCAGGAACCTGTTCTGCCAGTTGAGGAAGTCGAGGTACCGGGCGGGCACCGGCGGCAGCTCGACGGGCCTGCCCGAGCACAGCCCGTCGTACAGCGACAGGAGTTCCTCGATGAAGGTGAACGTGGAGATCGCGTCGGAGATGATGTGGTGAACGGCCTTCATCACGATCCAGCGGTCCGGGCCGCGCCTGAACAGCCGGAACCGGACCAGCGGGTCGCACTCCAGGTCGTACGGACGGCGGTACTCCCGGACGATCATGTCGTGGATGTCGTCCCAGACACGCCCCTGCACGTCGAAGAGGGCCACGTCCGGTTCGTTCGCCGTCGAGACGCGCTGGACGGGCTGACCGTCCTCCATGACGAAGTTGGCCCGCAGCATCGGATGCCGCTCCACCAGGGCGCGGAACGCCGTGAACATCCGCTCCGGCTCGATCCTGGTCCTGATCTCGACGGCGCCGCCGATGTTGTACGCGAAGCCCTCGGGGTTGAGCTGCTTGAGGAACCACAGGGCTTTCTGGTTCTGCGTCAGGGGATGGCGGGACTCGTCCTCATGGATCTCCACCTCCGCCGCCGTGCCGACTCCGTCCGCCGCCTCCGCGACGAGGGCTGCGGCCGCCTGGTGCAGCTGATCGCTCAGCTCTCCCGCCGGAGCGCCGCTGAGCAGCGCCACCAGCGGCAGGGCCACACCGGTCTCGGCGTGGACGCGGGCGCGCAGCTCCATGGCGAGGAGCGAGTCGAGACCGAGGGCGGCGAGACTGCTCGTCCCGTCGATCCGGTCGGTGGGCACCCGCAGCACCGTCGAGGCCACCACCGAGAAGCGCTCGGCGACGAGTTCGGCGCGGCGCTCCTCGTCCGCCGTACGGAAGAGGTCGAGGAAGCTGCTGTGCTCGCCCGCGTCCGCTCCGCTCTCGGCCTCCGCGGCCAGCTCCGCGACCAGTGGCGGCGGCGACGCGTACCAGGCGAGGAAGACCTTCCAGTCGACCACCGTCGCCACCAGCAACTGGGCGCGGTCCTGGCCGAGTACGCGTTCCAGGACGGCCATGCCCGCGTCGGGGGAGAGCGAACTCATGCCCCGGCTGGTGCGGTAGTGCCGTACCAGGCCCAGCTCCTCGATCATGCCGGTCGCCCACGGGCCCCAGTCGACGGAGAGCGCGGGCAGCCCGCGGGCCCGGCGGTGGTGGGCCAGCGCGTCCAGGAAGGCGTTGCCCGCCGCGTAGTTGACCTGGCCCGCCGTGGTGAGCAGCGAGGCGATGGAGGAGAAGAGGACGAAGTGGTCCAGCGGCTCATCGCCCAGCCGGCGGTGGAGCAGCCAGGCACCGGCGGCCTTGGGGGCGAGGACCGAGTCGAAGGCGGTCCGGTCCATGGCGGGGACCAGGGTGTCCTTGACATGCCCGGCGAGATGGAACACTCCGCGCACGGGCGGGGCGTCCTGACCCCGGTACGCGGTCAGCCACGCGTCCAGCGCCCGCTCGTCCGTGGTGTCCAGGCAGGCGTGGACGGGATGGGCGCCCAGGGCCTCCAGCTCCTTGACGAACCGGGCGCCCCGGCCCGCCGCCGACTCCGGGTCGAGCCCCCGCCAGGCGGCGCGGTCGGGCAGGGGGGTGCGGCCCACCAGAATGAGATGGCGGGCACCGCGCCGGACGAGGAAGCGGCACAGGAGCTGCCCCAGCGCGCCGAACGCGCCGGTGACGAGATAGGCGCCGTCCGGGCGCAGCCGTGGCGCGAGGGGACGGGTGAGACCCTCGGGGCGGGTGAGCCTGCACAGGAGGCGACGGTCGCCGCGCAGGGCGATCTCGTCCTCGGCGGGGCCCTGCCGCGCGGCGGCGGCCAGGACCTCGTCCAGCACCGCCCGCGCCTCCCGCGCCCGGTCGGCGCCGGTGCTTCCGGCTCCGTCGGTGCCATCGGTGTCGTCGGTGCCGTACGGGGCCAGGTCGATCAGGGTGCCCTGGTGCGCGGTCAGCTCCTGATGGCGCAGCACCCGGCCGATGCCCCAGGCGGGCGCGCCCAGCGGCTCCACCGGAGCGTCCCGGTCGACGGCCTGCGTCCCGCGCGTGACGATGTGCAGGGCGGCGGGGGAGGCGAGTTGGCGCGCGTCCTCCTGGAGCGCCTGCGCGAGGGCGACCAGGGAGTACGCCCCGAGGGTGCTGTGCTCCTCCAGCCGGGAGCGCTCGGTGTCGTCCAGCGCCGGCAGGTCGAGGTTCCATAAATGGACGATCGTGTCGACACCCGTGGTGTGCGCGGCATCGGCGGGCCGTTCCGCCCCGTCCCCGTCCCCGTTCCCGTCCCCGTCCCCGGCCAACTCGGCGAGGAGCCTGCGCAGATCGTCGGCGCTGCCGGGGACCACCGTGGAGGCACCGCTTTCGAGCCGGGTGGTGTACGCGGCACCCGGCCGTACGAGATGGCAGTGCCCCCCGCGCGCGGTGACGAGTTCCGCCAGCGCGTCCGCGACCCCGCCGGGCGCGTCCGCGAAGAGCAGCCAGCGGCCCGGGGCCGTGGTGTCGGGCACCGCGGTGTCGAGGGGGCTCTCGGCCCAGGTGGGTTCCGCGAGCCAGTTGTCGATCGTGGCGAGCGCCACACTGGTCGACGCCTTCTCGACATCGGCGGCCCGGAAGCCGCCGATGTGCCCGAGCGGGGCACCGTCGTCCCCGTAGAGGGCGATGTCACCGACGAGTTCACCGGCGGGCCGCCGGGTGACGGTGGCGTGCACCCACAGCGGCCGGTCGCCGACCGGGCCGGTGCGCACCTCGTCGATGGAGAGCGGCAGCAGGATGCCCGTCGACCCGTCCGCGCCGTCCTCGGCGGGACCGCCGTCCGCGCCGTCCCCGAGCCCCGCGGTCAGCAGGGTCTGGAAGCAGGAGTCGAGCAGTACGGGGTGGATGTGGTGGTCCGCTGCGTCGTCACCGATCGCCTCGGGCGGACGGATCCGCGCCAGCGCCTCGCCCGGCGCGGTCCACACCTCCTCGATGCCCTGGAAGGCGGGCCCGTAGTGGTAGCCGAGGCCGCTCAGCGTGGCGTAGCACTCCGGGCCGTCGAGCCGGTGCTCGCCGCGCGCCCTGATCCCGTCGAGATCCAGCGGCGCCCGCGGCGCGCCGCGGTGACCGGCCCGGACCACGCCGCTCGCGTGGACGGCCCGCTCCTCGCCGGGGCCCGAGCCCGTCGCGACCGTGAAGCCGGCGCTCTCCGGCGAGAACGCGAGCTGTACGGTGCGGGACGTGTCGTCCGGGAGGAAGAGGGCCTTGCGGAACTCCACCGAGCCGAACGCGGCCTCCGTGCCGCCCGTCAGCGCCCGCACCGCCTGGGCGGCCATTTCGAGATAGCCCGCGGCGGGGAACAGGGCCCGGCCCTGGATCCGGTGGTCGGCGAGGTAGGGGGCGCGCTCCACGTCGAGCTCCGCCTCCCACACCGGCTCCGTGGTGGCCAGCCGGCGGCCGAGCAGCGGATGGTCCTCCCGCCCGAGCCTGACCTGCGCCACGGGCCCCGGCTCGTGCCAGTACCGGTCGCGCTTCCACGGGTAGCGGGGCAGCGGTACGGTCCTGCCCCCGGGCTGGAGCACGTCCCAGGCGATCTCGGTGCCCAGGTTGTGCAGCGCGGCGAGCGAGGTGGTGAAGCGGAGCGCCTCGTCCTCCTCGCGGCGGATCGACGGCAGCGTCACCACCTCCGCGCCCGGCTCGGCGGCCCGGCTCTCCAGGCACTCCTTGATCGAGTGGGAGAGGACGGGGTGCGGGCCGATCTCCAGGAAGACGCGGTGGCCGTCGTCGGCCAGGCGCTCGACGGCGGGCCGGAACCGGACGCTGTCGCGGACATTGCTCCACCAGTACTCCGCGTCGAGTTCCGTCCCGTGCGCCAGGCCCTCCCGCCCCGTCAGATAGAGGGGGACGCGGGCGGGGCGCGGCTCGATCCCGGCGAGGCAGTCGAGCAGCTCGTCCTTGATCCCCTCCATGAGGGCGCTGTGGTACGGCACCCGGACGGAGAGGAAGCGGGCGAAGACCTGGTCGGCGCGGAGTTCCTCGGCCAGCGCGGTCAGGGCCGCCTCGTCCCCGGCGAGGGTGAGGGAGGTCGGGCTGTTGACGGCGCCGACGGACACCAGATCCCCGTACGGCAGGATCCGGCGCTCCGCCTCTTCCTCGGCGAGTCCCACGGCGAGCATCGTCCCCGTCCCCACCAGCCGCTGCTGGAGGCGGCTGCGGTGCACGATGATCCGTACCGCGTCGCTCAGGCTGTAGACCCCGGCCTCGTAGAACGCGGCGGCCTCGCCCGTGCTGTGGCCGACGATGGCGTCGGGTCGCACTCCATGGGCGCGCCACAGCGCGGCGAGACCGAGCTGGACGGCGAAGTTGGCCGGCTGGGCGAGCCAGGTCTCGGCCATCCGGGAGCCGGTGGCGTCCGCGCTCATCTCCTCGACGAGGGACCAGCCGGTGAGGGCGGCGATCTCACGGTCGCAGCGCTCGACCGCCTCGCGGTACACGGGCTGCGTGGCGAACAGCTCCCGGCCCATGCCCCACCACTGGGGGCCCATGCCGGTGAACACCCAGGCCAGCCGGCGCTGTTCGGGGTCACGCCGACGGCCGGTGAGCACCCGGGGGTGGGCCTCGCCCCGGGTCCCCGCGCGGAGCGCCTCGGCCAGGTCCTCGCGGGAGGAGTAGACGACGGAGAGCCGGGCGTCGTGGTGCTGGCGGCGGTGGGTGAGGGTGTGCCCGAGGTCGGCGAGGGAGGACACCGGCCCGCCGCCCGGAGCGGCGGCCGTCAGCTCCCGGTGGATCTCCTCCGCCAGGACGGGCAGCGCGGACGCGTCCCGCGCGGTCAGCGGGAGGATGGTGCAGCGGGGGCGCTCCGCGGGGGCCGGCCCGTCCACGGGGGAGGACGGCGGCGCCTCCTCCAGCAGGACGTGCGCGTTCGTACCGCCGAAGCCGAACGAGTTGACGCCGGCGCGGGCCGGGCCCTTGTGCGCGGGCCACTCGGTGACCTGCGTCGGGATGGTGAACGGGGCGGCGGCGAGGTCGATGCCGGGGTTGATCCGCTCCAGGTTGATGTGCGGGGCGATCGTGCGGTGCTTGAGGCTGAGGGCGGTCTTGATGAGCCCGGCGATCCCGGCGGCCGACTCCGAGTGACCGATGTTGGTCTTGACCGAGCCGACGTAGCAGGCGGCGCCGGGCTCCCGGCCGACGGCCAGCGCCCGGGCGAGCGCGGCGGCCTCGATGGGGTCGCCGACCGGCGTGGAGGTGCCGTGGGCCTCGACGTACTGGAGGCTGCCCGGCGCGACCCGGGCCTCGGCGCAGACCCGTTCGATCAGGGTGACCTGGGCGTCCGCGCTGGGCACGGTGATGCCGTTGGTACGGCCGTCCTGGTTGACCCCGCTGGCCGTGACCACGGCGTGCACGGGGTCGCCGTCGCGGACGGCGTCCGCCAGGCGCTTCAGCGCGATGACACCGACCCCCTCCGCGCGTACGTAGCCGTCGGCGCCGGCGTCGAAGGTACGGGAGCGGCCCTCCGGGGAGAGGAAGCCGCCCTTGGTCTCGGCGATGGTGTACTGCGGCGTGAGATGCAGCAGTGTGCCGCCGGCCAGCGCGAGGGTGGACTCGCCGCGGCGCAGGCTCTCGCAGGCGAGGTGCACGGCGACGAGGGACGAGCTGCACGCGGTGTCGATGGAGAGGCTGGGGCCCCGGAAGTCGAAGCAGTGCGAGATCCGGTTGGACACCATCGTCATCATCGTGCCGGTGGCCGTGTGCGCGGCCAGGGTGTCGAACCGCAGGTCGGCGAATTGGACGATCTTGTAGTCCAGGGTGAACGCGCCGATGAACACACCGACATCGCTCCCCGCCAGCTCGGCCGGCTTCTGGCCGCCGTCCTCCAGGGCCTCCCAGGACACCTCCAGCAGCTTCCGCTGCTGCGGGTCCATGTGCTCCGCCTCGCGGGGGCTGATGCCGAAGAAGGCGGGGTCGAACTCGTCGAAGCCGTCGATGTAACCGCCCCTGCCGCCCACCAGTCGGCCCGGCTTGGCCTTGTCCCTGCTGCCGAGCGTGGTCACGTCGTACCGGTCGCGCGGCGTCGGTCTGATGCAGTCCTTTCCGTCGAGCAGGTTCTGCCAGAAGGTGCGGTGGTCACTGGCGCCGCCGGGGAAGCGGCAGCCGATCCCGATGATCGCGATCTTCTCAGGAGGCGTGGTGCGGAGCGATTCAGCCATGTCGGCTCCTTGGGTGGTCAACACGCAACATGCGCGAAGGACAGGCGCGGGCATCCGTGCCGCCGCCGGTGCGACCGGCGGGGCCCGGATGCCGCGCGCGCGAACGCGAGAGCGGATTGCGGGTTTTATGGGGAGTGAGCAGTGAGGTAAGGGGAGGGGAGGGGAGGGGAGGGGAGGGGTCAGCCGACCTTCGGTGACCGGCGCACCGGGTGGACCAGGGTGGCGACGATCGCACCGGTCCCGGGGAAGGACCGCGGGTCCACGAGGCCGACCGCGGCCGGTTCGCGCCCCGGCCGCCAGGTGAAGCTGCCGAACGCCCGGTCCCAGATGGAGAAGTCCGAGCCGTAGTGCCCGGCCTCCGCCAGATCCGTGCTGTGGTGCAGCCGGTGCTGCTCGGGTCCCACGAACACGTGGTTCAGCCGGCCGAGGGCGACATCGATGTTGGCGTGCACGAAGTACCCCTGGGCGATGACGAACAGGCCCGCTCCGAACACGGCCGTCTCCGAGAACCCGACGACCGCCAGGGACACTTGGACGAACGCCTGGGAGATGAAGACATCAGCGATGTGATTGACACCGTTGTTGGCGACATTCACCTTGTCGGGGACGTGGTGCACGCCGTGCAGCCGCCACAGCCACCGGTTGGTGTGTCCGAGCCGGTGCACCGCGTAGCCCGCCAGCGAGCCGAGCAGCAGGGCGAGGGGTATCTCGGCCCAGAGGGGCAGCAGGGGATCCGCCGTCGCGAGCGCGCCCGCGCCGGCCACCACCAGCGACTGCGCCAGGGTGCCGCCGACCGTCGTGAGGACGAAGTACACCCCGTACCAGCGCCACTCCCGGCGGCTGGGGTGCCAGGCCCGCTCGTACGGGATCAGCCGCTCCAGCGCCGCGAGGTAGCAGAGCAGCGAGAGCTGGAAGCCGAACGTCGCGAGGCCGGTGTCCCAGCCGTACCGCACGGCGGCGGCGAAGACCACCGCGACCGAGATCAGCAGAAGCGGGTGGCAGCCACGGGAGAGCAGTTCCTTCGCCACGGCGCGTGCGTCGGCCCCGGACCCGGGTCGCCCCGCGTCACGCAACGTTGAACCGGACATGTCGCACCCTTTGCTGATGGGGAAGTGGGCAGGAGCGGGCAGCACTTTTTCCCGGCACTTCACGCACCAGGAGCCAGGTAACAGCATGCGTTGGATCAACTACGGGCGGCAATATCGTCTGATCGGCGCACGGAGGCTCGACAGCCCGGTACGCCGTCGGCGCGCGCCCCCGGCGCAACCCCGGCAGGGCGCTCCGCGCGGCATGAACGCAGCTCCGGCGGGCCAGGCGGGCCGTTGCGCGCGCATGCGGAGCGCGAAAGCCACCCTGAAGAGTGGCCTCCCGTACGGTTCGTGGCCGGAGCGCTGGGCAGGGGGCGGCGTCAGCGCGGGGCGTCAGCGCGCGGCGCGGCAGCGGGGCAGGGGCTCAGTGGATCAGCGGCCGGGACGCCCCGACCGCGGTCATCACGGCCCGGCCCCCCGCGCGTCCCGGACCGGCCGTGCCGACGGCGACAGATAGGCGCGGCAGTCCCGCAGCCCCGGCAGCTCCGGCAGCCGGTGGAGCCGCCAGTGACGGGCGTACGCCGGCGGCGCGTGCCCGTCCGTGACCACCACCGCCACCGGGCGCCCCCGGGCGAGCGCGGCGAGCCCGGCAGGGGTGACGCTCCCGTCGTGACCGCCGGTCTGCCGCGACGCGCAGCCGGTGCGGAACGCGATCCTGACGGCCTCGGCGCCGCTGATCACACAGGGCGGCCCGACCCCCTGGCGGTGCAGTTCGGCCGCCGCCCGGCCGAACGCCGCCCGGCTGGACCTGCTGCGCGCACTCGCGCCGTCCAGGACCGTGTACTGGACGGCCAGATGCGCGGCCAGCACCGCGGCCAGCGCGGCCACGACCGGCCGCCGGGGCCGCGCCGCCCGGCCGATCCAGGTCAGACAGAGCGCCGCGGGCAGCGCGAGCAGCGCGTACGCGGGAAGCAGGAAGCGCGCCGCCCCGTAGCCGATGAGCAGCAGGTACGGCACCGCCAGCGTGAGACCGGCCAGCGTCGGCAGCAGGACGACGGCCGTCCGGCGCAGCCGCACGGCGGCCAGCACCCCGCCCGCGGTCAGGGGCGGTACGAGGAACCACCACACCGCCGTCAGCGGCTGCCGCCACGGCACGTCACAGGGGCGGCAGAGCAGCCGTCCGTCCAGTGAGCGGAGCTGATGGCCGAACGCCGGCTGCCAGCCCAGATCCCCCTGGATCTCGTCGGCCCGCCGTAACCGGGCGAGGAGGCCGCCGTGGCTGGCGTACGCCTCGACGACCCATTCCGCACAGCCGAGGACCACGCCCCCGGCCACCACCAGCACCAGCGCCGGGCGCCGCCAGGGCCGGACGAGCAGCGCCGCCCCGGCGAGCGGGAGGGCGAGCCAGCACGCGTCGCCGGGCCGCATGAGCGCGACGAACGCCAGACCGGCGCCGGCCCCGGCGAGCGCCGCGCGGTCGGAGCGCTCCCGCGCGGCCCGCAGGAAGCAGCCCACGGTGAAGAGGGCACCGAGGGCGACCCACAGGTTGGGCATGACCCGCGGACCGTAGAACACGGTGATCCACAGCCCCGCGAAGAGCGCCCCGGCGAGCGCCAGCACGGGAACCGGCAGCAGCCGCCGCCACACCCGCAGCGCGAGGAAGAGCCCGGCTCCCGACAGCAGCGCCAGAAAGACCCGCAGCGCCTCGACGGACGTGGTCAGCGCGGTGACCGGTGCGACGAGGAAGGTGATGCCCCGGGCGCGCGGCGCGCTGAAGAACGCCGCCTCAGCGTCCCGGCCGACCTGGCTGACGTACACCGTCTCGTCCCAGCCGAGCCCCGAACCGGGCAGCACGAAGGCCAGTTGGACCAGGGTGTACGCGCCCGCGACCACCGCCAGCGGCCCGAGAGGCCCCAGCCGCCCGCCCGCTCCCGTCACGCGGCGGGCCCGGCCCGCGCCTCTGCCCCGCGGGCCCGAGGCCACGGCCGGCGTCTGTGCCATGCCCCCACGCTGCACCGGCGCCGTGCCCCGGGCCATCAGAACGGGGCACTCGGACGAACGGCCCGGTCGCCGCCCCCTCACGTGGCCGTCGCCGCATCACGTGGTCGCCATCCCGTAGGTGGTCGCCACCCAGTAAAGGGAACGCCCCCTGCGCGTCGCGCCCGGCCGCCCTGTCCCCGTGATGAAAAATCTCGCCGTGAGGAAAACCGGTGTACGAGGCAATCCCCGGCGCCCGCTGTGGGCCGTGTCCCTCCTGTCCCTCTGTGCGGTCTTCGGCACGCTCGCCGCCCCGCCCCGGGAACGGCCGGCGGAGCCCTGCGAACGGCTCGTGGTGGGCGTCGCCCATCAGGACGACGACCTTCTCTTCGTCAATCCGGAGATCCAGCGGACCATCTCCGCGGGGTGTTCCGTCAGCACGGTCTATCTGACCGCCGGGGACGCCGGTCACCCCTTCGGGAAGAGCTACTACGTGAGAAGCCGGGAGGACGGCGTGCGGGCGGCGTACGCCGCGATGGCGGGCGCCGCGGACCGCTGGACGCGGGACGACGTCGTCGTGGGCGGCCGCGGACTGCTCTCGTACACCCTGGCCGAGGGCGCCGAGGTCCGACTCACCTTCCTCCGGCTGCCCGACGGACTGCCCAGGGGCAGCGGCACCACCACCAACCACCACCAGAGTCTGCTGCGGCTCTTCCGCGGCGAGATCCGGCGCATCCGGCCGGTCGACGGCGGGCGCGCCTACACCGAGGGCGAACTGCTGCGCACCCTGACCGGGTTCGTCGACCGCGAAAAGGCACGGCGCGTCCGGACGCTGGACTACGACAACATCGCCTTCGGGCACCATGAGACGCGCTCCGTCGACCACAGCGACCACAGCGACCACGCGGTGGCGGGCAGATACGTCAGAAGGGCCGCCTACGACGCGGCGGACCGGCCCCCGGTGACGCCGTACCTCGGCTACTCCATGTCGCCGCTGCCCGCCAATCTGAGCCCGGCGCAGAAGAAGCGGAAAGAAGCGGTGTTCGAGACGTACTACCGCCATACGGGGTGCGTGCCGAGGAAATGCCCCGCGGTCCTCCCGTACGGCCTCGGCTACCGGAACTGGGTCCGCAAGCAATACCGGAGAACGCACCGGGAGCCGCGCCCCGGCGAGATCATGTCCGCGATCGCCACGACGGACTCCGGCCGCACGGTGGAACTCTGTCTGGCCGGGGGCGGCGGCAAGGAGCGAAACGCCGAGGTCGCGACGGACGCGTGCGACGGCGTGCGGGCCCAGCGGTGGAGCTTCGACGACGGTGCCGTCCGGACCGCGGTGGGCGGACGCTGCCTCACCGCGCCGTACGAGAACTCCTCGTCGCCCTTCCTCTCCGCCTGCGACGGGTCGCCCGGCCAGCACTGGTGGCGCGGCGCCGGGGGACGGATCGGCTCCCAGGACGGCTGCCTCTCCCAGGACGACATGGTCAACCTGCGTCCACGGCTCCGCCTGGCCCGGTGCGCCCCGTACCGCCCGGAGGTGCGCTGGTACGGCTGAGGCCGCGCAGTTCACCCGTATCCGGCAGAAGTTCCACGGAACTACCTCTTCCGCCGAAAACCGTCGCTAGTGTCCGGCGCATGACAGATTCAGGGCGTATGCGCACACGAAGAATGCTGGCCACGGTCGTGGGAGCCGCCGTCGCGGTGATACTCGGAGTCGGCGGAGCGATGGCGGCGGCGTCGGCGGACGGCGGAGCGGCGGACGTCGGTACGACCGTCGGACCGGCGGCCGACGAGACCACGGTCGGGGCCGAAACCGACGGCGGCGCTACGGGTGGGAGCGGCACGGACGGCGGCAGTGCCGACTCCGGCAGCACGGACGGCAGCACGGACGGCGGCACTGTCAGCGGCTCCGGAGGCGCCGAACCCAGCCCGGGAGATTCGACGGGCAGCACCTCGGGTGATCCCTCGAACGACCCCACCGGCCACCCCACGGTCGGCCCCACGGGCTCTCCCGGTACCCCCGCCGGACTTGAGGAACTCACCAGGCGCGTCGAAGAGCTCGACAAGAAGGTCGACCAACTGCCCACGAAGAAGGAACTGGCCGACGCGCTACGCGCCTTCGCCGACCAACTCGACACCCAGGACTGACGTTCCGCCCCCGAACCAGGCGCCCGGATCCCGCTGGACTCAGGCCCGCTCCGAACGGCCGGCCCCGCCCGCCTGCTACGGTCGGCCGGGCGTTCGGGGCAAGGGCGTTGGGCCGGGCAGCGAGTCGCCGGAGCGCCGGGACGCCGGACGCCGGACGGGACGAGAGGGAGACATGGTGCGTGGCGACAGCGGTGGGCACGACGGCGGACGGGCCTTCATCGGGTCGTTCACCTCGTCAGGAGGGCTCGGCATCATCGCCGCGGCCGTGGACGCGCGCACCGGGGCGCTCACCGCGCGCGGGGTCACGGACGCCGTGGCCGATCCCTCGTACCTCGCGCTCTCACCGGACGGCACGGTCCTCTACGCCGTCTCCGAGACCGACGAGGGCGCCGTGGCCGCCTTCCGCCCCCAGGACACCGCCGCCGGGTCCGCGGCGCCGAGCCCGCTCGGGGACCCCGTCCTCGTGTGCGGCTCGGGACCGACCCATCTCACGTTCGCGGCCGGGCGTCTCCTCACCGCCAACTACGGGTCCGGCAGCCTCTCCGTCCTGCCCGTCGCCGCCGACGGGCGCCCCCGGGCGGTCACCGGCGTGCTCCAGAACCAGGGGACCGGACCCCACCCGGACCGGCAGCGCGGCCCGCACGCCCACCAGGTGGTGGCCGCCCCCGGCGGGCGGTGGATCCTCAGCCCCGACCTGGGCACCGACACCGTACGGATCTGCTCCCTGGACACCACGGCCGGTGAGCTGATACCGCACGGCTCCACCGCGCTGCGCCCCGGCACCGGGCCCCGCCATCTCGCCTTCCACCCGGCGGGCGGCCATGTCTACGTGCTGGGCGAGCTGGAACCGGTGCTCACCGTCTGCCGCTGGGATGAGGCGCACGGCGTGCTCGAACCGGTCGGTGAGAGCGCCGTCCTGCCCGGTGGCGATGCGGGCGCGGAAGGCGGGAGCTATCCCTCCGAGGTGGTCGTGGCGCCGGACGGCCGGTTCCTCTGGGTGGCCAACCGGGGCCACGACAGCATCGCCGTCCTCGCCCTCGACCCGACGTACGAGAAGCCGGAACTCGTCACCACCGTGCCCTGCGGCGGGCACTGGCCGCGCGATCTCGTGCTGGACCCCACGGGCCGCCGACTGTACGCGGCCAACGAACGCTCCGGCGACGTGACCTGGTTCGACATCGACCCGGTCACCGGCGTTCCGGTCCTGGCCGGTGCTCTGGCCGCCCCCGCCGCGTCCTGCGTGATCTTCGGCTGAGCGGTCGCTCCGGCGCGGGAAGGGCCCGCGCCGGGCTGATCCGGTGCGGGCCCTTTCCCATGCGTACGGGCGCGAGGGCGGAGCCTCGTCCGTACGCGGGCGCGTCAGTGCGCGGGTGTTCCCTGCGGCTGCGGGGTGATGCCCAGCGTGGTGGCGTAATGCGACAGCACCAGCTTGCCGATGGCCGGGTAGGCGCCGAGCGGCTCCGCCGCGGCGCAGTCGGCCTCCTTGACGGCCGCGTCGAGCAGCCCCGCGGGCAGCTCGGGGCCGACCAGGTACGGCGCGAGCGCGAGCTGCGTCGAACCCGACTCGCGGAGCTGCTCGGCGATCGCCGCGATCGAGCCCTCCGTGTCGAGCGCGGCGGCCATCACCGGCACGGCCAGCCGCGCGGCCAGCAGCATCCCGGTGATCCCGGCGGTACGGACCGCCTCCTCGCCGCCCACCGTGGCCAGGATGATCCCGTCGGCCGCCGTGGCGACCGTGAAGAGCCTGGCGCGGTCGGCGCGCGCCAGACCGGCCTCCGAGAGGCGTACGTGCAGGCCCTCGGCGAGCAGCGGGTGCGGACCGAGCACATCGGTCAGCTCCACGGCGGCGCCGCTCTCCGTCACGGCCTCGCCGATCCGCTCGATCAGCGTGCTCTCCGGGCCCGCCAGCAGCGGCACGACCACGGCGACGGGACCCTCGGGCTCGGCCACCTCACGACCGGCGGCCTTGGCCAGCTCGTAGCGCTCCGTGCGCAGCGCGGCGGTCCCGGCCAGTACGGCCTGAAGGGTGGGGTACTCGGTGTCGTCGCCGTCCAGGTACCCGATGTAGGCGTTGAGCCCGGGGAGCTCGGAACGGGCGATGCTGACGACCTCTTCGGCCAGCCCGCGGACGGCGCTGGACGGGGTGCCGGGAACGGCGAGAACCAGCGCGGGCGCACCTTCGGGGGCCGCGACCGGTTCGGGACGGCGGTGGCGCCCCGACTGGCGGGGTCGCGGCATTCGTACGGGCAGGCCGGATGCGGGCCCAGTGGGGGTGCTCATGGCGTCGAATGCTACTGGTTTTGTGGGCGCGGCTGTTCGGGGAGGGGGCGGCTGCGAGCCATCTGTCCTTATATATCCGTTAGGTATTTTTCAGCTCATCTGTCCCGTTCTGTCGAGACGTTCAGCAGGCGCGGCTCGGAGGGCAGCCGGAGCGAGCCGGTGGCGAGCCCCGCGGCGACGAACAGCGCCCCACCCAGCGGATCCGCGGCCGCGGCGACCGTCGTGGCATGCGGGAGCCGGGCGGACAGCTCGGCGCGCACCGGCCCGAGGAGGGGCTCCCCTAGCTTGAACAGTCCCCCCGTGAGGGCCACTTCACATTCACCCGATGGTGGGCAGACGGCTGCGGCCGCGTCCGCGATGTGCTCCGCGGCCTGCGCGAGAATCGAGCGCGCGACCGGGTCACCGCCCGCGCGGCGGGCCACTTCCGGCGCGAACGAGGCGAGTACGGCGGGCCGGTCGGAGCGGGGGTAGAGCAGTCCGGGAAGCTCGCCGGCGGGACCGAAAAATGTCTCCATGGCGGACAGGAGCGCGGCCGACCCGCCCCGTCGCCCGTCGTGCGACCGGAGGGCGGCTTCCAGACCGGCACGGCCGATCCAGGCGCCCGAACCGCAGTCGCCCAGCAGATGGCCCCAGCCGTCCGCGCGACGCCAGCCCTCCGGTGTCATACCCAGCGCGATCATGCCGGTACCCGCGGCGACTATGGCGCCCGGCCGCTGGCCGAGCGCGCCCGCGTACGCGGTGACCGCGTCGGCGGCGAGTGCGAGCCGCCGTACCCCGAGGGAGCGCTCCAGCGCGCCGGGCAGCGCGGCGCGGAGCCCGTCACCGAGCGTCGCCATCCCCGCGGCGCCGACGGCGACCGCCGACAGGCCCTCCGCGCCCGCTTCCGCCAGCAGCGCCCGTGCGGCGGGCAGCAGCCGGGCGGCGAACTCCTCCGGGTCGATGCCGGAAGGGCCCGTACGCACCGGCTCGGCGGACTCGGCGGACGAGACGACCGTGACCGCCCCGCCCGGCTCCACGGCGCCGAGCGCGCACCGTACGCCCGAACCGCCCGAGTCGACGCCCAGGACCCAGCTCATTCGGGGCCACCGGACGGGAGGGGCCGGATCACCGGACGCACTGAGGACAAGGGACACCGGACTTCTGGAAGGCGACAGCGACAACGGCGACAACAGCGACGACAACGACTGACGCCAAGGATGACGCCACATGTGATGTCACAGATGAGGAGTAGGGTAACGCCCTGTGGCAGCTCTACCGTTGAACGAACTTGTCGAGCCCGGATGGGCGGACGCGCTGGGCCCCGTGGCGGAGCGCGTCGCCGCCATGGGGGACTTCCTGCGTGCGGAGATCGCGGCCGGCCGTACCTACGTGCCGGCCGGCGCCAACATCCTGCGCGCATTCCAGCAGCCCTTCGACGAGGTGCGCGTCCTGATCATGGGGCAGGATCCGTACCCGACCCCCGGTATGGCCATCGGGCACAGCTTCGCGGTCGCGCCCGACGTGGCCAGTCTGCCCGGCAGTCTGGAGAACATCTTCCGGGAGCTGCACGGCGACCTCGGACTGCCCCGGCCGTCCAACGGCGATCTGACTCCGTGGACCAAGCAGGGCGTACTCCTGCTGAACAGGGCCCTCACCACGGCGCCCCGCAAGCCCGCCGCGCACCGCGGCAAGGGCTGGGAAGAGGTGACCGAGCAGGCCATCCGCGCGCTGGTCGCCCGCGGCAAGCCGCTCGTCTCCATTCTGTGGGGGCGCGACGCCCGTAACCTGCGCCCGATCCTCGGCGACTACCCGGCGATCGAGTCCGCCCACCCCTCCCCGATGTCGGCGGACCGCGGGTTCTTCGGCTCACGGCCGTTCAGCCGCACCAACGACCTGCTGGTCCGCCAAGGGGCACAGCCGGTGGACTGGCAGTTGCCCTAGGGCTGTTTCGAAAGTGCCGCCCGGGCCGGCATCCGCCGGGAAGTCCCGGCGGATGCCGGCCCCTCGGTCAGCAGGCCGAGTTGGTCTGGGTGAGCAGGCCGAGCCGCCACGGCAGTGTGTTGTAGTCGCCGCTCGCGGAGGGGTTCATGCCCTGGTACACGTACTGCAGCTTGCAGGCGGGGATCGTCAGCGTCTGGTCGTAGCCCGCGCGGATCATCTCGCCGTGACTGACATCCCTGGTCCAGGACCCGGCCGGGAAGCCGACGTTGTTCGCCCGGGCGAAGGGGTTGCTCTCCGAGGCGGCCAGCGCCGTCCACGAGCCCGCCAGGCTGCTCGCGGTCCAGGACCGGAAGTAGCGCCGGCCGTCGGAGCCGATCGCCTCCACGACCAGCAGATACTGATTGGCGCCCTGCACCTTGTAGACGTTGGCGGCTTCGAACAGGGCGTACCTGTTGGCGTCCTGGGCCGCGATGACGGTGTTGGTGAACCCGTTCGGGAACTGGGACACCGTCGTCTGCGAGCGGTAGAGGTGCCCGTTGTCGTCGGAGGAGAACAGGTAGCAGTTGGCGCTGTCGCAGATCACCCACATGTCGACCCAGTAGCCGTTGCCGATGTTCTGCCTGATGATGTCCGGCATGGCGGAGTAGAAGTTGCGGGGCGCGCTCCAGCCGCCCGGGTCGCTGATGTCCGGGTTGGTGGAGAAGGACGCGTTGCCGGTCTGGTAGACGAGGTACCACAGCCCTTGCGGGGCGTAGTAGAAGACCTGCGGCGCGGCCCGGTAGCCGGTGCCGATCGCGCTGCGGTCCAGGTAGTGGTGGGTCGCCGAACCGGCCTGGGACCAGTCGCTGAAGCTCAGGTACACCAGGTTGTAGCCGGAGGCGCTCGCCGTGCTGGCGAACACGTGGTACTTGCCGTTGTAGTACACGACCGACGGGTCCTTGATCCCGGCGATGTTATGGGTCGAGTCCGGCTTCGGGGCGATCAGCGCGCCGCTGGAGCTCCAGGAGAAGCTGCCGGGCAGGGCCGACGGGGCGGACGCCGAGCGGGTCCCCGCCGGCGCGGCCGGGCGGTCGTCCGCCGAGGGGACGGACCGGGCGCCCGCCGGTGCCGCCCCGCGCGTGCTCGTGGTGCCCGCGGTCGTGACCGCGCTGCCGCCGAGGGCGGTCAGTGTCGCCTGGTAGGCCGCCTTCTTGTTGCCGCCGCGGTCGAACAGCAGCGGGTTCTCCCCACTGCGCCAGGAGTCGCTGTCGCGGATGCCCCACACGGTGATCCCGTTGCACCGCGGTACGTTCATACACGCCCGGGCGGTGTTCGCGTACGCGGTCGTCGGTGCCTGGGCGATGTCGAGTTCGGTGATCTGTACGTCCACGCCCAGCGCCGCGAAGTTCGACAGCGTCGTCTGGAAGGAGGCCGGCGGGCCGCCGGTGCCGAAGTGGGCCTGGAAGCCGACGCAGTCGATGGGCACTCCGCGCGCCTTGAAGTCGCGCACCATGCGGTACACGCCCTGGGTCTTGGCGTCGCTCCAGTTCTCGATGTTGTAGTCGTTGTAGCAGAGCTTGGCCGCCGGATCGGCGGCCCGCGCGGTGCGGAAGGCCTGCTCGACGAAGCCGTCACCGAGCAGGTTCTGGAACACCGAGGGGCGGTGCTGACCGCTGCCGCCGTCGGCGAACGCCTCGTTGACCACGTCCCAGGCCTGGACCTTGCCCTTGTAGTGGTTCATCACGGTGGTGATGTGGTTGTTCATCACACCGCGCAGCGTGTTCGCGTCCGTGAGGGAGCTGACCCAGCTGGGCAGTTGGGAGTGCCAGACCAGTGTGTGGCCCCGGACGCGTTGACCGCGCGCCGAGGCGCGGTTGACGATCTGGTCGGCGGGGGCGAAGTTGAACGAGCCGCGGGACCGCTCGACGGTGTCCCACTTCATCTCGTTCTCGGGCGTGACCGAATTGAACTCGCGGTCCAGGATCGTCGCGTACGTTCCGTCGCCCAGTTTGCCGGCCGCCACGGCGGCTCCGAAGTACCGCCCGGACTGGGCCGCCTGGGCGCCCAGGGTGCTCGCCCGGACGGATGCGGCCTCCTTCCCGGCCACCTTCCCGGCCCCGGTTCCGGCTTCGGTTCCGGCTTCGGTTCTGTCGACGGGCGCGGCGGCGGCGACACCGGTCGCCAGCAGCGCGAAGGCGGTCAGCAGGCCTAACACCGAGGCGCGGCGCCGGCCGCGTCGTATGAGTGGATTCACGGTTCTCCTCGTACGGTCGGTTGGGACAGGCGTGCGGATGCGGATGCGAATGCGGTGTGAGTGAGAGGGCGGCTCAGGGCGTCGAGAGTTCGAACCGCGCCACGCCGACCGAGCCGCCGAGCGCCCGCGTGGCGTAGTTGAAGAGGGCGAATCGGTACCCCATGAAGAACTGCCAGCTGTTGCCCATGGTGAAAGCGGGTCCCAGGCGCGTGAAGTTGGCGCCGTCGGTGCTGTAGGAGAAGGTGCCGGGGCGGGGTGCCCCGGGCCGGATGTCGGCGGTGGCGCGCAGCCAGAGACGTCCGCCGGAGAACGCGGCGCCCGCCGTCTCGTACCCGGTGCCGGTGGTGTTCCAGTTGCCGTCCATGGTCAGCCCGGCGACCGTGACGACCCGTGAGACGCCGCCGTCCCGCTTCACACCGATCCACGCGGAGGCGTCGCGCAGCAGTGCCAGCCCCGCCCGGTCGCCGTCCCGCATCCCGGCGCAGTCGAGCTGGATCGTCGCGGTGGACGTGGGGCCCTGGACGCGGTGGGTGAGTGTGTTCCGGGCCCAGTACAGGTCGTCGGTGACGGTCGCGGTGCGCAGCGTCAGGCCGTTGCCGACGGACCACTTCCCGTTGTCCGGGTTGTGGTTCCACTCCCACCGGGGTTTCAGGGCCGTGCCGTCGAAGGCGTCGACACCGGTCATCGGGGTGACCTGCCGGGGCGGTGGCGGCACGACGGGAGAGGGATACGACGCTCCCCAGGCGCCGTTCACGAGTTGCACGACGGGCCAGCCGTCCGAGGTCCACACGATCGGGGCCAGGGCCGGCATCCGGCCGCCGGGGTAGGCGTCCACGAAGGCCATGTAGTACCAGGCACCGTTCTGGGTCTGCACGAGCCCGCCCTGGTGCGGGACGCCGCCGCCGGGGATCGGCCCGCCGAGGTCGAGGAGGACCTGCCGCAGGGTGTACGGGCCGAAGGGGCCGCTCGTCGACCGGAGTATGTACTGGCCGTTGGCGGGGCGCGTCAGGAAGATGCAGTAGTTGCCGTTGATCTTGTAGAAGCGCGCCCCCTCCAGGGTTCCGATGCTTGAGGGTGTGGTGAACACCTGCTGGGTACGGACCTGGGTGCGCCCGTCCGCGGAGAGCTGGGCCACGCTGATGTTCGTGTTGCCGTACGCCACGTACAGGGTGTCGTCGGTGTCGACGAGCAGCCCCGCGTCGTAGTAGGCGGTTCCGATCGTCGTGAGCCTGTTCCACGGGCCCTCGACGGCGGTGGCCGTGTAGAGGTACGTACGGGCGAAGTCGATCTGGCCGAGCCAGTAGAAGGTCCGGTTGCCGGGGCGGTAGGCGAGCGACGACGCCCAGATGCCCCGGACGTAACCGCGGCCGCCGTTGAGGTCGTACTTGCTCCCGAAGTCCAGGACCGGCACGGAGTGACCGGCGATCTCCCAGTTGACCAGGTCGTACGAGCGCAGGACGGGGGCTCCCGGCGAGTAGTGCATCGTGGAGGCCGAGCAGTAGTAGACGTCACCGACCCGGATGATGTCGATGTCCGCGAAGTCCTGCCACACCACCGGATTCGTGTACGGCCCGGCGGCCGGTGCCGCCAATGCCACCGGTGCCGCCGGTGCGACGGCGGCACCGGCCGCGTGTGCGGTCGCCGTACCCGGCAGCGCGGCACCGGCGATCAGTCCGGTGGCCGTCACCAGTGCTCCGCGTCGGCTGTGTGCTTGTTCGAGCCATGACATGTCGACCGTTCCTCCTCGCGTACGGTGCGAAAGGTTTCGACGGAGTCGCCCGAACTTCCGACGGGTGCTGGGAGAACGGCATACGGAACTGCCTGGCCTGCGCGCTGCGGTGAAGTGCGCGGACCGTGTCGGATCGGTCCTGGTTCGAGAATCGCGGGTTCGAAGTGTCGAACGCAGACCGGTGCTTCGGACGTCTTGGATGATAGAAGCCCCAGCGCGCGCGTCAATACCCTCTGCGCCATTCGGAATTGGCAGCGAAATATTTCGAAATGCGCGGCCCGGCCCGCCGGTTCGCGGGGGGAGGTCAGGGCTCCCGCGAGAGGTCCCGCTCCATCAGTACGGTGTCGACCCACCGCCCGTGCTTGTACCCGACCTCCGTCAGCCGCCCGGCGTGGCTGAAGCCGAACCGCCGGTGCAGCGCGGCCGACGCGTCCTGGCCGGTGTCCGCGATGACCGCGACCATCCGCCGTCGGCCCGCCCGCGCGCACCGTTCCACGAGGGGCCCCAGCAGGGCGCTGCCCAGGCCCATGCCGGTGTGGCGGGGGGAGAGATAGATCGTGTCCTCCACCGTGTTCCGGTAGGCGGGCCGGGGGCGCCACGGTCCCGCGTACGCGTACCCGGCCACTTCCCCGGCCACCTCGGCGACCAGGAACGGGTCGTCCCGGGTGGTGAGGTCCTGGAAGCGCCGCAGCCAGTCGTCGGCCGTCGGCGGCACCTCCTCGAACGTCGCCACGCTGTGCAGGACGTAGTGGGCGTAGATCCCGGCCACGGCGTGGAGATCCGCGGGCGCGGCGGGACGGACGACGGTCTGCTGAGCCGGCGTTCCCATGGCTCGTTCCCCTGTTCACTGGCCGCCCGGCCGGACGACCGGGCCACGACCGCGTCATCGTACGTCGCCCGGCCGGGCGGGCGGCCCGGGGGAACCCGGCCGGACGGCCGCCGGCCCGGGCTCCCCGCGCCGCCGGCCCGGGCTCCCGGCGGCCGCCGGCCCGGCTCTCCCGCCGCTCAGACCGCCCGGTGGTACTGCTGCGGGGTGTGCACCGTGCCGCCCAGCTCACCGGCGGCGCGGCGGGCCCAGGACGGGTCGCGCAGCAGCTCCCGGCCGAGCAGGACGGCATCGGCCTCGCCGTTCGAGAGGATCTTCTCGGCCTGCTCGGGCCGGGTGATCAGACCGACCGCCGCCACGGGCAGCCGGGTCTCCGCCCTGACGCGTGCCGCGAACGGCACCTGGTAGCCGGGGGTGACCGGAATGCGCACGCCGGAGGCGTTGCCCCCACTGGACACGTCGAGCAGGTCCACGCCGTGCGCCAGCAGCTCGTCCGCGAGACGCACCGTATCGTCGACGGTCCAGCCGCCCTCGTCGAGCCAGTCCGTGGCGGAGATCCGGAAGAGGACCGGCAGCTCGTCGGGCCACTCGGCGCGGACGGCGTCCACGACCTGGAGGGCGAAGCGCGCGCGGTTCTCGAAGGAGCCGCCGTAGGCGTCCGTACGCCGGTTGCTGTGCGGCGACAGGAACTCGCCGATCAGATAGCCGTGCGCCCCGTGCACCTCGACGACCTCGAACCCTGCCTCCCGGGCGCGCCGGGCCGCCGCGGCGAACTGGCCGACGATCTCGTCGATCTGCTCCACCGTCAGCTCGGCGGGGAGGAGATGGCCGTCCGCGAAGGGCACCGGGCTCGGCGCCAGCGGCTCCCACCCGTTCGCCTCGGGACCGACCGGGCCGCCGCCCTTCCACGGCCGGTCCGTGGAAGCCTTGCGTCCGGCGTGTGCGAGCTGGATACCGCTGACGGTGCCCTGCTCGGCGAGGAAGCGCGTGATCCGGCGGAACCCGGCCACCTGGGTGTCGTTCCAGATGCCGAGGTCGGCGGGGCTGATCCGGCCCTCCGGGCTGACCGCCGTGGCCTCGGTGATGATCAGGCCCGTACCGCCGATGGCGCGTGCCGCGAGATGGGCGAAGTGCCAGTCGCCCGGCACGCCGGCGTCCGGGCCCGTCTCCTCCGCGCTGTACTGGCACATGGGTGCCATCCAGATCCGGTTCGGGATGGTCAGGGACCGCAGGGTGTAGGGCTCGAACAGTGAGCTCACGGCAGGCTCCATTCACGACGTGTCTGAGGGACGGGGGCCGGTACCGGAGGGGAGGGCCGGCCCATGCTTCGTACGGTACCCACCGTAGTACGGGAAATGTCAAACTACGAAGATCCTCGTACAATGGAGGCACGCCTCGATCGAGTGGAGCCGCCGTGACCGCCACGACCAGCACCCGTGAGCTCGCCCACCCCTCCTGTACGGAGATCCGCCTGGAGGGTGTGCTGCACGCGCTCGCCGACCCCCTGCGGCTCCGGATCGTCCGGGAGCTGGACGCCGACGGTGGGGAGCTGTCCTGTTCGTACTTCGACCTGCCCGTCACCAAATCGACCACCACCCACCACTTCAGGGTGTTGCGGGAGAACGGGGTGATCCGGCAGGTCTACCGGGGGACCGCCAAGATGAGCGGCCTCCGCAGGGAGGACCTGGACACGCTCTTCCCCGGGGTGCTCGACAGCGTCCTCGACGCCGCCGCCGCGCAAGAGGCCAGGCTGGCTGCGCCACCTCTCTGATCAGGCATGATGCGCGGCGGCGGGCCGGTGCTGTGAGCCGACAGGGTGCCGTACGGGCCGACGCGTGCGCGCCAAAACCATAGGGGCGGATTGCCTGATTAAGTTGCGAATGTGTCGGAATACAGGCTGATGTCCGCCCCGGAACCCCATGACCGCGACGCGTGCGAGTGGCCCATGTGGGAGGTGCAGGGGCACGGCACGGTGACCGTCGCCGGAGACCCCCGGGACGGCGCCGGGCGATGCGAGCTCCTGCCGCCGTGGGTCGATGTCCGGCTGACGTTCCAGGACGGCGCCCGGATCGACGTGCTCGCGGTGGTACGGGAGGGCCGGATCGCCATCGAGGACGCGCAGGCGGATCCGCCGCTGGCGCTCGAAGGGTTCGCGGCGCTGGCCGAGGCGATCGAGGCGCCCCTCCAGAGCGCCTGCCAGGTGGTCGCAGGGCCGCACAGACCGCCCGTACCCCAGCCGGGCCCCGTGCCGCCCCCCGAGGGCCGGAGCGACCCGGTGGAGGCGGCGGACGCCATGGGCGCGTCGGGTGCGTCCGGTACCGCGGGTACGGCGGGTCCGCCGGAGAGGCCGACGCCGCCCGCAGAGCGGTGCGCCGGCCCCGTTCCCGGCACGGATCCCTGGCCCGGGCACACCCGGCCCGGACCGGAGGCCGGGACGGACCCCGTGCCCACGCCCGGCACACCGGCAGCCCCGGAGGCGGCGCCCCCGGAGAGGCCGACGATCTCCGAGCCCCCCACCGGTGCCGAGGCGCCGGCCGTCTCCGGGGCGCCGACGATCTCCGGGACCCCAGCCCTCTCCGAGCGCCTCACCACCGCCGAGACCCCGGCTCCGACCGGGACGCCGGCCACCGCCGAGCCCCAAGCCACCGCCGAGCCCCAAGCCACCGTCCCCGGGACGTCGGCCCCCTCCGAGGCGCCGGCCACCCCCGGAGACTCTTCCGGGGGCGAGCGGGGGCCCGTGGAATCCGGCCGCCACCGGGCCCGTACGTCCGCCCAGCGCGGCGGCGCGGCCCGGCGCGGCGTCGCCGAGATCTATCGCGCCGCGCAGAGCGCCGGCCAGGACCCCGTGCTCGCCGTCATGTCCGCCACCGGGTTCAGCCGCCGCAAGGCGCTCCGGCTGATCGCGGGGGCGCGTGACGACGGTCATCTGAGCCCCCGTCACCACCGCCGCTGAGCTCACGCGGCGTCAGCGGGCGCCGCCCGGGCTCACATCGAGCGCATCCGGTTCATCTCGACGGTCTGCTGGGCGATGACCTCGTTGGCCATCTCCCCGATCAGGATGTTGTTCCCTTCGGAGACCGCCTCGGTCGCCATCGTGACCGCGCCCTGATGGTGAGTGATCATCAGCTTCAGGAACAGCTCGTCGAACGCCGCGCCCTTCGCCGCACGCAACTGCGTGAGCTGGGCCTCGGTGGCCATGCCGGGCATCATCGCGTGGTCATGGCTGTTCTGCTCCTTGGCCCCGCCGTTGTTCTTCAGCCACGCCTCCATGGCGCCGATCTCCGGCTCCTGCGCGGCGGAGATCCGTGACGCGAGCCGCTTCACCTGCGTCGAGGAGGCCCGTTCCGGGACGAGCGCGGTCATGTCCAGCGCCTGGCTGTGGTGGACGATCATCATCTGCGCGTAGGTGAAGTCGGCCGCGTTGGGGGTGTCGTCGGGCACGGCCTTCTTCGCCTCCTCGGGGGAGAGCGTCCTGGCCGGTTCCCCCGGTTTCCCGGGCGCCACCACGCCAGGACCCTGCGCCGCCTTCGTCTCCGCGGCCTTGTCGTCCCCCGAGTCGCAGGCTCCCAGGGCGAGTACGGCGACGGCCACCGCCGCCGCGACGGCGGACCGACGGGTACGCGGATTCCGGTGGCGGATCAACACAGTGACCTCCTACAGCGCAGGGGCGGGACTGAACATGTTCCTAACACGCTTCCGCGTGCGAGTGATCAAAAACTTTCATTACGTCTCTGTTGCCATCTGTTGAGATGTACATGAGAAGGACGATACTGCCGAGGTCCGAGACCCGTTCCACTCTGGACGGAGACAAGGGAGGACGCAGTGACCTCGTTGCACACCACTCGCGTGCGGCGCAGACGTCTGGGCGTGGCAGCAGCCGCGGCCGGGCTCTTCGCGACGCTGCTGACCGCAGGGCCGGCGCTCGCCACACCCGACCCCGGTGACGCCCCGGCCAAGGAGAAGGTTTCCAAGAGCCAGGCCGCCGAGGTGAAGGAGGCCATCGCGCAAGGGGACATACCCGGCGTGGACGAAGTCGTCCACAGCTCCAACATCACGCATGTGGCCAATGTCCCGAAGGACTTGATCACGGGGACCAACTCGGATCTCGCCTTCCAGGGCAAGTACGCCTTCGCGGGGAACTACGACGGTTTCCGGATCTTCGACATCAGCAACCCGAAGTCCCCCAAGACCGTCGCGCAGGTGCTCTGCCCCGGATCGCAGAACGACATCTCGGTCTCCGGCAACCTGCTCTTCCTCTCGACCGACTCCTCCCGCAGCGACAACTCCTGCAACAGCGTCGCGCAGTCGGCGACGGTCAAGGAGTCCTGGGAGGGCATGAAGATCTTCGACATCAGCGACAAGCGGAACCCCAAGTACGTCGCCGCGGTCGAGACGGCGTGCGGCTCGCACACCCACACGCTGGTGCCGAAGAAGAAGGACGTCTACGTCTACGTCTCGTCGTACTCGCCGAGCACGTCCTTCCCGGACTGCCAGCCGCCGCACGACGGCATCTCCATCATCAAGGTGCCGCGCAAGGCACCCCAGAAGGCCGAACTCCTCAAGTTCGAGGTGTTGTTCCCGGAGGGCGGCAACCCCGGAGCGCCCACCAACCCGGGCGTCTCGTCGACCACCGGCTGCCATGACATCACCGTGCTGCCCTCGAAGGACCTGGCCGCCGGTGCCTGCATGGGCGACGGCATCCTGATGGACATCAAGAACCCGGAACGCCCCAGGGTGATCGACCAGGTCCAGGACAACGTGAACTTCGCGTTCTGGCACTCGGCCACGTTCAACCAGAAGGCGAACAAGGTCATCTTCACCGATGAGCTGGGCGGCGGTGGCGCCGCCACCTGCAACGAGGCGATCGGTCCGAACCGGGGTGCCGACGGCATCTACGACATCGTCGGCAAGGGCGACCAGCGCAAGCTGGTCTTCCGCAGCTACTTCAAGATCCCCCGGCTCCAGGCCGACACCGAGAACTGCGTCGCCCACAACGGCTCGCTGATCCCGGTCAAGGGCCGCGACATCATGGTCCAGTCCTGGTACCAGGGCGGCGTCTCCGTCTGGGACTTCACCAACTCCTCGCAGCCGAAGGAGATCGCGTACTTCGAGCGCGGTCCGATCTCGGCCGAGACGCTGGTGGGCGGCGGCACCTGGTCGTCGTACTACTACAACGGCTACATCTACTCGAACGACATGGTCAAGGGCTTCGACGTGCTGAAGCTCGACGACCGCCTGACCGATCCCGCGAAGCGGGTGCGGATGGACGAGCTGAACGTCCAGACGCAGCCCGACTACTTCGCCGACTTCGACCACTGAGGGACGATGTCCTGAGACGTTCCGCCGGGCGGCCTCACGCCCGGCGGAACCCGACCCGGGGTCTGTCGTCCGGGTCCGGCCGGGCTCGCCCGCCCGCGGTGACATCAGCCGCCGGGCGCGGCGGGCGCTCCCTGATCCGGCCGGGCCCATACGGCGGACCCCGACCCCCAGTCGAGGCCGTAGCGGTCGAACAGCTCGGCCCGCAGCCGGGGGAGCGGCATCGGCGCCCCCGGCATCAGTGCCGCGAAGACCGCGCCCATCAGCAGGGCCCGCAGCATCGGATAGTCGGTGTCCGGATCCGCCGACCCGTACCGCTCCACCGTCTCGCGCAGCAGCCCCGCCAGCCGCTGCTGCTCAAAGCACTGTACGAACCCCTCCGCCTGCAGGATGCCGGCCATGTGGGCGCGCATCAGGACAGGACTCTCCACCGTGAGACCGAGGATCGCGTCGATCGCCCGCGCCATCAGCTCCCGGCCGTCCTCCGTGGCCGGTTCGCGCTCCAGTGCGGCGGCGAGCGTGCGGTGCATCAGCCGGTGCACGGCGGACTGGAACAGTTGGCGCTTGCCCGGGAAGTAGTACGAGATGAGCCCGCGCGCGCAACCGGCCCGGTCCGCGATGTCCGCCAGCTTCGTCGCCTCGTAACCGCGCTCGGCCACCAGCTCCACCGTGGCCTGCAACAGCCGCTCCCGGGAGCGCCGGCGCAGCTCCTCATTGACCGACGCGCTCCGCGGGGACATGCTTGACTCCTGCGTTGACTGGCTCTAAGCCAGTATACTCGGGGCGTCCCGTCAAGGGCCTTCCGGGCCGACGCACGGGGCTGCCGCAGGGCTTGGGCGACGCGGGGGATCGCCCAAGCCCTGCGGTGAGCATGGATGCGCGGGTCTCGTCATCTCTGATCGCCTCTGAGTACTTCTGACTTGCACTCATGCTGAGTCAATGCTGATGGGGCCACCGGGCCCGTGCCCACCTCCTGCTGTGTGCGATGCGCCGGACGTCTTGTCACGGGAAAGGGCGGCGGAAAGCATCCGCCGCCCTTTCCTTACCGGTCGTCATGGCCCGGGCGCGGTTTCGGATACGGCTACCACCGGTACCAGCGCGACCTGCCCCCGCTGGGGCCGGTGCTCCGCGCGACAAATCCGAGCAGCCACAGGACCAGTACAGCCAGGGCGATCCACCAGAGAACCTTCACAGCGAACCCCGCCCCGAAAAGAATCAGGGCGAGAAGCAGTACCAGAAGCAGCGGAATCATTTCAGTACCTCCTGAAGAATCGGATGCCCCGAATTCCCGGTGACACGCGGCCTTTCCGATGCGCGTGACGGAACGGCCGCGCCGGCCGGGGCGCGTTCCGGGCCGTACGGCTGTCCGCGCGGTCAGGACGGGGGGATCCGGCCGCGCCAGGCGCCGCTCTCGTCGCCGCGCTCCTCGATGAACTGCTTGAAGCGCCGCAGGTCACCCTTGGCCCGGCGGTCGATGATGCCGACCATGTCGGCGGCCTTGTCCGCCATCCCCGTGGGCTCGACGATCATGGCGAGATGGACCCGCGTGCGGGTCTCGTCCAGCCGCTGGAAGCTGACGACGCCGTCCTGCTTCACATCCCCGGACACAGTGCGCCAGGCGACCCGCTCGTCCGGGAGCTGATCGACGATTTCCGTGTCGAACTCCCGGCGGGCCCCTGCGACACTGGTGATCCAGTGGTTGTGGCGGCTGTCGATCTGTGTGATCTGCTCCACGCCCTCCATGAAATTCGGGAATTCCTCGAATTGCGTCCACTGGTTGTACGCGGTGTGGACCGGGACCTGTACGTCCACCGAATCCGTGATCGTGCTCATCAGGTGTCTCCTTTCGATATAAGGATTCCTGGGTCGACTTGCCGTTGCGCGGGGATCGAAACACCGGCTTCGCGCGCCATCCGCCTCGGACGCGGCTCGGGCGGGCGTCACCGTGGACCACCGGGGCGCCCATTTCGAGGTGGACAACGCCAAGCTGTGGGACCTCCCGGACGAGCCGCCGTCCGGTCCGTGGGGCCGTGGCCGGTCAACTCGGAGCTGCCGAACCCCGCGGCGTTCGCCGGAGCCACCGGCCACGTCCGTCCGGAGGGCATCGCCGAGGCCGGTCCGTGCGGCGGCGACCCGGACCCGGTCCCGGCCGGGTCGGATCAGGTCCAGTCGGCCCACTCCATCAGGGACCGGCTCGGATGTCGTCAGATCTGGACGGCCAGAGTGAAGGAGTGCCCCGCCGGGTCCGAGTAGAGCCGGGTGTCCCGCGGTCCGCCGTTGTCCTTGGTGTCCAGTGGCCGGGCGCCGAGAGCGATCAGCTCGCGCTCCGCCTCGTCGATCTCCTCCCGGGACACCATGATCCGCAGATGGGCCTGCTGGGAGCTCTCGGGCCGCGGCCAGCTCGCCGGCGCGTAGCCGTGGTCCCGCCTGACGGCGATGCGGACCCCGTCATGGCCGATGATCTCCAACAGGTCGGGATCCGCGCCCACGCGGGTCTCGGCGCCGAGGAAGGACGAGTAGAACTCCGCCAGTTCGGCGGGTTCGGCACAGTCGAGGACAAGAACACTGGTCTTCGTGACGGTCATGCAATCGCGGCTACCCCAGGTCATCGTTCACACACGTGGTGTCGTCCTCCATCCGGCCGTTCCCGCGTCCGGTCAGGCGGGGCGGCCGTTGGGTGTGATGGTGATGTGCGGGAAGTTCACCCGGGGCGCTCGTTCTTGCGGTAGAGGTCGATGGCGAGGGCGACGGCGGCGTGGGTGGCGGGGTGGGGGTCCTGCCGGCGCCAGACGAGGTGGACAGGGACCGGTTCGGCGTCGCGCAGAGGGCGGTAGATGATGCCGTCACGGCGGTACTGCGCGGCGGTGGCCTCGGGGGTGACGCCGATACAGCGGCCGGAGGCGATGGCGGCGAGCCAGTCGTCGATGTCGTGGACGTACTCGACGGCGGGCCGTTCGCCTTCGGGCCACAGGTTCACGGCGGTGGTGCCGGTGCGGCGGTCGAGGGCGAGGGTGCGCGTGGCGACCTCGTCCAGGCGGATGCCGCGTCGGCGGGCCCACCGGTCGTCGGAGGCAAGGGCCAGATAGCGGTGCTCGTGGCCGACGAGTGCGTGTGACCAGGGCCTGAGGTCGAGTGGGGTGCGGATGACGGCGAGGTCGCACAGTCCTTCTACCAGCCCGCCGGTGGAAGAATTGTGGCGAATGAGCCGGAGTTCGGTTTCGGGGTGGTCGTGGTGCCATCGGCGCTGGAATTCGGTGGTGTGACGGCCGAAGGCGGACCAGGCGTGACCGATGTGCAGGCGGCTGTGGCCGGCTGTGGCTTCGGCGACGAGCTCGTCGGCGCCGGCGAGCAGAGGGCGTGCGCGGGCGAGGATCTGCACGCCGGCCGTGGTGGGAGCGACCGTCCGGCTGGTGCGGTGCAGCAGCCGCGTCCCGAGGACCTTTTCCAGGGCGAGCAGGTTCCGGGAGACGGCGGCCTGGGAGATGCCCAGTTCGAGTGCCGCGTCCGTGAAGCTGCCGGTGTCGACGATGGCGACCAGGCAGCGCAGGTGCCTCAGCTCCAGTCCTGTGGAGTTCCTTCGGCGTCCGTCCATACGCTCAGCGTATCGATAGCGCTGTGGATGCATTTTGCGCATCCGTGTGGAGGTCGCACGGTGAGGACATGGTGCTGAAGACCTCGCAGGACGCCGGGCAGGCCCTCGCCGCCGACGGCGGCACACCGGGCCGGGGCGGGAACCGCCGGGCCGGTGTGGCGTTGATGCTGGGCAGCGGGCTGTCCAACCAGGCCGGAGCGGCGGTGGCGGCGCTGGCATTCCCGGTGATCGGCCCGGCGGGGGTGGTCGCGATCCGCCAGTGGGTGGCCGCCGGAGTGCTGTGGGCGGTCGGCAGACCGCGCCTGCGGTCCTTCACCGCGGCGCAGTGGCGGCCGGTGCTGGGGCTGGCGCTGGTGTTCGCCGTGATGAACCTGTCCCTGTACACGGCCATCGACCGCGTCGGGCTCGGGCTGGCCGTCACGCTGGAGTTTCTCGGCCCGCTGACGGTGGCACTGGCCGGCTCCCGCCGCCGGATCGATGCCCTGTGCGCGCTGGCGGCCGCGGCCGCCGTCGTGGTGCTCACCCGCCCCTCTCCGTCCACCGACTACCTGGGCATCGGCCTGGCACTGCTGGCCGCGGCGTGCTGGGGCTGCTACATCGTGCTCAACCGCACCGTCGGCCGGCGCCTGCCCGGCCTGGAGGGCTCGGCCGCCGCCGCGGCCGTCTCCGGCGCCCTCTACGTCCCCGTCGGCGCCCTGATGCTCTGGCGGCATCCCCCCACCCCGGCCGCCCTCGCCTGCGCGCTGGCGGCCGGAGTGCTGTCATCGGCGGTGCCGTTCCTTGCCGACCTGCTCGCGCTACGGCGTGTCCCGGCACATTTCTTCGGGGTGTTCATGAGTGTCAACCCGGTCTTCGCCGCGCTGGTCGGCTTCATCGTGCTCCACCAGCACCTTGATGCGGCCGCGTGGGCCGCCATCTCCGTGATCGTCGGCGCCAACGCCGTGGCCGTCACGGCGGCCTCCCGCAACGGCCGGGGACGGTCGACGTCCGCCCCCGCGGTCCCGTTCTGAAGTGACCGGTTTACGGCACTGGGTGGACGCCCTTCTCATGTCTCGGCGGGGCGGCGCGCAGTTCGTGGGTCACGGAGTCCCCGCACGGGCTGCGCCTATGGGTTATCGGTCAATCACTAACCGAGAGGTGAGGGTGAATATGACATCTGTGGAAGACGACGACAACCGCCGCGTCGCCGCCCAGCACGCCGTGGCCGAGCACCTGCGCCTCACCGCGGCGGGACGCATCGACGAATGGGTGGCGCTCTTCGCCCCGGACGCGGTGCTTGAGTTCCCGTTCGCGCCGGCCGGTGTGTCCCGACGGGTGACGGGGCGGGACGCGTTGGTCGCGCACATGAGCAACTTTCCCGAGACCTTCGACGTGGACTTCGTCGACCTGGTGTTCCACGAGACCGTCGATCCGAGTCTCGTGATCGCCGAATTCCGCTCCACGGGCACTGCGTTGCCGACGGGCAAGCCGTACGAGCAGAGGTGCATCTCCGTCGTCCGGACCGATGACAACGCGCTCATCACCCACTACCTGGACTACTGGAACCCGCTGGTGGCGATCGAGGCACTCACGCCACCGGAGGCGCCGTCCGACGCCGGCCTCGGTGCGGCTTTCGGAAGCTGAGGGAGCCGTGCCTGACGGACATCCAGGGGGAGCTGGAACTCGACGAGCCGGTGGTGTCCTCAAGCGCGCGCACGCGCTGAACCTGCCGACCGGAAATTGCGTAGACCGCGGTGGGGCGCGGCGTGAGATCGTCGCCTTGGTCGGAATCAACAGCATAGGTGGGACGGTGAGCGGTGGCCGGCTCGGACATGACCCGTGACCTGCAAGCCAAGGAGACCTCGTCCGACCCGCCACTGTGGACGGCGGATTTCCGGCTGTTCTTCACCGCCCGCACCACTTCCTTGCTGGGCGACACGATGCTCCCCGTCGCGATCACGGCCGCCGTGATCCAGGCAGGGTACGGGGCGAGTGGCGTGGGCTATGCGCTCGCCGCGCTCGTGGCGCCGTTCGCGGCGTTGATCATCTTTGGCGGGGTCATGTCGGACCGCTTCGGCGCTCGGCGTCTGATGGTCGTCTCGGACACAGCCAGGCTGTGCTCTCAGGGAGTGCTCGCGCTGCTGTTCCTGCTCGGTACGCCGCAGTTGGGGCAGATCCTGGTGCTGCTGGCCCTGATCGGGGCGGGCGGCGCAGTCTTCCAGCCGGGAGTCGCCAGCATCACCCCGCTCATCGCCCAGGACGTACAGAAGGCCAACGCCACCCTCCGTATCTCGGAGTCCGTCGCCGTCGTCATCGGACCGTCTCTGGCCGGCCTGCTGCTGGCGGTCTCCTCTCCCGCGGCGGTGGTCGCTCTCGACGCTTTGACCTATGCGGCCAGCGGCGCCTGCCTCCTGCTGCTTCGCTCGGTCCCGATGGGCCCGGCCGAGCGGGACGGCGAATCGTCGTTCCGGGCCGATCTCGTCGAGGGCTGGCAGGAATTCCGCGCCAGGACCTGGCTGTGGAGCGTCATCGTCGTCTTCATGCTCTGGCAGCTCGCCGGGGCCGGCCCCGCCATGACCCTCGGGAACAGCACGCTCGTCACCGACTACGGAGCATCGGTGTTCGGTCTGGTCATGTCGTCCCTCGGAGCGGGAAGTGTGCTGGGCGGGCTCGTCGCGATCAGGCTTCGCCCGCGGTATCCGCTCCGGGCCGGCGCCCTCTCCATGGTCCTCTGGGCGTTCATGCCGTTGGGTGTCGCTCTCGCCCTTCCCGCGCCGCTCATCGCCGTGTGTTACGGGGTGAGCGGTGTGGGTATGGCGTTCTGGATCGTCATGTTCCACACGAGCGTGCAGACCCACATCCCGCAGAATGTCCTCGGCAGGGTGCATGCGTACGACGCGGCCGGCTCGCTGGTGATGAAGCCGGTCGGGCAGGCGGTGGCCGGGCCGCTCGCGGCCGTCGCGGGGGCCGTGCCGCTGCTGTCCGTCTCCGCGTCCATGGCGCTCGTCGCCTGCGTACTGCTGCTGGCGATCCCGGCCGTGCGGGGCCTGAAGAGCGTGGAGCGTTAGACAACTCCTGGCGCTTCAGCGGTACTTGGCGGTCGCGGCCTGCCGACTGTGATCGACCCGCCCACGGCGCAGCCGGTGACGGCCACCGCGACGGCAACAGCCACGGTGACCGCGCCCGCTCCGAGCCTCGTTCAGCCTTCGGTCGGTGACCATGGGGACGAATCCCGCACCCGCCATGCCCGGCTACAGGCCACGGTCAAGGCCGAGGAGCGTGCGGCTGCGCTCCCACAACTCCGCCGCCTCGGGAGCTTTCTTCACCAGGCGAATTCTGTTCTTCTCGTAGTAGCTGCCGGGTTCCCAGTCGACCTCGGGCCTGGAGGTCGCGAACCATGTCAGTTGATTCGCCGCCCTTTCCGGGGATTTGAAAAAGAGCCGAGGAAGTGGTGTCCGGAACAGCGTCCCGACGATGCTTCGGCCGGTGCTGTACTTCGTGCAGAGGATCAACCCCAGTTTCGCGTCGCAGGTGCCTCGTTGGTCTCCTAGCCTGCCGCACTCGACCTGCCCCATGCGCTGGTCGAGTGGGTCACCATGCTCATCGTCACCCGCGAGGGTGACCGCCGTTGCAAGCTCCCGCCGCATCAACGCGCGCTCGTCGGTCCGGTGTACCTGTGCCGGCACGACACCCTGGTCCAGATCTCCGCCGGCTTCGGCATCTCGGTCGGCACTGCCCACGCCAACACCGCTGCGGTGATCGACCTCCTGGCCACCCGGGCGCCCGGTCCACTCAAGGTCCTGCGCGAGCACGGACCGGAGTACGTACCGCTGTCCCTGGGGTTGCAACAGCCGCCGGATGCCCATAAACGTGCAGGCCAGAGTGCGATCACTCCCTGAGCGGGGCAGAACCCGGCGTACAGCCCGACTCGTCTGCCGCCACCAACGGCTTCGCCTCAAGAAGGGGCTCTTCGCCGTACCCGTCATCCTCGCCTCGCTCCTGATGCGGGCGTGACATCCGAAGGCTCTCTCCGAACCGACGGCGTGTTTTCGGGGCTGGTGTACACGCAGGTACCGAAGTCGCTCCACCCCGGCTGGAGCTCATCCCAGTCACCATGGTCGAGTAGCCGGTGTCGGCTTTGCTCAGGGTCACACCGCCGTCCTTCTGACGGCCGATGTACTCCACGTAGCCTCCGTCTCCGGCAGACTGGAACACGTGCAGCTCGGCGCGCCCGTCCTGGTCCTCGTCGGTCGCACGCACCGCGGCGACGAAGAACGAGACGTGAACGCGGATGGTGCCGCTCCGGCTGCCACTCAGGTCCCGGGCGAGCGGTCCGTAGCGCACCTCATGCACGAGCAGGTTGGAGCGGGGGCTGTCCCCGATGTCCTCCTGACTGCGGAACAACGCCAGATCGAGATAGCCGTCGCCGTCGAAGTCGCCGAACGTGCCCCTGGTCTCCAGGTCCGACGTCAGCAGGCCACGGGCCTTCTGCCATACGCCGAGAGCCTCGCCGACATCGACCTCGATACGGTCATCGGCCCGGCCGAAGAGGACGGAACCCCTTCCCGAGCGGTCGGGGTCGTGTATCTCGTCCAGCCGCCGTCCGCGTCCACGTCGGCGGTCAGGCTGGTGTTGTCGGTGTCGGAGCACACCGCAGTCGGTGCGTGATCACCGGGCTCGGGCCCGGAACAGAGGGCGAGCGTCGTGGCGACCGTGGCCAGAGCGGCTCCCGTGCCGATGACGAGCCGCCTTCGCCCGCGTGTGTACAGTCGTTTCAGCCGGGCGGCGAACACACTGCTGACACCGCCCTGTTGTGGACTCACGGGTTCCGCCATGGCGGGATTCTAGTAGTGTCCTGTGCCAGAAGTTGATCGTCAGTGAGCGTTTTCGGCGCTGCCTCTCCAGGGCGAGGACGGTCTCGGCGACTGACGTCATGCGGTTGGCACTGATCCGGGACCTTCGGAAGATCCGCCAGGACTTCAGCAGTGCCATGCCCCGTTCGACGGGCGCCCGGGACGTGGCCAGTGCCCGGTTGACCGTTCGCCGTGTCGGGGACGGCTGCCCGCCGGGCGGGTGGTGACCCAAGGGCCGGCGCCCTGGTAGGCGCGGTAAAGGCTCGCCTCAACATGCTCGCCTGCCCGGCCTCGCCACCCCGTGCGGCCTTCTTCTGCACCGATCGGTTCGAAAGTGCTACAGTCCTCTCCGTGTCGATCGGTACCGATCGGTACTTAAGTGTGCGGTGGTGTGGCCGCCCGTGCGCTGCCGCTCCGTGGCAGGCGAACGTGACGAAAGCCCGTGAAACGCGAGGGAGTTCCGCAGATGAGCCCCAACAAGTCCGACGATCCCGAGTTCTCCCGCCGACTTGGCAGACGCTCCGTGCTCGGCATCACCGCGGGTGCCGGCGCCGCGGCCCTGCTCGGTCCGACGGCCGGCCCCGCCGCGGGCGTCCAGAGGGGCCGTAAGCCACGTGCGCCGAGGGTCAGGGGTTTCGCAAGCCGCTTCGCCGAGGTCAACGGCACGCGGCTGCACTATGTCGTCGGAGGCCAGGGCGACCCCCTGGTGCTGCTTCCCGGGTGGCCACGCACCTGGTACCAATTCCACAAGATCATGCCGCCACTGGCGCGGCACTACCAGGTGATTGCCCCGGACCTGCGTGGCATGGGCGACTCCGACAAGCCCGCGGGCGGGTATGACAAGAAGACCATGGCCCGAGACATCTACGAGTTGCTTCGAGCCCTCGGACACAGCCGGGCCTATATAGCGGGCGAGGACATCGGGTCGATGGTGGCGCACAGCTTCGCCGCGAACCACCCCGAAGCGACCCGGAAGGTCGCCCTGTGGGAGGCCGGGCATCCTACCGAGGTGTTCAACGAGATGCGCATGCTGCCCCAGCCGGGCCGGCCGGCACCGTGGTGGTTCGCGTTCAATCAGCTCGACCAGTTGCCCGAGCAACTCCTCGAAGGGCGATTCCGCTTCATCATCGACTGGCTGATCGGCCTTCAGGGCGGGGACCCCGAAGCCTTCAGCGAGGAGGCCCGAGCCATCTACGCCGCCGCGTACAACACGCCGGACGCGATCCGCGGGGGGAACGGCTGGTACCAGACCTTCCAGCAGGACATCGCCGATCTGAGGGATTACCCGGTACTGACCATGCCCCTGCTCGGAATAGGGGGGAAGTACTACGAGCTCCTTCTCGCACAGATGGAGGGATTGGCGGCGGACGCACGCTACGTGGAGTTGAAGGGGGCGGGGCACTACCTCGCCGAGGAACGCCCCGACGACATCGTGCGGGAACTCACCGCTTTCTTCGCGTGAACCCCGGACCGTGGCGGGCGTGATCACGGTCGCGCTCGGCCCGGTGCCGCTCCTCACCCTCACGGCCATTCGCGCCACCCGCGCCGAAGCCAAGGCTGTGAGAGTGTCGAGCGGGTGCTGCTCCGGGGGGCGAAGGTGCTGCGCCGTTGGTGGGAAGCGTGAGGCGTTCCGGCTGCGTCCGGTGACGGGGTGCGACGGGCTGGGGTTGTATCCGTCGGATGGACCACATCACGTTCCTCGTCGCCGTAGTGATCCTGACCGCTCTGGCATTCGACTTCACCAACGGCTTCCATGACACGGCGAACGCGATGGCGACCTCGGTCGCTACGGGGGCGCTGCGCCCCAGGTACGCCGTTCTGGTCAGTGGCGTGCTCAATCTCGCGGGTGCGTTTCTGTCGACCGAGGTGGCCAGGACGATTTCCGGCGGCATCGTCAGCGACAGTGTGGTCACGCCCGGCATGGTGTTCGCCGGGTTGATCGGTGCGATTCTGTGGAATCTGGCGACCTGGCTGCTGGGGCTGCCGTCCAGTTCCTCGCATGCTCTCTTCGGCGGGCTGATCGGTGCCGTGTGGGTGGGCGTCGGAGAGGCGGGGATCCATTTCGACGTGGTGATCGACAAGATCGTCCTTCCGGCACTCGTCTCTCCGCTGGTGGCGGGGGTCGCGGCGCTGCTGTCCACGTGTTTCGCCTACCGGGTGACCGCCCGGGGCCGGGCGACCTCGGTCGACCGCGGTTACCGGCTCGGTCAGATCGCCTCCGCCTCGCTGGTGTCCCTGGCCCACGGCACCAATGACGCTCAGAAGACCATGGGTGTCATCACGCTCACCCTGATCTCCGTCGGCGCGCTCGCCCCCGGCTCGGGGCCGCCACTCTGGGTCATCGGGTCCGCCGGTCTGACGATCGCCCTCGGTACCTTTCTCGGCGGGTGGAGGATCATAAGGACCATGGGCAGGGGCCTCACCGACATCAGGGCCCCGCAGGGCTTCGCCGCGGAATCGTCCTCCGCGACAGTGATTCTGACCTCGGCCCACCTGGGCTTCGCCCTGTCCACCACGCAGGTCTGCTCCGGTGCGATCCTCGGCGCCGGGCTGGGCCGCAGACTCGCCAAAGTGCGGTGGGGGATCGTCGCGCGTATTGCCATCGCCTGGTGTGTCACCCTGCCCGCCGCCGCGGCCGTCGGCGCGCTCGCCGCGCTCCTGATCGTCCACGGCGGCACGGCCGGCACCGTACTGGTCGCCCTGGTCGCGGCCGCCGCGGCGACGTTCATCGTGGCGGTTTCCCGCCGGCACCCGGTCACCTCGCGCAATGTGAACGACGCGCACACGGTGGATCTGCGCTCGGACACCGTCCGAGCGAAGGTCTGAGAGGGCGGACCATGGCTCTGAACTGGAGCAGTCTGGGCGAAGTGGCCCTCGTCGGTGTCGGCACCACGGTCGGGCTCGTGACAGTGTTCTCACTGGGAGTCCGCGCACTCGCACCACCGGAGACCCCCCTCGGGGACACGCCCGCCGACAGCGGCTCACGCCGGCCGGCCCCGCTGATGAAGGCGGTCGCCGCCCTGTGCTTCACGGCGTGCGTGGCCGCTGTCGCGTACGGCCTGTACCTGATGGTTCCAGCGCTCCATTGAACGAGGCGCACGGCCGAGGACGGCCGTCAGGTCAGCCCGCGGCAGAGCAGCGCGGCGGGCCCCGGCGAGCTGCCTGTGCGGGCGGTGAAGGCGATCCCGGCGGCATACTCGCCGTCGGCGCACTGGCCTTTGTAGTCACGGTTGGCGAAGTCACCGCCGGCGGCGCCGGTCGGCCGGTTGTCGGACCGGTCGAACCACACCGTCCGCCCGGTGTTTCCGAGGAAGGAGCGAGCCGGGGCACAGAGGGCCGCCGCCGTACGGCCGCCGCGGTGCGCGTAGCCGATCAGGAACTGGCCGGCCGGACACTGCAGCTTGGTGTAGCCCGAGGCCCAGTCGCCGCCCTGCGGGACGTGGCGCTCGTCGGTGACGACCGTGTGGGAACCGTCCGCCGCGCGCAGCCCACCCGCGGTGACGTCGGTGCACAGCCCCCGGCCGGAGGTGTGACCGAGGCCGATCAGGCGCAGTCCGTCGGGGCAGACGGCCTTGGAGGCTCCCGGCGCCCAGTCCCCGGTGGCCCGGGTCCGCAGTGACTGGACATGGTCGCCGTGGTCGGTGGTGAGCAGCCGCCATACGGGGACCGCGTCGACGGGCCCGGTGACCGACGGGGAGGACATGAGGCGGTTCCAGCCGGCGCCGCGCCAGTCGGCCTGGTCGAGCAGACCGGACCGGCGTCCGTCCGGGGCGTAGCGGAGCAGGGACCAGTCGTCGTGCCCCTCCCAGCCGACCAGGGGCCAGTAGGCGAAGTTCGCGTCGTGGTCGGCGAAGTAGTCGGTGATGTTGCCGAACCAGGCGCGGGCGGCCGCCCCCGACTCGTTGGCACCGGTGCCGAACTCACTGATCCACACGGGGGCGGTGAAGTGCTTTCCGCTGTCCTCGGCTACGAAGAAGGCCTCGTCCTGGAGCGTCCGGTACAGCTCCTCGCGGGTGAGGTCCTGGTAGCGGGGGTCGTGGGTCTCCCCGATGCCGGTGGCGCCGCTGTGGCGGGAACCGGTGTAGCCGTAGAAGTGGGCCGAGTAGACCAGCTTGTCGGAGGCCACCAGGGTGTGGGACAGCGTCCGTACGGGGGTGAGCTGGGGGCGGCCGTGCGGCAGCCCGTCGACGGGCAGACCGGTCCAGTTGATCCCCTCGATGACGATCAGGAGGTCGGGGTTGGCCTCGGTGAGGATGCGGTCTGCGGCGAGCTGGGAGGCGGTGTACCAGTCGTGGTCGTCGCCCAGGCCCCAGTTGGGGTCGTCCAGTACGTCACGGCGTACCTCGTTGTAGAGGTCGGCGCCCACGACCCGCGGGTCGTGGGCGTAGCGGCGGGCCATGAACACCCAGTCGTCCGCCCACCGCTGGGCCGACTGGCTGCTGTTCCAGCGCTCGTTGCCGTCGAGTCCGCAGCACCAACGGGAGGTGTTGGTGTGGTTGTTGAGGACGACCGCGAAGTCCGCTCCGGTCAGTGCGGCCACGACGCTGTCGAAGACCTGCAGCGGTGTCCTGCCGCGGAGCTGCGGGTTGGCCGCCACAGCGGCGTCCGGCACCGGCGCCGTGCTGTGGATCATCTCGTTGGAGAACGACAGCCGGATGCTGTTGATGCCGAGTTCGTGGAAGTCGGCCATCAGGCGGGTCAGGGGCACCCGGTCCAGGCCGAGCGGGATGCCGTGGGAGTTCTGCCCGGCGTGGTGGTTGGCGGAGTCGCCGGTGCTGCCGCTGCCGGTCCACGACCCTTGCGCGCCGTCCCAGTTGGCCGACTTCAGCCGGAAGCGGGACCCGTTGGCATCGACGATGTACCGCCCGCGGGTCGACAGGGGCGGCTGCCAGGCGGCGTCCGCGGTGACGGGGAGCGTGGTGGGGGGCGGCGTGGTGGCGGTCGAGGGGTCCGGGGCGGCGGTGGCGGTACCCGGCAGCGCGGTCAGCAGGAGCACGGCCGATGCCGCAGCGCATGTCAGGTACTTGACAAATCTGAAGGTCGGCATTCGGTCCTCCACGGGTGAGCGTCGGTACGAGGCCGCGCCCTACGTGGCGGCTGGAATCGGCCTGCGGCGGATGTTACCCGCGAGTCGGCGGACGGGCAGCTCCCCATTTCGGCCGTGTGCCGGTCGAATTCCTCCACGCTCGCAAGCGGCTCCCGTGGCGACTTGATGGGCAAGTGAATGTTTGCCTATCGTGGGGGCGTGGCCGACGACCTGTTCAAAGCCCTGGCCGACGCCACCCGCCGCACCATCCTCGACGAGCTCGTGGAGAAATCCGGACAGACCCTGTTCGAGATCTGCTCGCGGCTGAGCATGAAGCATCAGCTCGGCCTCTCGCGCCAGGCGGTCTCCCAGCACCTCGCCGTGCTGGAGGCCGCCGGGCTGGTCGAGACCAGGCGGGAAGGCCGCTACAAATTCCACGACGTGAACACGGCCCCGCTGCGGCGGATAGCCGAGCGATGGCCCGTACCCGACCCGCCCGGACCGGAGGAGAACACCCCATGAAGATCCATCTGACCAGCGTCTTCGTCGAGGACCAGGCCAAGGCCCTGCGCTTCTACACCGAGATCCTCGGCTTCGTGAAGAAGCACGACGTCCCGGTGGGCGGGGAGAACCGGTGGCTGACCGTCGTCTCGCCCGACGAGCCCGGCGGCACCCAGCTCCTCCTGGAGCCCGCCGGCCACCCCGCCGTCAGGACCTACCGCGACGCGCTCGTCGGCGACGGCATCCCGCTCGCCCAGTTCGCCGTCGACGACGTGCGGGCGGAGTACGAACGCCTGAGTGGCCTCGGCGTCCGCTTCACTCAGGAGCCCCTGGAGATGGGCCCCGTCACCACCGCCGTCTTCGACGACACCTGCGGAAACCTGATCCAGATCGCGTCACAGCCCGGGTAGCCGACCGGCCGCGTGGGGGAAACGCGTGGGGCCCGCGAGGGAGGAACGGAGGCGCAGGGATGGCGCATTGGTCTACGCCAGACGCTCCTGTCCCTGTACGCTCATCCGTAGCCAGTGGCACACAATCCCCCCACCCAGGTTGCGTGCTGGCGCGGGCGACAACCCAACACGACTCTGCCCTCAGCAGCCGGGTTACCCCCATTCGCCGCCTCCAGGAGGGTCACGGTGAAAGTTCGCACCAGAAGCTCGGCGATCATCGGCTCCATCTGTCTCGTCGCTTCCCTCGCGTTGACCACGGCATACGCCGACGAGCCCACGGCCCCACGCGGGGCCGCGGAGGTCACGCTCAAGGAAGTCGCCACCGCCCAGAACCCCATCGCCGGTGCCGCCGGGCCCGGTGACACGGTCTGGATAGCCGAACGCCCGGGCACCGTACGGGTTCTGGACGATCAAGGGCTCGGCGAGCCCGTTCTCGACATATCCGACGAGACCACCACCGACGGCGAACGCGGCCTGCTGGGCATCGCGTTCGACAACGAACTGGCGCACTTCTACATCTCGTTCACGGACCGCGAAGGCACCAGCACCGTGGACGAGTTCGCCGTACGGGACGGCGAGATCCAGCCGGATACCCGGCGCACCGTCCTCACCCAGACGCAGCCGTACGCCAACCACAACGGCGGCGACATCAGGTTCGGCCCCGACGGCTACCTCTACATCGCGCTCGGTGACGGCGGCTCGGGCGGCGATCCCCACGGCAACGGGCAGAACCTCGACACCCTGCTCGGCAAGATGCTGCGGATCGACCCCGGCGGCGGCGACCCGTACGCGATTCCGCCGGACAACCCGTTCGTCGGGGACCCGGACGCGAAGGGCGAGATCTGGGCGTACGGGCTGCGCAACCCGTGGCGGTTCTCCTTCGACGCGGGCACGGGCGACCTGCTGATCGGCGACGTCGGCCAGAGCGCCTGGGAGGAGATCGACTGGGCCCCGGCGGACAGCGAGGGCGGCGAGAACTACGGCTGGTCCGGGATGGAGGGCAACCACCCCTTCCGGGGCGGCACGGAGCCCGCGAACCACGTACCGCCGGTTCACGAGTACGACCGGAGCGGGCTGGGCTGCTCGGTGACCGGCGGATACGTCTACCGGGGCGAGGCGATCCCGGACCTCACGGGGCAGTACGTGTTCAGCGACTACTGCGACGGCACCGTCCGCGCCCTGCGGATGGACAACGGCAAGGTGACCGGCGAGAGCGACCTCGGGGTCAGCGGCGGCCAGGTCATCTCCTTCGTGCAGGACGGCGACGGCGAGTTGTACGTGCTCGACATCGCCGGCAGCGTCTCCCGCCTCGACCCGGCGTGACCGTGAACGGATCCTCGACCTGCTGAAAAGCGCACACCACGGGGCTTCCGAAGGCGCTGCCCGGCGGCGACGCCGTGCGGAGCCCCGTGGATGCGGGCGAGGTCACATGGATCTCCCCGGCCGTTTCCCCGACGTGCCACCACGAGCCAGTAGCATTCGATGCGTGCCGAGGCGCGGGCGTGTCGGCCAGGACATGGCTTTCCGGCCGGGCCGTCCCTTTCCGACCAGGAGAGCCGATGACCACTTCGATGATCCGCAGGGCCGTGATCCCCGCCGCCGGGCTGGGCTCGCGACTGCTGCCGCTGACCAAGGCGACGCCGAAGGAGATGCTGCCCGTCGGTGACAAGCCGGTGATCGAGCACACCGTGCGTGAGCTGGTGGCGTCCGGGATCACCGACATCACCATCGTGGTCTCGGGCGGCAAGTCCCTGATCCAGGACCACTTCCGGCCCAACCCCGCCCTGGTGGAGCAGTTGCGCGCCGACGGCAAGACCGCCTACGCCGACGCGGTGGAGGAGGTCGCCGAACTGGCCAGGCAGGGCCACATCACGTACCTGGACCAGTACGGCCCCTACGGCAACGGCACCCCGGTGCTCAACGCCGCCCGGCACTTCGGTGACGAGCCGATGCTGGTCCTGTGGCCCGACGACGTCTTCGTCGCCGAAGTGCCCAGGGCACAGCAGCTGATCCGCGCGTACGAGGCGACCCACTGCCCGGTGCTGGCCCTGATGCCCATGGCCCCGGAGGACAGCGGACGTTACGGCGTCCCCGTCGTCAAGGAGGACCTGGACCAGGGGCTGTTGCGGATCACCGGACTGGTCGAGAAGCCGAAGCCCGCCGACGCGCCGTCGGCGTTCGCGGCCATCGGCGGCTATGTCATCACCCCCGGCATCATCGACGAACTGCGCGAGCAGACCGAGCGCTGGTACACACACCGCACCGGCGAGGTCTATCTGACCGACGCGGTCAACGCCTACGCGGCCGGCCGCGCCGTCTACGGCCAGGTCATCCAGGGCCGCTGGTACGACACCGGCAACCCCGCGGACTACCTCGTGGCCCAGTTCGCCTCGGCGCTCGCCCATCCCGAGTACGGCCCCCTGCTGCGGCAGCTCGCCCGGGATCTCGACGACCGGTGAACCCCCGCCCGGCGCGGGTGCCGTGCGCGGGGGCGACTTACTGCGGGCGGCGCCCCCGCCCACGGTGGGACTCCGGCGGCAGAGCCTAAGGAAGCGGGTCGGCGCCCGCGAGAGTGATGACCGGGCGCAGACCCGCGGGGCGCTCCTCCACCGGGAGGTGGTCCACGAAGTGGACCGAGCAGCCCAGTTCGGCCGCGCCGCCGTCCGCGTCGCGGTCGTCGCCGACCATCAGGACGTCGTGGGGGTCCTGGCCCAGCGCCTCGCAGGCGGTCCTGAAGAGGCGTGGGTCGGGCTTCTGGATGCCGTGTTCGTAGCTGAGTACGTACGCGTCCACGTACGCGTCCAGGCCGTGGGCGCGGAAGACGGGGCGCAGGTCCCAGCCGATGTTGCTCACCACCGCGATGCCGATACCGGCGCGCCGCAGCGCGGACAGGACCTCGGCCGCGTCCGCGTAGGGGCGCCAGGCGTCCGGTGTCATATGGCGGTCGTACAACGCGTCGTACAGGTCGGGGCGGGGCAGTGCCACCTGCCGGGCGACCCCGGTGTACGCGGCGCGGTGCCGCTCGGCGCTCTTGTCACGGGTCGCCCACAGCTCGGCCAGATCCGGCGGAACCTCCTGCGGGGAGGATCCGCCGGGCAGCGCACCCGCCACGGCCAGCCGCATCGCGTACCGCCGTACCTCGATGGGGGATACGGCGACACCCGCCTCGTCGAGCACGGCGCGCAGCCATGAACTCGCGGATTCGATACGGAAGAGGGTTCCGGAGAAGTCGAAGAGCACACCCTTGTAGGTCATGTACCCGATCCTTCCCGCGTCACGGCTCTCTGGACAAGGTCACGCGCCTGAACAGCGCGATCGAGAACGAGACCAGCGCGCCACCGAGCAGCCAGCCGCCCAGAACGTCCGAACTCCAGTGCACGCCCAGCCACAATCGGGTGATTCCCACCCCGACGACGGACACGGTCGCCAGCGTCACGGCGGTACACCAGAGCCGCCGGCCCACGCCGCGGCGCCAGATCAGCCACAGCAGCAGTCCGCACGCCACCGTGGCCGCCATGGCGTGTCCCGAGGGAAACGCGGCGAAGTGCGCCGAGTCGACCGGGTCGGGCCACTGCGGACGCTCCCGTCCCAGGGCCCACTTCAGCCCTTGCGAGACGCCTGCGCCCAGCGCGCTCGCCGCCGCGACCCACGCGGCGAGGAGCCGTTCACCGCGCAGCCAGACCACCACCACGGCCACCGCTGTCAGTAGCCGCATCGTCCAGGGGTCCCAGGCCCAGTCGGTGAGCAGCCGGTTGACCCAGGTGAGCCCCGGCTCGGCCACCGCCCGGCGGTGCAGCCCCTCGGCGACCGCCCGGTCGAACGCGATCAGCGGCCCCCACCGCGCGGCGACCAGCACGGTCAGCACCCCCGCGGCGCCGGCCAGCAGCACGGCCGTACGACCCGCTCCGGTCCAGGGGCCGCCGCCAGGACGTGGGGACGGCGGGGGAGCGGGAGAGGGCGGGTCCGGGGCCTGGGCTGCGGGGATCGGCTGGGGGCACATGGGGTGATCCTCGCCGACGGAGCGCCGGTCGGGCTACCCGCCCCCTGCCTGCTGTCCCGCCCGCTGTCCCGCCCGCCGGTCAACCGAGCGCGCGCAGCGCAGGTCCGAAGGCGATCAGGAGGGGCACCACCGGCACCAGCGCGGCGGCCGCCGTCAGGCGCAGCCGACGTCCCGCGGTCAGCCGCGGGACCGGCGTCAGCAGCCGGTTGACGCGCTGCGGCACCTGCGCGTCCGGAGCGGTACCCGGGCCGAACACCCCCCGGTCCTCGTTGAGTTCGACGAGAGCCAGTGCGATCGTCAGCCGTCCGAAGCGCCGTGAGGCGACATCGTCCGCGGCCAACTCGACCAGCCGGTGCATCTCGTCACGGAACGCGGCGAAGACCGGGATCTGCGGGAAGCCGTTCGCGAGTGCCCCCGAGCAGTGCAGCAGCCAGTCGTGCCGCGCTCGCGCGTGGCCCTGCTCATGGGCGAGCACCGCGTCGAGCTGACGGCCTTTCAGGCGACGCAACGCGGCTGTGGTGATGACCAGTTGGGGTGCCGCGCCCGGCAGCCACCAGGCACCCGGCCGCTCGCCCTCCAGGACGACGAGCGGTTCGCCGCCCGGCTCCTCGCCCGGCAGCACCGGAGCGCGTACGAGCAGTTCCTTGCGGCGCTGCCGGCGCCTGCGCCGGGCCCGGTGGATCTCGCGGGCGAGCATCGCCACCGTCCACAGACCGCCGCTCGCCAGCAGGACGGCGAGCACCGCGGACCACGACCGGTTCGGCCCGAAGGCGTACGCCTCCACCACGCCGTGCGGCGCGGGCGCGAAGACATGGCCCCGTACGGCCAGCCAGGCGGCGGCAGCGCTGAAGACCATGGAGAGCGCGAAGCTCAGCAGGACGGCGGCCACGACGCACTGCCAGACCCACAGCGCCACCACGGGCTCGCGCTCGGGCCATTCGGCGCGGGACAGAATCCGCGGCGCGAGAAGTGCGGCCAGTGCACCGAGCAGCAGCAGCGCCAAGGAGACCATCATGGCGCCCAGAGTATGAGGGCCTCGCGGTGCGAGGATATGACCTTGACCGGCAAGTGACCCACGACACGTTTGGCGGCGGAGCGGGCGATCTCGGTGAACGGCGTGAACCGGCCGCAACCGACCGGAATCAGAGCGTGGGCAGCATCGTCAGCATCGCGATCCCCATGGAGAGCCGGCAGGCCGGCACCAACTCCGTCCGGTCGGCCCAGGAGACCGGCCCGGAACCCCCGTTCACCGGACCGGGCACGGGCACCGCGGGCAGCGGCAGCAGCCGGGCGCCCGCCCACAGCACATAACCGGCGTAGTAGAGCAGCAGCGCGCCGGTGACCAGCGGTGTCCCCGCGGTGTGCGCGGTGTGCGGGCCGCCCGCCGCGGCGGCCATGGAGCCCGCCATGTAGACCATCGCGAGCAGGCCCAGCAGGTGGTGCGCCCGGTGCGCCGAGCCGCGGTCCGCGCCGAAGGCGCGCAGCGCCGCCGCGCCGAAGACCGCCGCGTACCCCAGCCAGACCCAGCGCGGCGGTGTCACCACCGTGGTGGGCAGGGCCATCGCCGCCATTCCGAACGCCATCAGCGCCTCGCCGCCCGCCGAACCGTGCCGCGCCGCGCCGCAGGCCCGCAGCCGGCGCAGACAGAGCCCGCCCGCCGTCGCGCAGAGCGCGACGAGCAGCCAGCCGGCCGCCGCAGATCCGTGCACCGGGCACCTCCCCCGCTCCGTCGCTCCGGCGGAGTGATGCCCCGGGCGGCGGGCGCGCAGACACGCGCGCAGACGCGCAGAGAGGCACGGGGGCGCGCGGGAAGCCCACGCGGGCGCGGAGGCGGCCGGCCGGGGCGCATTCCCGCGCCCCGCCGGTCGTCCCTCCGCGTCCTGGTCCTCCTCGTCCTGCTGCTCCTCGTCCTCGTACGGTTACGCCTCCACCGGCTCCGGGCGGGCGCAACTGCTCGCCACCCGCAGCGCCTTGTCCTCCCGCGCCGAGTCGAGCAGCGTCAGCATGATGTCCAGGACGTGCCGCGCCAGCTCCGCGGAGGCCCGGTGCGGGCGGTTTTCGGCGAGCGCCCGCGCCAGGTCCGCGAGCCCCGTGCCGCGCCCGGCGTCCGCGTACCCCGCCGTGACCGGCAGGGTCTCCCACTTCCCGGTGGGTCCATGGAGTTCCACGGCCCCGTCGAAGCCGTTCGGGTCCGGTACGGAGAGGGAGCCGCCGGTGCCGTACACCTCGATGCGCGGCAGTCGCGCGGCCTGGATGTCGAAGCTCATCAGGAGGGTGGTGAGGGCGCCGCCGGCGTGCTGGAGCACCCCGCTGACATGGGTGTCCACCTCGACGCCGAATCGCTCGCCGGCCCGTGGGCCGCCGCCGATCTCCCGCTCGGCGCGGGGCCGGGAGGCCGCGCCGGTCACCTTCACGACCGGCCCGAGGAGATGGACGAGCGCGGAGAGGTAGTACGGGCCCATGTCGAGCAGCGGCCCGCCGCCGGGCCGGTAGTAGAACTCCGGCGCCGGGTGCCAGCGTTCGTGTCCCGCCGTGGTCATGAAGGCCGTCGCCGCCACCGGAGTGCCGATCAGTCCGTCGTCGACCGCTTTGCGCGCCGTCTGGACCCCTGTGCCCAGCACGGTGTCCGGCGCGCACCCGAGACGCCGGCCGCCCGTGTCCGCGGCGGCGAGCAGCGCGTCCGCCTCCTCCCGGGTGGTGGTGAACGGTTTCTCCCCGTAGACGTGCTTGCCCGCGGCGAGCGCCGTCAGAGCGACGTCCGCGTGGGCCGCCGGGATCGTCAGGTTGAGCACCGCGTCGACATCCGCCCTGGCCACCAGCTCGGCGACCGAGCCCGCGACCGCCGTCCCCGGCACCCGGGCCGCCACGGCGGCGGCGCGGCCGGGATCGAGATCGGTGACGGCGGTGAGCGTCACGTTCCCCAGCCGCTCCAGGGTGTCCAGATAGGCGCCGCTGATCGTGCCCGCGCCCACCATGCCGATTCTCAGCGGCTCGCCCACAGCAGTCCCCTCTCGGTGAGTGTCCGTACCTCGGGCACGTCGAAGTCGTCCGGCTTGTGGCCGACGGCGGAGACGAAGACCCGCCCCGCGCCCCAGTTCCTGGTCCACACGGCGGGCATGGTGACCGGCCGTGAACGGTCCTCGTCCGCCGCGAACCGGACCGTGGCGAGCACGTCGATCAGCGGATCGGTGGCCAGCCAGTACTTCTCCGTACGGACCCGGAAGGCGCCGAGGCCCGCCGTCACCGGATGGCCGGCGTGCTCCACGACCGGGGTGATCTCGTGGTCCGAGAAGCCCTCCGGGTGCATGAGGAACTGGCCACCGGTCAGCAGCTGGTAGCCGAGGTCCCCGCGGAAGGAGTCGACGATCCCGCCGTGCCAGCCGGCCAGCCCGGTCCCGGCGCGTACGGCGGCGACGAGCCCCGCGCTCTGTTCCGCGGTGATCTCGCCCATGGTCCAGCACTGGACCACCAGATCGGTGGTGGCGAGCAGTTCGGGGTCGGCGTAGACGTCCAGAGTGCCGGAGACCGTCAGGTCGTAGCCGTGGGCGCGCAGGAAGGGCAGGAACAACTCCGTGATCTCCACGGGGCGGTGTCCTTCCCAGCCGCCCCGGACGACCAGTGCCCGTCGGCCGGCGGATGTCTCGCGTGTCACAGTCGTTGCACACTCCCATCGGTGTCACGGATCCGTCGGTGCCGGGGTCGGAGCCGTACCTACCCGCTCGTACCGCCGCCCCCTCGCACCCCGTCGTGCCCATCCGTACCCGCGTTAGGCTGCTGCTGCCCCATCAGCAGCTCGCCGGCTTCCGGGCCGGCCGCAAGGAGACCGCGCATCATGGACACCGTCCCGAGCCCCGTCGGCGCACTCACCTACCGCGACGCCACGGCCGCCGACGCCGACGCCCTGGTCGCGCTCATCGAGTCGGCCTACCGCGGCGCGAGCAGCCGTACGGGCTGGACGACGGAGGCGGACCTCCTGGAAGGGCAGCGGATCGACCGGGAGGGCGTGCTCGCGGTGGTCGAGGCGCCGCGCAGCCGGCTGCTGGCCGTCGAGCGGGACGGCGGGCTGATCGCCTGCTGCCAGCTGGAGAACCGCGGGCACGCCGCCTACTTCGGCATGTTCGCCGTGGCGCCGGGGGCGCAGGGCGGCGGACTCGGCCGGCGGATCATCGCGGAGGCGGAGCGCAGGGCACGCGCCGACTGGGCGGTCGGTGAGATGCACATGACCGTGATCGCGCAGCGCGAGGACCTGATCGCCTGGTACGAGCGGCGCGGCTACCGCCGTACGGGAAAGCGGTTCCCCTTCCCGTACGGCGACGAGCGCTTCGGCATCCCGCAGCGGGACGACCTGGAGTTCGAGCTGCTGGTCAAGCCCCTGACCTGACCTCGGGACCGTCCCGGGCCCCTGGCCTGAGCGCTCCGTACGCGTACGGAGCGCTCAGGCGGTGAAACGGCCGGTGCGCCGGATCTCCGGGCGGTCGGTGGTCACGGCGTTCAGCTCGAAGGCGCGCGCGAGCCGGAGCTGCTCCTGCGTGTTCACCACCCAGCCGATCACGCCGAGACCCCTCTCGTGCGCGCGTTCCACGACCTCCAGGGTGAGTCTGCGCAGATTCAGGGCGAGCGAGGCGGCGCCCACCGCCGTCGCCCGGTCCACCACGTCCGCGCCCCAGCGGCTGGCGATCAGCACCGTCCGTACCCCCGGCACCAGCGCGGCGATCTCCGCGACCGCCTCGTCGTGGAACGAGGACACCTCGACGCGCTCCACGAGGTCGCGTTCGCGCATCACCCGGGCCAGCGCCCGGGCCGCCGCCACATCCTTGATCTCGGCCTGGAGCGGCGACCGTACGGCGTCCAGGACCTCCTCGAAGACCGGGACGCGCTCGCCGTCGCCCGCGTCCAGCTCCCGCAGCTCGGCGAGCGTCCGCTCGGCGATCGCGCCCGTTCCGTCGGTCGTACGGTCCACTTCCGTGTCGTGCATGACGACGAGGGCGCCGTCCTTGCTCAGGTGCAGATCCAGCTCGATGGCGTCCATACCGGCACGCTCCGCGTGCGTGAAGGAGCGCAGGGTGTTCTCCGGTTCGACACCCATCACTCCACGATGACCGATGATCTGGAAAGTCAAGACAGTCTCGCTTCCGTCGACAGCGGCTCCCGCGCGCAGCCTAGAGGCGATTGCCGTCCGTGGCGCCCCCCCGCCGTCCCGTGCCGGGCCCCCGCCGTCCCCGCGCCGGGTGCCTGTGCCGTCCCCGCGCCGGGCGCCCCGCCGTCCCCGCGCCGGGGGAGGTTCCCGGCGCTACGCTGAATCGAAGCGTCAAACCGTGGAAGCACGGGAAAATCGGCGGTGACCATGGGGGATCGGCAGGATGATTTATTTGATCTCCGCTTGTATCGGAGATCGAGACACCTATACGGTGGTTTGACGCCAAGATCTCCTGTGGAGGAAGTGACATGACGGAAATTCTTGCGCAGGACACCCCCAGGCCCGGTATGAACGCCGCCGACCGAGTGATCGGACACCCGGCGTGGCCCCGGCTCAAGAGTGCCGTCGAGGAGATCCGCCCCTGGCAGTCCGCGGACGGCTCGATCGACTTCGACGCCGAGGGGGCCCCGGCGCGCGCGGTCGCGGAGGCGGCACTCGACCGGGTGACCGACGCGGTCGAGCAGCTCTCCCCGCTCCTTCCGCACGATGCCGCCTACCATGCCGCGCTCGTCGCCGACCTGCGTAAATGGGCCGGCAGCGGCTTCGCGGTCCCGGACTTCCTGGACTCGCTGCTCGCCTTCCGGCCCGCCGCCGACCGGACGGACGGCCGCCAGCACCTCGCCGTCTTCCCCATGTACACGCAGAACGGCAACCCGGACCGCAACCTCGAAGCGGTCGTGCTGCGCATGGTCTGGCCCGAGTGGCTCGCCGAGCTGGAGCGCACGCGGTACGACAATCCGCTCTTCTGCGGCATCACCTTCGAGGACTTCACCCCCGGGTACGACACCAACTCCGCGGTCTTCTTCCCCGAGACCATCGCCGTGCGCGAGGCCCCCGAGCGGTTCACGTGGGGCGGGATCTTCTGCGACCGCGAGGCCGCCCGCTTCCGCCGCGTCATCGACGCGGCCGTCACCACCCTCGGGGTCGACCTGCCCGAGGACATCCGCGCGCTCGTCGCCGACCAGGACCGCTGCCAGCAGGCCTTCGTGCTCTGGGACATGGTCCACGACCGCACCCACAGCCACGGCGACCTGCCCTTCGACCCCTTCATGATCAAGCAGCGCCAGCCGTTCTGGATGTACGGCCTGGAGGAGCTGCGCTGCGACCTCACCGCCTTCAGGGAGGCCGTACGGCTGGAGGCTGACGGTTTCCCGCAGGGCCGTGACGTCCAGTACGCCGTGCTCTTCGACCGGATGTTCCGCTTCCCCGTCACCGGCGCGCGGGAACGGAACTACGACGGTCTGGGCGGCCAGCTCCTCTTCGCCTATCTGCACCAGCACGACGTGGTGCGCTGGACGGACAACACCCTGCGCATCGACTGGGAGCGGGCGCCCCAGGTCACCAACCAGCTCTGCGCGGAGATCGAGGAGCTCTACCGGGCGGGGATCGACCGGCCGAAGCTGGTCCACTGGTTCGCGGCGTACGAGCTGGTCTCCACGTATCTCGCGCCCCACCCCGGATCCCGCTGGGCCAAGGGCCCCGACGCGCTGGACCTCACCCAGCCGCCCCGGAAACTCGTGGACGACGTGCTGCCCGACGAGTTTCCGCTCAGCATGTTCTACGAGGCGCTCGCCAAGAAGCTCAAGCACGTGATCGCCCAAACGAAGGGGATCACCGCGGAATCCGCCGGAACGACGGAGTCCACGGGACCCGCGGCGACGGACCGGACGGCCGCGTGAGCGCGCCGGGGCAGGAGACGGGACCCATGGCGGTGCGTCCGGGAGCGAGCGCGGAAACGGGGCCGGACGCGGTGACGGACCAGGACGCCGGCGGGCCGTCGGCCCCGGGCGGTGCCCTGGACGGCGCTGTCGTCGCCGTGGCGGGCGCGGGCGGACCCGCCGGGCGGGCCACGCTGCTGCGGCTCGCCGAGGCCGGGGCGACCGTCGTGGCCGCGGACGCGGACCCGGAGCGGCTCGCCGAAGCGGTGGACGCCGCCCGGTACGCGCACGGCGGGGCCACGGTCACCGGCGACACCGTCGATCTCTTCGACTTGGCCGCCACCCGCGCCTGGGCGGCCAGGACCGAGAAGGAGTTCGGCCGGATCGACGGTCTGGTCCACCTCGTCGGCGGCTGGCGCGGCAGCGCCACCTTCGCCGGGACCGACCCGGCCGACTGGGAACTGCTGGAGAAGCTGCTCGTCCGCACCGTTCAGCACACCTCCCTCGCCTTCCACGACGGGCTCCTGCGCGGCGACCGGGGCCGGTATCTGCTGATCAGCGCCGCGGGCGCCACGAAGCCCACCGCGGGCAACGCCGCGTACGCCGCCGCCAAGGCGGCGGCGGAGGCATGGACGCTCGCCCTCGGCGACGCCTTCCGTAAGGCGGGGGGCGAGGACGGGCCCCGGGCCGCGGCTGCCATCCTGGTGATCAAGGCACTGGTGCACGATGCGATGCGCGCCGAGCGGCCGAACGCGAAGTTCGCGGGCTTCACCGACGTCACGGAACTGGCCGAGGCCATCGCCGGGGTCTGGGACAGGCCCGCCCGGGAAGTGAATGGAAAACGCCTGTGGCTGACCCCAGGACCGTGAGGTCCCGTACGACGGACGCGCGCCGCCACCACGACCCCGAGGTACGCGGCTTCGCCAGTGACAACTACGCGGGCGCCCACCCCGAGATCCTCGCGGCGCTCGCCGTCGCCAACGGCGGCCATCAGGTCGCGTACGGCGGGGACGAGTACACCGGCCATCTCCAGCGGGTCATGCACAGCCACTTCGGCCCGACGGCGGAGGCGTTCCCCGTCTTCAACGGCACCGGTGCCAACGTCGTCGCGCTCCAGGCGCTCACCGACCGCTGGGGCGCCGTGATCTGCGCCGAGTCCGCGCACATCAACGTGGACGAGGGCGGGGCGCCCGAGCGCGTCGCCGGGCTCAAGCTGCTCACCGTACCGACGCCCGACGGCAAGCTCACGCCCGAGCTGATCGACCGGCAGGCGTACGGCTGGGACGACGAGCACCGCGCCATGCCGCAGGCCGTGTCGATCACCCAGAACACCGAACTGGGCACGGTCTACACGCCCGACGAGATCCGCGCCCTGTGCGCGCACGCCCACGCGCTCGGCATGAAGGTCCATCTCGACGGCGCCCGGATAGCCAACGCCGCCGCCTCGCTGGACGTTCCGATGCGGACCTTCACCAACACGGCCGGCGTGGACGTCCTCTCCTACGGGGGCACGAAGAACGGCATGCTCTTCGGCGAGGCCGTCGTCGTGATCAACCCGGACGCCGTACGGGCCATGAAGCACCTGCGGAAGCTCTCGATGCAGCTCCCGTCCAAGATGCGCTTCGTGTCGGTGCAGTTGGAGGCGCTGCTCGCGGGGGACCTGTGGCTGCGCAACGCCCGGCACGGGAACGCCATGGCCCAGCGGCTCGCGGCCGGGGTCCGCGCGGTCGACGGGGTGGAGATCCTCCACCCGGTCCAGGCCAACGCCGTCTTCGCCCGGCTGCCGGGCGCCGTGAGCGTCCGCCTCCAGGAGCGGTTCCGCTTCTACTTCTGGGACGAGAAGGCCGGGGACGTCCGCTGGATGTGTTCTTTCGACACGACCGAGGACGATGTCGACGCCTTCGTGCAGGCGGTCAAGGAAGAGATGACCGCATAGGCGCACCGGCCCGACACTTGTCGGCGCTATTCGGATTACGGCCGGTCGACTCGCTTATTATTTCGATGTCGTATGTCCGAGCCGGTGCGGGAGAGGCGCTAGGGGCTGGGCTGAAGTCGCGACTCCCCGTCGCGCTCGGCTCGGTACGGCAGCAGATCTCTCAGTGACGGGGAGGGCTCCAGGCCGAGTTCCTCGCGCAGGACACGGCGGCACTGTTCGTATTGGCGCATGGCCGCGCCCCTGTTGCCGGCTGTCAAATGTGCCTTCATCAGCACGCGATGGGCGCTTTCCCGCAAGGGCTCGGCGCGTACGGCGGCGAGTCCGGCGGCGACGGCCTCACCGTGGCGCCGCGCCGCCGTGAGCCGCTCGGTCATCGCTTCGAGGGCGTAGAGCCTGAGTTGGTGGTACTGCTCCTGCTCGATCAGCATCCAGTCGTTGTCCGGCCACTCCGGCAGCAGATCGGCCGATAAGTCCGCCAGCGTCCGCATGTTGAGGATGTCGTCGCACGGGCGCGAGTTGTCGAGCAACCGGTGCGCGCGCCCCACCGCCTCGTGCAGATCCACGGAGACGTCCTTGGCGATGGCCATTTCCTGGGGAGACGCCTCGATGATGGGATGGCCGGTTCGCGTCGCTCTCCACAGGGAGGAGCGCAGGTTCGCGTTGGCGCGTGAGGTGGTGACGTCCGGCCAGAGAATTCCGGCCACATAGGCGCGGGACCGCGGGATGTCCTGCAGAGCCAGGAAGGCGAGGAGCCGTTGCGTGCTGGTGCAGACCGGCACCCGTGTTTGGCTGATCGAGAGTGCGAAACCCTTGAGCAGCCTCAAGTTAATGAAATGTGATTGTCCATTCATTTGTTTCCCCCGGGCGATGTCGGATCCGGCGATCTTCGGTGATTTCCCAAGATTCACGAAGCCGTGTTGCGAGTACATCGTGATCGCACAGTCGACTCTTAGCGCGCGGGGCGTGAAAAAGGAATCACCAAGACGTCACGGCATCGTCACTCGCCCTGTTCCAATAGCTCATCAAGCCACTGACGGACCGCTATGAGGACATCGGTGGCCTCACTCGCCGCGGCAGGGGCGGATCGCTCGCCGTCGACCGTCCGGATGATGCGTGCGCGGAGGCCGTCCGCCCGGCCGGCTTCCACCCACACCCGGAGGATCAGGACACCGGACCGTGCTGAGGGGGTCTCCATGAATGACCAAGTGTTCCGCACCGATGTCACCCGGACGTTGTCGCTTCGTGTCCACCGACGTCATCGCGCGGCCTCAGGACGCGCTCGTGACGCCGGTGCGACGGGTGAGTCGCGGCCCGGTCACAGGGGAGTCTGCATGCTCCCGGTGTGTGTCATCCGTGCGTGATGAGGCAGGGGGAGGTTTCCCATGGGCGACTTCGGTGTCATCGCCGATGTCTCGGCGGTCATCGTGGGCGCCCTGACGCGGGCCCTGCGCCCGCTCAATCCGGCGAATCCCCCGATCGCGGAACTCAACGACCTCGCCGAGGCGGTGCAGGTACCGACGCCCAAACTCACGGTGTTCCTCTACGAGATCGCCGAGGACCCCACGTCGCGCAACCGGCCGCCGGTGCGCTCCCTGCCGCCAGGACCGCTGACGACCCGTAAGCCGCCGATGGCCCTGATGCTGCGGTATCTGGTCACCCCCTGGGGCGGCGACCAGATCACCCAGCACCGGATGCTGGGCCGCGCCCTGCAGACCTTCTACGACGACGCGATCCTGGACGGCGTCCAGCTGACCGGCAGCCTGGCGGCGAGCACCGACTCGCTCCATCTCACCCTGACGCCCCTGACCCTCGATCAGAAGTCCTGGATCTGGTACGCGATCCAGAAGCCCTACCGGCTCTCGCTGAACTACGAGGTCCGTGTCGTCAGCCTGGACTCGGCCGTCGAGACGCCGGTACAGCCGGTGCAGAGCCGGGTCGTCGACGGGACGGTGACACCATGAGCGCCTTTCTGCCGCTGACCCGCTCGGCCACCTACAGTCCGGCGTGGTTCGTGCCGCTCGACGACTTCACCGGGCGGGTGCGCACCCTCGGTGTGGACATCCGGCTGGACCGGTTCCAGGACGGCGGCTGGCTGCCGCTGGACGACAAGGCCGTACGCACGCCCAGCGGGGCCCTGGCCTTTCCCGGCCTGGGCAGACGCGGGGAGCCGTGGGCGGCCCGGCCCGAGCGCCACCGGGCCCGCTTCTCGGCCGCCGGACACCAGCCGCTGTACCCGGCCGACGGCGAGCCCTTCTCGGCCGCTCTCGCCGGCGTCGAGTTCCTGGTCCATCCGTACAACGACACCCACCCGCCGGCCGGGCCGACCGCCCCGAGGCTGGTCCGGTTCCTGCCGGGCGTCACCTTCCCCTATCCGCCGGGCCTGCGCACGGTCCACGGAGTCGTGGTCGACGCCGCCACGCGGGCACCCGTCACGAACGCGCTCGTCGAGGCCCGGGGACGGACGAGCGGCGACCTGATGCCCTGGCACGAACGCACCCTGTCCGACGCCACCGGCGCCTTCCGGCTCGCCCTGCGGTGGGAGGGCGAGAAGGCCGACCTGGAGGCCGACGAGGAGACGTTCCGCTTGCAGGCGGTCGAAGAGCCGGGCCGGAGCGGGGAGCTTGTCGTGCGGCTGCCCCAGGACACCGCGCGTCGGCACGTCATCGAGATCCGTGAGCAGAGTTGAGGAGCCGTCCATGGCTGAGTATCTGAGCCCCGGGGTCTACATCGAGGAGATCGATGCCGGACCGCGGCCGATCGCGGGTGTGAGTACGAGCACGGCCGGCATGGTCGGGGTCACCGCCCGCGGCCCGTACACCGGCAAACCCAAACTGGTGACGAACTTCCTGGAGTTCCAGAACACCTTCGGCGGATTCCTGCCCGAGCCGGAGACGACCGTACGGGACACCTGGGCGAACGACCCCGCCGAAGGGGGACGCTGGTGGCTGTTCCCGCTGGCGGTCAAGGGCTTCTTCGACAACGGCGGCCAGCGGCTGTACATCAAGCGGGTCGCCGCGGCGCAGGCCACGCCGGCGTCGGGCGCGCTCGTCGGCGGACTGGTGAGCGCCGTCGCCGGCGATGCGGCGCGGGGCGCGACGAGCGTGCAACTCGGCCATCTGATCGGTTTCGACGGGGTGGGCCAGCAGATCAGGATCGTACGGGGCGACGACCAGCAGGAGATCCACACCGCCACGGTCACCCGCTACGACATGACCGCTCGCCGGATCACGCTGGACCCGGCCCTGCCCGCCGAGGTCAGGTCGGCCCGCGGGGACTACGTACAGGCCGGGGGCCGCTCCGACGAGGAGACGCTGCGGCTGTCCGCCGTGAGTCCCGGCTCATGGGGCGGGGCCGTCCAGGTCCGGGTCCGGCCCATGGTCGGTGCCGCGCTGCCCGTGTCGCCCGATCCGCGGGAGGGCGCGCTGTTCATCAGCCGGCTCGTCACGGACGCGGTGGCGGACAGCGGAACGGTCGAGGTGGCCGTGGTGAACGGGCTCGACCGCGACGGCCTGCCCGACCGGGTCTGGGCGCAGATCGGCACCGGCCGGTTCGAGGTCGAGGTGGGAGAGCCGGCGGACGGGAAGGTCACGCTGACCTTCCCGGAGGGCACGACCCACCCGGCGTGGGAGACCGGGCTGACCGTGCGCCGGGTGCGCCGGGGCAGCATCGGGACGGTGCCGACCCTGCGCGTCGGCGGTGCGAGCCGCCTCTACCCGGGCGCGGTCGTCCAGCTCGACGACGGCACCGCCCTCACGGCCGTCAAGGTCGACTCGGTGACCGACGATGTCGTCACCTTCGATCAGGACCTGCCCGGCGAGTTCTTCGAGACCGACCGGATCCACCTGATCGAGGCCGAGGTCTCCACCCGGTTCACGGATCCGGGCGGCGCGGCGGTGACCGAGACCTTCAGCAACCTCCGGCTCACCGGCGACGGTCCGGCGAACCTGGCGACCGCCCTGGAGAGCCGCTCCCAGCTGGTCCGGGCCACGCCGCTGCCCGGTCTGACCACCGATCCCGCACGGTTCCCGATGCCCGCGGTCGGGTCCTGGCTGACGCTGGCGGACGGTGACGACGCGTCCGGGACCCTGACCGTGGCCGACTTCGTCGGCACCGACGGCGGCAGCGGCCGCCGTACCGGCATCGTCGCGCTGGAGGACATCGACGAGATCGCGGTCTGCGCGGTCCCCGGCATGTGGTCGGGCACCGTCGAATCCGCCCTCGTCACCCACTGCGAACTCCTCAGGGACCGGTTCGCGATCCTCGACCCGCGCGACGGCCTGGACATCGAAGGCATCCAGGCGTTCCGCGAGCCGTTCGACACCAAGTACGCGGCGCTCTACTACCCGTGGCTGGTCACCCGGGACCCGTCGGCCAACCGCGATGTCGAAGTGCCGCCGTCCGGGCACATGGCGGGGATCTACGCCCGCGTGGACGTGGAGCGCGGCGTGCACAAGGCACCGGCCAACGTCGTCATCAGGGGCATCCGGGGGACCGACGGCATCGCCCAGGACATCACCAAACGCCACCAGGACCTGCTCAACCCCAAGGGGATCAACGCGCTGCGGTTCTTCCCCGGACTCGGCCACCGGGTGTGGGGCGCGCGCACGCTCTCCTCGGACAGCTCGTGGAAGTACATCAACGTCCGGCGGCTGTTCCTCTTCCTGGAGGAGTCGATCGACGAAGGCACCCAGTGGGTGGTCTTCGAACCCAACGACGAGGCGCTGTGGGCCCTGGTCCGCCAGACGGTCACCAACTTCCTCACCACGGTCTGGCGCAGCGGCGCGCTCGCCGGCACGACCGCCGACGAGGCGTTCTTCGTCGCCTGCGACCGCACCACGATGACCGAGGACGACCTGGCCAACGGCCGGCTCATCTGCGTCATCGGCGTCGCGCCGGTCTTCCCGGCCGAATTCGTGATCTTCCGGATCCAGCAGAAGACCCGCGAGACCCAGCTCGCCTGAGCGGCACCCGACTGAGAAGGGGGCACTATGCCACCCGTGACCAGGGACGATCCATACGCGTCCTACAACTTCCTGATCATCGTGACCAACGTCAGTGACGACGGCGTCGCGGTGAGCGGCTCCTTCACCGAGGTCAGCGGGCTGGAGCTGGAGATCCCACCGATCGAGTACCGCAACGGGAGCGAGGACATCACCGTCCGTAAGATCCCGGGGCTGAAGAAGTTCACCAACCTCACCCTCAAGCGCGGCATCACCGGCCATGTCGGCTTCTGGAACTGGGTGGTCGAGGCGCTCAACGGCAAGGTGCGGCGTGCCTCCGGTTCGATCGTGATGCTGGACGAGAACCGCCAGGAGGCCATGCGCTGGAACTTCGACCGCGGCTGGCCGACCAAGTACACCGGCCCGACGCTCAGCTCGACCAAGAACGAGATCGCCATGGAGACTCTCGTACTGGCGGTCGAGAAGCTGGAGATCGACGCCTGACATGGCCGCTGAAGCGCTCCCCGGCGTATCCCTGACGTTCGCTCCCCGCGGCCCGGACGAGGAGCCGCTGCGTACCGACGTGGCGGCGTTCGTCGGCCGGTTCCGCCGGGGCCCGGTCGCCACGCCGGTACGGGTGGAGAACTGGAACGACGTCGTGGGCGCCTTCGGCCCGCCCTCCGGTGACTCCGCCGCACCGTACGCACTGCGCGGTTTCTTCGAGAACGGCGGCCGCACGGCCTGGGTGCTGCGGGTGTCCGGACCGGCCGCCACCGCACGGACCCGGTGGACGGTCGGGGACGTCGGCGGCTTCCCCGCGGCGCGCTACCAGGTGTCCGCCACCAGCCCGGGAGCCTGGGCCAACGGCGCGCGCGTCGCCATCCGCCACCGGACCAGCACGGTCGCCGGGCCGCCAACCGTGGACGTACGGATCACGGTGCCCGGCGAGCCGCCCGAGATGTTCTCCGGTCTGCCGGCCGCCGAAGTGGCCGGGGGACTGGCCGGGTCCCGCTTCATCCGGCTGGTCGCCGACCGGCCCGCACCACCGCCGGGAGCGACCGGCCCGATCTCGACGTCCTGGGACCTGACGCTCCTCGGCGGCACCGACGAGGCACCGGGGCGGCGCGAGTACTCCGACGCCGTGGCCGTACAGGCCGACCTCCCGGAACCGGCCCTGCTGGCACTGCCGGACCTCGGCGCCGACCTGTCGGGGACCACACACACCGACATGGTGATGGAGGTGCTGCGGACCGTCGGACCACTGCTCGACCGCCTCGTTCTCCTGGACGTACCACCCCAGCTGTCCTCCGTGGACGACGCGGCGGAGTGGGTGGGGTCCCTGGCCGCCACCGGCGACAACCGCCTGCTGAGCACCGCCGCCGTCTACCATCCGCCGCTGCGGACGCCCGACGGGCCCGCGCTGCGGACCGTCCCGTCGTCCGGGCACGTCCTGGGCGTCATCGCCCGGCTGGACGGCGAACGCGGCGCGCACCACACCCCGGCCAACGCCACGGTCCTGGAGGCGGTCGACCTCGCGGCCGCGTTCCCCGAGCCGCAGCAGGTCCGGCTGTTCGACGCGGGCATCGACCTGATCCGCTGCACCCGCGGTCGCGGACTGACGGTGTGGGGCGGGCGCACCCTGTCCGCCGATCCCCGTACCCGCTACATCGCGCACCGCCGACTCGTCCACCTGCTGGTGCGCGCCATCCGGCGGGCGGCGAGCCCCCTCGTGTTCGACGTCAACTCGCCCGAACTGCGACTGACCCTGGTACGGGCGGTGACCTCCGTGCTGCTGTCGGCCTTCCGGGCCGGCGCGCTCGCCGGCGCGCGGCCCGAGCAGGCGTTCCGGGTGGTGTGCGACGACACCAACAACCCACCGGAACAGGACCCGGGACAGCTGGTCTGCGAGATCGAGGTCGCCCCGGCCGTCCCCATGGAATTCATCCTGCTGCGTCTCGTACTCGGCCAGGACCGCGCCCTGGAGGTGATCGAGGCATGACCCTGGATCCACTGCCCAAGTACCGCTTCCTCGTCACCCTCGACCCCGGCGACGCGTATCTGCCGTCCGCGCAGGCACTCCTGCTGCCGCTGGTCGCCTCCGGCGCGTTCCAGGAAGTCGCCGGGCTCGGCGCACAGCTGGAGGTGACGAGCTACCCGGAGGGCGGCCGTAACGACTCCGTCCACCAACTGCCGCTGCGCCACTCGTGGAACCGGATCACCCTCAAACGCGGAGTCGTACGGGATCCCGGGCTGTGGGCCTGGTACCAGGCCGGACTGGCCGACTCGCTCGGCGCCCGCCGCGACGGCGCGGTGATCGTCCTCGGCCCGGACGGGGTGCCCGGGGCGGCATGGGCGTTCCACGGCGGCCTCGCCGCCAAATGGAGCGGCCCCGACCTGCACGCCGAACAGAACGCGATCGCCGTCGAGTCGCTGGAGATCGCACACGAGGGGCTCACGAGAGTTCCGCAGGACACCGCGGCGGACGCGCTGTCCGCCACGGAGCGGCTGAACCAAGGAGGAAGGTGACCGGCGTGCCGAAGGTGATCATTCACAACCTCGAAGTCCGCATGCAGGTGGACGGCGACGACGGCGCGGTCTTCACCCGCCTGTTCAACAAGCACATCCAGGCCTGGGCGAAGCTGTACGAGGACGAGTGCGCCCGGACGCAGCGCACCGCGGCCGAACGCGGCTTCGGTGACAGGGAGGGCCGGCCGTGAGCGTGACACCCGTGTCCTTCGCCCGCCAGGCCGGAGCCCAGGCCCGACTGGAGATCGTCCGGCCGGTGATCGCCGACGAGCGGAAGCGGCGTATCCCGCTGCGCTTCAACCCGACCGACTACAAACTGAGCAAGTCCAACACCTTCGCCGAGATCACCATCCCCGGCCTGGAGACACCTCCGCTCCAGTACGTCCGCGGCGGCACGGAGACACTCACCGTCCAGGCGCTGGTCGACACCTCCGACACACTGGAGAACGTCCGGACCGCCTACGTCGACGCCCTGCGCAACCTGCTGCGCCCCGACAGCCGCGAACACGCGCCGCCGATCGTCCGGTTCGTCTGGGACGAGGAGGTCTTCACCGGTGTCGTGGAGAAACTGGACGTCAACTACCAGCTGTTCCGCCCGGACGGTGTGCCCCTGCGAGCCATGCTCGACCTGTCGCTCAAGGAGTACCGCACCGCCGCCGCACAGGTCGCCGAGACCCCGCGCTCGTCGCCCACGGTGGAGAAGAGCTATGTGGTGCGCCGCGGCGACACGCTCAGTTCCATCTCCGCCGCGCTCTACCGGCGGCCCGACGCCTGGCGGGAACTGGCGCGCGCCAACGGGATCACCGATCCCCGGGACCTGCGGCCGGGCCGGGTACTGACCGTGCCCCGGCTGCCGTGAGGAGCGCCTGATGAGCACCCCCACCCCGGAAGTGGCCTCCCCCGACCGGTACGCGCCCGAGTTCGAGGTCCGTATCGAGGGCCTGGAGATGGATCCGAGCACCAAGAACGACATCATCGACGTCAAGGTGAACCGGGACATCGACGAGATGTCGGGCTTCGACCTCACGCTGAACAACTGGGACGACGTCAACCTGAAGTTCAAGCACAGCGACTCGCCGCGGCTCAAGCTCGGCGGCCGGGTCTCGGTGCGGCTCGGCTACGCCGACAAGCTGCTCACCGTCGCCACCGGGACCATCAGCACGCTCAGCCCGAAGTTCCCCGACAGCGCGTCGCCCACCGTCCAGGTCAGCGGGGTGGACGGGCTGCTGCGGCTCAAGGACCGCAAGCCCACCGAGAACGAGACCAAGATCTACCGCAATCTGCCCGACTGGCGGATCGCGGAGCAGATCGCCCAGCGCAACCACCTGCGGATCGAAGTCACCAGGGAAGGGCCGACCCATGACCAGGTGGTGCAGAAGAACCAGGACGACGCGACCTTCCTCATGGAACGCGCCAAGCGGCTCGACTTCGACTGCTACATCCTGCCCGACCCCCAGTCCGGCGAGGACACGCTGTACTTCATCAGACCCACGGACGGCCGTGACGGTCGCCCGATCCGGGTGTACCGGCTGGCCTACGCGCCGGGACTGTCCACCGGACCCTCCGCCCAGCCCGAGGGACTGATCCCCAACCTGCTCGATTTCACGCCCACGCTGACGGTGTCCCAGCAGGTCGGCAAGGTCACCGTGCGCGGCTGGGACCCCCGCACCAAACAGCCGATCGCGTTCACCGCGACCGCCGAGAACCTGCCGGCCGGGCAGAACACCGCCGACGGGCAGAGTGGTCCCGAGGCCGCCGAGTCCACGCTGGGGGGCCGCCAGGACGTCCTGGTCGACGCGCCGGTCACCAGCGATCAGGAGGCCCGTGAGCTGGCGATCAGTCTGCTGCGCGAGCGTGCCTACGAGTTCATCACGGCGACCGGCCGGGTGGCGGGACTCCCCGAACTCAGCCCCGGCGACAACCTGGAGATCTACGGCCTCGGGCAGCGGTTCTCCGGCACGTACTTCGTCAAGCGGGTCGAGCACACCCTCAACACCAGCGGATTCTTCACCCAGTTCACCGGCCGGCGGATCCACCAGGGGGACCAGTGACCACCAGGACCACGCCACGCGCCCGCTCCACCGACAAGCGGTACTACGGCGTCGTGGAAGCGCTTGTCGTGGAGAACGACGGCGACGACGAGGCGCGGGTCAAGCTCCGGTTCCCGTGGTTCGACCAGACCACGGTCACCGACTGGTGCCGGGTCAGCCAGCTGTACGCGGGCAACGGCTACGGCTCGGTCTTCGTCCCGGAGAAGGGCGACGAGGTGCTGGTCGCCTTCGTCCACGGCGACATGCGGTTCCCGATCGTCCTGGGCGGTCTGTACAACGGCCAGGACAAGCCGCCGGCCGCCCGCACGGAGGGGCGCGACGAGAAGATCATCCGGACCAGGCACGGCCACGAGGTGCTGCTCGACGACACGGAGTCCCAGGCCGCCGTACGGATCAGGTCCGCCGCGGGACATGTGGTGGAACTGGACGACGAGGGCAAGGAGATTCGCATCACGGCGGCCGAGGGCGGCAGTGTGACGGTGTCCGCGCGGGGCGAGATCACCCTCAAGGCTCCGAAGGTCACGGTCGATTCCTCCGCCATCGAGCTGGGCGCCGGAGCCACCCAGCAACTCGTGCTCGGCAACATGCTGGTCGGGCTGTTCAACAGCCACACCCACGCCTGCCCCGCCGGGACGAGCCTCCCGCCGGTCCCGCAGCTCGACGGCACCGTACTGGCCGAGAAGGCGAGGACGGCATGAGCGAGGACTTCCTCGGAACCGGCTGGCGGTTCCCGGTCCTGCCCGACGAGACCGGGCGGCTCGGATACGCCGTCGGCGAGGAGAGCATCGAGCACTGTCTGCGGGCGCTCCTGCTCACCGGCACCGGTGAACGCGTCATGCGGCCCGGATTCGGAACCCGCGCCCAGGAACTGGTGTTCGCGCCCGGCAGCGCCCAGAACCTGCGCGACCTGGAGAACTCGGTCGCCGAGGCCGTCCGTACCCACGAACCCAGGGTGGCGCTGGAGGAGGTCCGCGCGGAGGCCGACCCGGCCGACGAGTCGCGGGTCACCGTCTCGGTCGTCTACCGCATCCGCCGCAGCAACACCAAGGCCAACCTGGTCTTCCCGTTCTACGTCGGCCTCACCGGTCCCACCGGGGGGACGGCATGACCGTGCCCGTGCCCCGGCTGGACGACCTCACCTGGGACGACATGATGGCGGCCATCCGCCGCCGGATCCCCGCCGAGTCGGACGGCACCTGGACGCTGCACGCCCCCGCCGACCCCGGCGTCACCCTCCTCGAACTCTTCGCCTACCTCCTCGAACAGCGGCTGTACTGGCTCGACCAGGCGCCGGACGCGCTCGTGGTCGCCGTACTGCGGCTGCTCGGCCTCGACACTCCGCGCCCCGCCCGCCCCGCGGCCACGGTCCTGCGGCTGGCCGCCCCGACGGACCCGGCCGCCGTCCCGGTCGTCCCCGCGGGAACGGCCCTCTCCCGCGACCTCATGGGCAGCGTCCTCTTCACTCTCGACGACGAGATCGCCGTCTTCCCGCTCGCCGAGGGCGGTGCGGCCACCGTATGGACCGACCGCGACCGTACGGCGGACCTGCGGGCCCGCAGGGACGTCACCCTCCTGGCGAGCGACGGCGGGCCGGCCCAGGCCCGTTTCACCCTGCCGCTCACCGGGGAGCTGCCCGCGTCCGGCCCGCTCAGTCTGCTCCTCGAACTGGCCGCGCCCGCGGCGTGCGTGCCGTCGTGGCTGCCCGGGGCGACCGACGGGGTGGCGCCGCCCGCGGAACTGACCTGGTCGTGGTTCCGGCCGGACTCCGACGTGTCGGGCGCGTTCGAGAAGGTCGAGGACGGCACGGCCGGGCTGCGGCGGTCCGGCGTGGTCCGGCTGTACCCGCCGCCCGGCTGGTCCACCCGCGACACCGGGCTGCTGGTGTCGACCCCCGCGGCGACCTACGCCGCCCCGCCCCGCCTCCGTCAACTCGCCCTCAACGTGTCCACCGCGCACCACCGCCTGCGGCGCACCGCGCGCGGCACCGATCTGGCGGAGCAGATCACCGCCTGGCTCAAGCTGCCCGGCCAGCACCTCGTCCTGCCCGAAGCCGCCGGCCTCCTGCTGGAGGCGAGCGTGCGCCTGGCGGGCGACGAGTGGCTGCCGGTGTCGGACTTCACCTTCGGGGCGTCGGCCGACCGGACCTTCCTGATCGACCGGGAGGAGGGCGCGGTGGTGTTCGGCGACGGACTCACCGGGCGCATCCCCCGGCCCGTCCCGGACGTGACCGACGACTACGTGACGGTCGACTACACACTCGGCGGCGGCCGGTCCGGCAACGGCGGGCTCACCGCGAACTGGCGGCCGGCCTGGGACTCCCCGGCGGAGCCGGGCGCGATCTCGGCGGCCAACCTCGTACCGGCCGAGGGCGGCGAGGACCCGGAGACCGTCACCGCGGCGCGCCGGCGCGCCGCGGCGTCCCTGGGGGAGGTGACCCGTGCGGTCACCGCCGACGACTTCGTCACCCTCGCCCGTACGACACCGGGCGTCGCCGTCGCCCGCGCGTACGCGTCCCTCGGGGAGCACCCCGGATTCCCCTGCTCCACGGTGCCCGGCGCGGTGACCGTCCACCTCGTTCCCTCGGTGCCACGGGACGACTTCGCCCGGGAGGACTTCGTCGTCGCGCCCCGGCCCGACCCGGGCACGCTGTCGGCGGTCTCCGCCCGGCTGGCGTGCGGGCGGCTGCTCACCTCCGAGGTCTTCGTCCGCGCGCCCGCCTACCGCGGGGTGACGCTGCGCGTCGACCTGTCGGGCGGCCCGGCCGACCGGGCCCGCGTGTCCACCGTGGTCACCACCGCCCTGCGCCGCTACCTCGACCCGCTCGTCGGCGGCGCGGAACAGGACGGCTGGCCGTTCGGGGAGGCGCTGCGCCCTTCGGCCCTGCTGCGGGCCGCGCAACTCGCGCTGGGAGACCTCGCGGACGTCGCCGCCGTGGCGATCGGCCTCGACGGGGCCGACGCCGCCGAGGACTGCGACGAAGTGGAGCTGCGCGCCGGTGAACTGCCCGTTCTGCGGGCGGTCCGGATCCGGACGGTGCCCGCCGTCGAACCGGGGGAGGGGCTGCTGTGACCGGCGAGGTGTGGTGGGAGCGGGACGCGCGGGGCGAGGGCCGGCTCGTACCGGGTCCCGGACCGTCCGGCGTCGAGCCGGAGCTGACCGAGGCGACCCGCGAGGCGGTACGCGCCGATGTGAGCGGCCGGATCGCGGGTTACACCCCGGACTGGACCGATCCCGACCGCCAGGACGCGGGCGTCGCCCTCGTACGTCTCTTCGGCACCCAGCTCGAACCCGTGCTCGGCCGCGTCAACCGGCTGCCGGAGAAGGTGCTGGCCGAGCATCTGGCGACGGCGGGCGTACGACGGCGCCCGGCCGGTGCGGCGGCCACGCTCCTCGAATTCACCGTGAACCCGCCGGACGGCGGCTCCGTGCTCGTCCCGGCCGGTTTCCAGAGCGGGGCGTCGAGCCCGGCGGGGCAGGTGATCTACGAGACCGACGAGGACCTGTACGCCACACCGGCCACGCTCGCCGCCCTGGCCGTACAGGAGGCCGGAACGCTGGAGACCCTGCCGCTGGGACCCGCGGGACCGAGCCGCCCCTTCGCGCCGTTCGGCCGGGACCCCGCGCCGGGCAGCGGACTGTGGATCGGACTCGCCGGGCCGGCCGCCGCCTACCCCCGGCTGTCCCTGGGCTTCGTGGTCGTCGCGATGCCCCCGGCGCCGGCGGGCTCCGGCGAGCTGGTGTCCGTACCGCTGCTGCGCTGGGACGTGCTGGACGGCAGCCGGCTCGTACGCGCCGAAGTGATGCGTGACTCCACGGCCGGACTCCGCGCCGGCGGGACCGTCGAGCTGCGGGTCCCGCGCTCGTGGGCGCCCGGCAGCCCGCCCGGCTTCCGGCCGGGCCCCCCGCTGCGCTGGCTGCGCCTCCAGATCGCGCACGGGACCTTCACCGGACCGGCGCCCGTGCTGTCCGGACTGCGGCTGAACACGGTCGCGGCCACGGCCGCCCGCACGGTCAGGGACGAACCGCTCCAGCCGATCCAGGACCCGGGGCCGACCGGCGGCAGCCGCATGAGGCTCAGTCAGCTGCCCATCCTCGCCGGCACCGTGGTCATCGAGGTCGACGACGACACGGGCGGCGACGTGTTCGGCACCTCGGCCGGTTCGTCGTCCCCCTGGCGGGAGGTGGAGAGCCTCGCCGCGTACGGCGCCGACGACCGGGTGTTCACCGTGGACCACACGACGGGCGAGGTGACCTTCGGGGACGGCGTCAACGGCACCGCCGTGCCGCCCGGCTTCCGTAACGTCCGCGCCGTCCGGTACCGCGTCGGCGGCGGCAGCGCCGGTGCCGCACGCGCCGGCGCCGTCAATGGGGTGGTGACCGCGCTGCCGTACGTCACCGGCGTCAACAACCCCTTCCCGGCCTCCGGAGGAACGGACGCGGAGCCCGACGCCGACACGATCCGCCGCGGCGTCGGTGAACTCCGCGCCCGCGGCCGGGCCGTGGCGCCCGCCGACTACGGACTGCTGGCCCTCCGGGCGCCCGGCGCGTCCGTGGCCCGCGCCCAGGGAGTGCCCGGGCTGCACCCCGATTTCGCCGGGGTGTCCATCCCCGGCGTCGTGGGAGTCCTGGTCGTACCGGCCGCGGCGCCGGGCGACGACAGCGGCGAACCGCCGGTGCCCACCGCCGCGACCCTGCGCGCCGTCGCCGACTTCCTGACCCGCGAGGCCGCCCCCGCCGGGGTGACGGTGGTCGCCGCCCCCGCGCGGTACCGACGGGTCGCCCTGGAGTCATGGGTCACCCTCGACCCGGACCTCGACCGCGCCACCGTCCTGGCCGCCGCGGGCGACGCGGTACGCACCTACCTGGATCCGCTGACCGGCGGGGAGAGCGGCGCCGGCTGGCCGTTCGGCGGCGCGCTGCGGCACTCGGCCCTGGTCCGGCGGCTGCTGGCGGTCGACGGGGTTCTGGCCGTGTCCCAGCTCTCGCTCACCGTCGACGGAGTGCGGCTGCCGCCCTGCACCGACCACACGATCGGCCCCCACACCCTCGTCTGGCCGGAACGCCCGCTGCTGATCCCCGTAGGAGACCGGCCATGACGTGCGCACCGCACAACGCGACCTTCCGCCTGCTGGACGCCCACGTCGGCTGGGACGAACTCACCGGCGGGGACGCACTCACCGGCGGGGACGACGAGCCGGGGACCGAGGGCATCGTCGGGTTCGAGGACCCGGCCGGCATCCGGCTGGCCTTCCGGGGCTCCGCGCCGGAAGGCCCCACCAGGGACCGGCTGCTGCCGTGGTTCCCCGACCCCCGCCTCGCGCCGGGGTGCGGGCCGTGCGCCTGGTACCTGCTGGTCCCCGGATCACCGGCCGGCGCGCCGCGGCTGCTGCGCCGTGACGGCTGTACCGGCGACTGGGTTCCCGTATGGCCGGCCGGCTGCGACCCCGGTCTGCTGCGCGCGCCCGTCTCGGTCGCGGCGCGCGGACACCGGCTCGCCGTTGTCGAGTCGGGCCGGGTGCTGGTGTGGCGCCGCGACGGCGAACAGCTCTCCGGTGTGATCAGGGTCCGCCGGCCGAGCCTGGCCGCCCCGGCCCCCGACGACGAGGTTCTGGTGGCCTGCCGGGACACCACCGACCTGCGCCGGTACGACTCGGCGGGCGGCTTCCGCGGCGTGCTCCGCACCGGGGCGCCCGGCGAGATCATCGGACTGCGCACCGGACCGGACCGCACGATCTGGCTGCTCACCGACGACGGTGAACAACTGCTGATCCACCGGGGCGGCCGCCACGGCTCCTTCCGTACCGCCACCTTCGACGAACTGGCCGCGGCCCTGTCTCCGAGCGCGCTCGCCTCGGTGGACGAGGACGGGTTCTGCCTGCGCGACCCGGGGCCGGACGCCGAGGTGACCGACTGCTTCTCGTGGCAGGGCCTGGTACGTACGACCACACCGCCGGTGACCACCCCTTATGTGACCGACGGGTCCTATGTCACCACCCTGATCGACAGTGGCCTCTCGCGCTGCCGCTGGCACCGCGTACGAGTGGAGGCCGACGTCCCCACCGGCACGGCCGTCGCCGTCCGGATCGTGGTCTCCGAGGACCGGCGGTACGACGAGACCGACTGGCAGACAGCGGCCCCCGGAGCCACGGACTTCCTCGTCGACCAGCCGCCCGGCCGCTTCCTGCGGCTGCGGCTGCGGCTGTCGGGCGACGGCGCCACGACCCCGGTCGTCCACCGGATCCGGCTGGACTTCCCCCGGGCCACCAGCGCCGACCTGCTGCCCCCGGCCTTCCGCCAGGATCCCGCGGCCGACGACTTCACCGAGCGTTTCCTCTCGCTGTTCGATTCTTCGCTCGCCGATCTCGACCGGGTCATCGAGCGGTATCCGGCGCTGCTCGACCCGGCCGGCGTCCCGGACCGGGTGCTGCCGTGGCTGGCCGGTCTGCTGGGTCTGTCGTTCGAGGCCGGCTGGGACGCGAGGACCCGGCGCGAACTGCTGGCCGCGGCCCCGGAGCTGTACCGGCGCCGTGGTACGCCGTGGGCGCTGCGCGAGGCCGTACGCATCGTGTTCGGGGTGGACCCGGTGATCGACGAACTGGCGGGGGACCGCCGCTGGGCTCACCTTCGCGACACCGTCGGCGGCGCGGGTCCCGGACTCGGCTCCGTACGGCTGTTCGGCCGGTCGGCGAGCCGGTTCCGGGTCGGCGGCTCGGAACTGGGCGCGGCGCCGCTGCGCGCGTTCGGCGACCCGGACAACGACCCGCTCACCGCGCACGCGCACCGCTTCCGGGTGCTCCTGCCCGCCGGTGCGGCGGACGAGAGCGCGCTGGGGCGGCTGGTGGAGCGGCAGGCGCCCGCGCACACGGTGGGGTCGGTACGGACCGGCGGCGCGGGCTTCGTGGTCGGCTCGCGCTCCACGGTGGGCGTGGACACCGCGTTCGTCCCGCTGCCGCCGCCCGTGCTGGGCGGCGAACACCCGTTGCGGCTGAACCGCGACGGGGTGCTCAGGCCAGGACCAAGAGGATGGCGCCGGGGGGTCGGAGTGGGAGTCGTCTCCGCCGTCGGCGTGCATACGCGAGTGTGGTGAAGGGGACAGTGCGATGACGGAGACAGGGTCAGGGCCGGGATCGACGGGGGCGTTCGACGCACCGCCCCTGCGCAGGCTGCGGTACTTCCACGGCCAGAATCTGAGCGCCAGGGACTTTCAGCGTGAACAGGAGTATGTCCGCGAGAAGTTGAAGCTGCGCATGCGCTCCCTGCTCGGCTACGGGGTGGTGTGCGGCCTGTACGTGCGGCCGGTGCGGCGTCATGACGACGACTGTCCGCCGGACCACCACGGGTCCGCGGCGGCCGGCGGATCCGCGCGTCCGGAACATGCGGAGAACCCCGAGAACCCCGAGAACCCCGAGGACGCCGAGAGCGCAGAGAACACTGCGACCACCGGGACCACCCAGGACGCCGAGAGCGCGGAGGGCACGGAGTACCGGCGGCGCAGGGCCGAGGTGAGACTCACCTCCGGTCTCGCCGTGGACTGCGACGGCAACGAGGTCGTCGTCCGTGGCGGCTGCGTGATCGACCTGTGGAAGGCCCTGCCGCGGGACGAACGGGACACGGACACGGTCTGGATCGGCGTCGAGTACGCCGAGCGGCCCGTCGAACCCACCCGCTCCGTCTACAACGACGCCTGCGCGGAGACCCCCGACTGCGAGTACGGCTGGACGGAGGAGTGCTGGACGGTACGCGTCACCGGCTGTGAGCCGCCGGCGGACGAACGCTGCGACACCTGCTGTTCCCGATGCGAGCACAAGGTGCTGTGGCTGGCCAGGATCGACTGCGTGGACTGGTACGAGCCGGTGCGCGAGGACCAGATCCATATGAACGTCCGCCGCCCGTTCGGCAGGCACGTGCCCACGGTGATCACCGGCATCAACTGGATCCACGGACACACCTACACGGTCGACGAGGCCAAAGCCCTGCTCGGCACCCAGGACGAGGACGGCGGGCTGGTCGTGCGGTTCTCCTCCGGCGTCCGTACCGACACACTGCGACGCGGCGTGGTCGAACTCCAGGTGATCGAGGGCGGCAGCGGACGCAACGCCTCCAGCTGGTACATGGGCGGCGCGTTCGCCGACCCCGACGTCGAATCCGTCACCGGGTCCGCCCCCGCGGCAGCAGCCGACCCCGGGGAACCGGGGGCCGAGGCGGCTACCGGGTCGGCCGGATCACCCCGGTTCACCCGGGAGTTCCGCTACCGCCAGACCACACGCGAGACGCTCCAGGACGGCGACCGCGTACTCGTCACCGTCCGCGCCGCGTTCCTCCTCGACCGCTGCTGCCGCCCGGTCGACGGCACTCATGTAGGCGGACGCGTACCGACCATCGACGCCGGGGCGACCGGGTCGGAGCGGCGGGGCGGCTGCGACCTCCCGCCGTCCGGCATCGGGCCCTGGACGTCCGGCACCGGCTCGGGCGGAGACGTCTTCGAGAGCTGGTTCTTCGTGAAGGAGCGCTGATCATGGCAACAGACTGCGGCTGCGGCTGTGGTGGTGACGCCACCCGCACCTCCGCCTTCGTACGCCCCCGCTTCTTCGCCGGCCAACTGCTGACCGAGGACGATCTCGGCCTGCTGGTCGACTATGTGACGGCAAAGGGCAGACTGCACAACCGCTCCCTGTCCGGGCCGGGCGTCGTCTGCGGCCTCGGTGTCACCTGCGACCCCTGCGGCGGCGGCACCGTGACGGTGCATCCCGGGCACGCGTTCGACTGTGCGGGTAACGACATCGTGGTGTCCTGCACCGAACGGGTCGATGTGCGGGCACTCGTACAGGAACAGCGCCTCAGCGGCCTCGGCGTGGACTGCGGTGACCCCTGTGACGACGACGGCGAGCGCCGCTACGGCCTCTTCGTGCGCTACCAGGAACTCCCCGTCGACCCGGTGGCGCCGTACGCCACGGAAGAGCCCTGCCCCACGCCGGGGTGCGTGCCGTCACGGATCCGGGAAGGGTACCGATTCCTCGTCAAGCACGGTGACTTCGAGGACCACCGGCACAATCCCGGCACCACCCTCCTGGCCAATCTCGGCAGCCTCACCCGGGCCGACCAGGCCCGGACCCGCGACCGGCGGCTCGGACACCACCTCGACGCCCTGTTCGTCGCGTCGGCCTCCACGGGCCGGACCATCGGCTTCGAGGCCCCCGACAACAAACGGTTCACCGACAGCCTCGACTGGCTGCGTCAGAACGCGGGCGGAGAGGGCCCGCCCCCGCCGGGGACCGTCCCCGGGATGACCGACCACGTGCGCGCACTGGCCAGTGCCGTCGCCCGGTTCGACACCCACGACGCCGCCGGGCAGGACCGGCTGAAGAGGGACTACCCGCGTCTCACCGAGGTCCAGGACGCCCGCGGTGTGCTGGGGGCGGTGTGCGGACGCCTCGCCGGAGCCGACATGGCGGCGGCGTGGCCGGACCCGCTGCGCCGTACGATCGCCCGCGCGGTCGTCACCGAGACCGCGGCCCGCGTCGTACCCGAACGGGGAGCCCCGGACGCGCAGCTCGAAGTACGCATGCTGGCCCAGGGAACGCCGCTCAGCCACGCGCTCCAGGTGGAGTTCCGCGCCGACCTCGGACTGCTGCGCGAGTGGCTGCTCGGCCGCCTCGACCAGGCCACCGGGCTCGCCGACTGCGCGCTGCGCCGGGACGTCGCCGCCATCGACGTACCGCCGCTCCTGCCGCCCCCACCGGCGGACAGCGTGGAACGCACGACCCTCGCCGACCTGCGGCAGATCGCCGAAGCGGCCGAGAAACTCTCCCTCGCCGTACGCCGGTTCGTCACCGACGCGGCATGCGCCACGCTCAACCCGCCGTGCAACGACTGCACCGACACCGATGTCCTGCTCGCCGAGGTGGAACTGGACGGCTGCGACGTCGTACGGATCTGCTCCGCCACCCGGGAACAGGTCCTGCCGGGCGGCTCCGCGTACGGCGAGTGGCTGCCCAAGCTCTACCGGCTGCGCGAACTCGCCGAGCGCGTCTGCTGCCGCCCCCTGCCGGGCCACCAGCGGCCGGACCTACCGGCGGAGGGCCCGGTGTCCCGCCCGTACGCCGACGGGCTCCTCGCCGACTGGCCGCGCACCGGCGACCTGGAGGAGATGTTGTCCCTGCTGCTCACTCCCGCACCCGGTGAGACACCCCCCAAAGCCCTGCACGAGCAGGTCTACACCACACCCAGCGAAGTGACCGACAGCATGCAGGAAATGGGCATGCTCAGAACGCAAGTGGCCGACCTGACCGCCGTCCTGGAAGGGCTGCGCGCCCAACTCGGCACTGCTCAAACACAGATGAACCGACTGGAGGAGCAAGTCCCGGAACGGCTCGGATCCCGCCTCGCGGAACTCGAAGGCGCGCCGCGGGATCAAGCGGCCGAACCCGCCGAACCACCCGCGGCCGAACCCGCCAAGCCCCCCGCGGCCAAGCGCGCCCGGTCCTCCCGGACCCAGAAGCCCGGTGAGACGCCATGACCGGCCCACTGCGCCCCGCCTTCCACGAAGGGCAGGTGCTGGCCGCCGCGGACCTGTCGGCCTCGGTGGAGTACGCGCGAGGACTGGCCACCCGGCACGCACGGCACCTGCACGAGTGGGGCATCGCCGAAGGCCTCGGCCTGGTCACCGAGAACCGCACCGACCCGGGGACCAACGCCCGCTTCGTCGAGGTGAGCGTGGAGCCGGGCGTCGCGATCGACGGGACGGGACGCGAGGTCGTTCTCAGCGAACCGGTCGTCCTGCGCGAGAGCGGCTTCGAAGAGGTCAACGGCGCGGACCAGCCGACGGACGACCCCTACCCGGTCTTCCTCACCGCGGCCGACCGGGAACCGGCCGCGTCCCCCCGGCCGGACTCGTGCGCGGGCACCGCCACGAAGACCCGGGTGGAGGAGTCGTACCAGATCCTCTTCGGACGCCTCGGCGACGAACTGCTGGTCGCCGACCAGCAGCCGCCCGCGACCGGCGCCCCACCGGCCGACCCACCGGCCCGCTGGCTCGTCCTGCTCGGCTATGTCCGCTGGACGGACGGCCACTTCAGCGGCATCGAGACCAAGGCCCGCGGGGTCGGGGTGCGCTTCGCGGGTGTCCGCGCGGACACCGTCTCGGCCCGGTCGGGCGCGCTGACCCTGCGGACGAGCCAGTCCGTCCAGGAGGGCGGACCGGTGATGGTGCTGACCGGCGGCGATCCGCCCAGCCTGGTCTTCGGCCTGTACCAGGGCGGCGGCACGGTCGCCCCGCTGATGACCGTGGCGGCCAACGGCAATCTGACCATCGAGGGCAGCTTCAGCGGCCGGATCTCGGCGGGCACCACACTGGTCACCTCCGGGACGGCCACCGACGGCATGCTGCTGCCACTGCCTTCCGGAGTCAGCGCGGAACAGGTCGCCGACGGCCGGGTCGTCGTCCATGTCCACCTGACCCCGCGCACGCCCCCGGCCTCGGCGGACACGACGCTGTACAGCCCGGTCGAGGCCACCGTGGACCGTGACCGGCGGATCCGCTGCCGGGCACGCCTGTACGACCCGGTCATGGCCCCGGGCGAAGTCGTCGAACGGCCGGGCACGGTCGACTTCCTCGTCCTGGCCACGGTCGCCGCGACGAACGGAGGTGGCTGACCATGGCTCTCTCCGTGGTGTACGCGGCCGGCACCGGCCATGTGGTGGGCGCGCTCGCACTGACCGGCGCGAGCACCCTCCCCGATGTGGCCTCACTCGTCGGACCCGCACTGCCGCTGCGCGTCTCCCTCGGCCCGGGCAGAACCGCGACCCTTCCGCTGAACGCCCGCGAACTCGGCGTGGCGGCGGCGGACGACGAACCGGGCGCCCTCGCCGATCCGCTCGCCTACGCGGTCGAGCTGACCGCCGAAGTGGTCCCCAAACCCAAACCCACGCTGCTGCGCCTGGCGACGTGGAAGGACGGACTGGCACTGGCGACGGACGGCCTCACCATCACCGTGCCCGTCGCCAGGAGCGGCCTGACCAAAGTGGTCGCGCTGATCTCCGACGAGCAGGACACCCATGTGCTCGCCGGAGAGATCCCGGCGGGGGACACCGAGGTCAAGCTGCCGGTGACCCTCGCCGCGGCGAGCGAACACGGTGTGCTGGTGCTGGTGGGCGGCTGGGCAGGCCGCCTGGAGAAGGCGAAGGTGCTGTGAACACGCCCACCGCGCGGACCTCCGGAGAGATCACGGTGCATCGGTGCACCGTCACGGTGGTCCGCCGCGGCGGGTGGAGCTGGGGACCAGATCCGCGCGGCCTGGTCGACGAAGTGATCGACAGCCTCCCGGAGTTGCTGGCCGACCACTTCGCGGACCAACTGGCGGGCGACGGCCCGGACGTGGAGATCACCGAGCCGATGACCGTCACCGTCCGGCCGGGCGGGCGCGGCCGGACCGGCCGGACCGGTCCTGGCGGGATGCCCGTCGAGGTCCACTTCGCACCGGCGGAGATGGTGGAGATTCCCGCGGACGTGTCCGCCGTCGGCACGTCCGCCGTCGGCACAGGGCCGTCCGACGCGTCCCCTGGGCGATCCTTCGAGGAGTCCTTCGAGGCGGCCGGGTCCCCACGGCCCGTGCCCCCGGTCGCCGCGCTCTTCGCGGAGCTCGCCGAGCGGAACGAACTGGACGCGCTCCTCGCACTGCTCCCGGACCACTCCCTCCGGGTCTATCTGCTCGCCCTGCTCGGTGCGGGCCAGGGCGACCGTCCCGACGACGGCGGTGCCCCCGGTGACCGTGACACGACGGCCGGCCGGCTGCTCGCGGAGCTCGCCGGCCGCGCCGCCCTCCCGGAGCCACCGGCCGAGGCGCTGCCCGCCGCACCGCGCGGGCTTCCGCCCGGGGACCTTCCGAGCGGTGACACCACGGCCCTGGCCCGGCTGCTGACCGAGCACCTCACGTCCGCCCCGCCCGAACCGTCTTCCCCGTCCGGCCGCTCCGGCCGGTCCGGCTCCCGGGCCGAGGAACCGCCCCCGGCCGCGGGCGGCGCCGTTCCACCCCGTACGACCGGCGAGGTACGGGTCTGGTCCGCGCTGCCCTTCCTGCTCGCCGGACCGCTGGCCCGTATCGGGTACCTCGACGCGATCGGACCCGCCCTGGCCGGCCTCGAACTCACCGAGGAGTCACCCCTGTTCGCGGCGGCGCTGGCCTACAAGGTCCTGGGCGTCACCGGACGCGGCTGGCACCGGACCCGAGAGGACAGCGAGGCCGCGGCGGCCTTCGCCGGTCTCGGCCCGCCCGTACCCGAGGACCGGCTGACCGACTTCGCCCGGACCGCGGCGCCCGCGTTCCCCGTACTGGACGGCGTCCTGGCGCTCTCGGTGTGCCGCGGCCACGACCCCGCCGCCCCCCTGCTGATCACCGGGGCCGAGGACCGGCTGCTCCTCGTCGACGCCCAGGGGATGTTCCCGATCGCCTGGGCCGCCACCATCCGCGCACTGCTGCCGTACTGGCAGTCCTGCGGCCGACCGCACGTACTGATCTGCGACGGCCCCCTGCCCCCCGGATCCCTGCGCGAACTCGCCGCGGCGGACGTACCGTTCCTGACCGGCATCCGGCCCCTGCGCGGCGACCCGGTGACGCGGCTGCCCTGGCGCACCCCTCTGTGGACCGCACCGGGCGCGCCCCCGGACGCACGGCTGGCCGCGGAACTGCCCGGCCACACCGCCCGCCTCGCCGACCTGATCACCGCCCTCGTCGCCGAGCGCCGGGCGGCACCGCTCGCCCGCGACGGCGGCCTCGAACGCACCGTCACCCTCGCCGCGGCACTCGGCCTGAGCACCCTCGCCTGGACGCTCTGGCGCGACCGGGAGACACCGGATCCGCTGCTGGCCCTGAGACGGTTCGCCGACCTGGACGCCACCGTCCGGTTCGAGCCCACAGCCGTCCGGGTACGGGTCCCCTTGGGCCGGCGCCATACGGACCTGCTGCGCGGCGGACTGCTCGCCGACGTTCCCGACGTGGTGTGGCTGGGCGGCCGGACCCTGACCTTCTCAGGCGGGTGAGCTGCATGAGTGACACGAGCGGCGTGAGCGGTACGAACGGCGAGAGCGGCGAGAGCGGCGCGGGAGAACCGGCGGTGGAGCACCTGCGGCTGCGCCTGGCCGGCGTACACCGCGCGCTGCGCACCGCCGTCGAGCGGCAGTCACGGATCGCCGGGCTGCTCACCCGGCCCGACCTCACGCCCTACTGCGTGACCGACGAACAGGTCGACGTACTGCTCGGCGAGGTGCACGCCTTCACCGACACCATGACCGGGCCGTACGTACCGGAGCAGCCGGAGCCGGACACCGAACGCGACCTGCGGCGGCGCGCGGCAGCCGACGGCCTGACCCTGCCGCTGGACGCGCTCGCCACCCGCTTCGGTCTGACCCGCGCCGACCAGGACGCCCTGCTGCTCGCCGCCGCGCCCGAACTGGACCGCGGTTACGAGCGGATCTACGCGTACATCGTGGACAACCTCAACCGGCGGCTGCCCTGCGTGGAGTTGCTGGTGACGGTCGGCGCCGACAACGCGGCGCGGCGGCTGGCCCGGCGCCGCGCCCTCGGCCCCGCCGGACCGCTGCGCCGCTACGGCCTGCTGCGCCCGCACGGCGAGGCCGCGGTCGAACTCGCCCAGGAACTGGTCCTGGGGCCGGGGGTACTGGAGTTCCTGCTCGGCTGGGGCGGAGACGTGGGCCTCCTCGGCCACGACCCCGGCGAGATCGTCCAGCCGGAACGGCGCGTGCTCTCCCCGTATCTGTCCTCCGGCCGGCTCGTACGACTGGGCCGCGCGCTGGGCTCGGGCGACATCGACCTGGCCGGGCTGTGGGGATGCCCGCCCGACGGTCAGCTCGACGCCGTACAGGCACTGGCCCGGGCGGCGGGCAGGCCGCTGCGGACCCTGACGTCCGACCCCGAGGCCGATCTGCGGACGGCCGCGGCGCTGGGCACCGTGCTCTGGATCCCCACCGACGACCTGCAAGGCGAGACGCGGCAGCGGGTGGCCGACGCGGTCTGCGCCGTACTGCTCCGGTCGCGGGCGCCGGTCTGTCTGACCGGCCTCAAACCATGGCGCCCCGCGGGCCTGCTCGCCGTACGGTCCTACGCCGAACTCACCGTCCCCGTACCGGATCTGCCCGACCGGCGGGCGATGTGGTCGGCCGCGCTCCCGGACCTGAACGGAACCCTTCTGGAGGACCTCGCCATCCGGTACCGGATGAGCGGCGGCGAACTGCGCGCCGTGGCCTCGGTCGCGGACGCCGGCGCCCGCCTCGCCGGCAACGGCCGGCCGGAACCCGTCGCCGACCATGTCCACCCCGCCATCGCCACGGTGACCAGGGGCCGCGGCGGCAGCAGCGTCCAGTCGATCGTGCCCCGCCGGACGGCCGACGATCTGGTCCTGCCCGATGTGCAGTTCCACCAGATCCTGGAGATCGCGTCGGCCGCCCGGGCGTGGCCACGGGTCGCCGAGGAATGGGGATTCGCCCGCCGCTCCGCGCACGGCGGGGTGAAGGCGCTGTTCACGGGCGAGCCCGGGACGGGCAAGACCATGTCCGCGGAGATCGTCACCGGCATGCTCGGCCTGGAGCTGCTCAAGGTGGACCTGGCGCAGGTGGTCTCGAAGTGGGTCGGGGAGACGGAGAAGAACATGGAGGAGGCGTTCCGGCAGGCCGAGGAGAGCCACGCGGTCCTGCTGTTCGACGAGGCCGACGCCCTGTTCGGCAAGCGCGGCGAGGTCAAGCAGGGCACGGACCGGTACGCCAACCTGGAGGTCGGCTACCTGCTGCAGCGCCTGGAGGCCAGCGACGGGCTGGTGATCCTGACGAGCAACCTCAAGGACAACATCGACCCGGCGTTCACGCGCCGCTTCCACTTCGTCGTCCACTTCCCCCGCCCGGCCGTCCCGGAACGCCGCAGACTCTGGCGCCTGGCCTTCCCGGACGAGGCCCCGCTCGGCCCCGACGCGGACCTGGACGTCCTGGCCCGCCTGGACATGACGGGCGCGGCCATCACCGCCGCCGCCCGCACCGCCGCGCTCTCCGCGGCGGACGCCGACGCCGACGCGATCGGCATGCGCCACATCGTGCGCGGCGTGACCCGCCAGTACCAGCGCGAGGCCCGTCTGCTCCGCCCCTCCGAACTAGGCCCGCACGCCCATCTGCTCGACGACGGAACACAGGGGTAACCGCCCATGCTGCCCACCGAACCCCCACTCTCCCTCCACCGCCTGGTGGCGCCGACCCCACCGGCCCGGGTCCAGGACAGCGGGACCGCGGCCGCCACCGCTCAGCGGCGGCCCGCGGCCGAGGCCACGCTCGTGCCGGTCCCCACGAAGCCGCCGACCGCCCTCGAACACATGCTGCTGGTCGGCCAGAACCAGGTGGGCAACGCGGCGGTAGCGGGCGCGGCGGCCCGCACGACCCCCGACCCGCCCCCGCTGCTGGTCGTGGCCGCGGTTCCGGCCCCGGCCCCGGCGTCCGTACCGAAACCGAAGGCCGTTCAGTCGCCCTGACGGGAGGCCGCCAGCCGCTGGAGTTCCCGGACCAGCTCCAGGGACTCGCCCGCCTCCTCCACCTGCGAACCGTCCACCGAACCGGCGCCCCGGTTCGATGGCTGGCGGAATTCCTCCTTGAGCAGGCGGAGGGACTCGGCGTGCTCGTCGTACAGGACCGCGAGCATGGACTCACCGCAGCGCACGGCTTCCCCGGACCCGGTAGCCCGGCGGAGGCAGAAGGCCGTCGGGCGGCCCACCCGCAGCTCACTGAGCCGATAGCACACGATCAGGTCCTCCTGCCCGGCAGCGGTGCCGGGGATGACCATGAGCGGCATCAGGTCGGGATCGCGGGCCAGAATCCGCTGTTCGGTGCCGGCCAAGGTGTCGGGCGTGGCATCAGGACCTCCCCGATCGAGCGGGAGGGCCAGCTGCCAGGGCTGGTTGGTGAAGCTCGCCAACAGGTCCAGTTCCCACGGTCCGGCGTCGACGACGACGAAGAGCTCCTCGGGAAAGGCGGTGCCGTAACACTCGCGCAGCACCTCGCGCGGGCCGAGCCCGTCCTCGTACAACGCCCGCGCCAGGCGGGCCATCGACGCGTAATCGGCGCGTGACGCCTCCGCACGCAGTCGGTCGAGGGCCTCCGGGGGCATCATGATTCTCCTTGCTCCGATGGCGCATCCCTCATGATGTCGTCCAGGAGTGTCCGGATACGTTCCCAGTGTTCCTGGAGTTCGGTGGCGGTCATCGCCGAGACGATCTCCCGCGTGATCGCTTCCGCCTTCCGGAAGGACTGCTGGGCCTGTTCCCCGTTCGGTCCCTGTCTTCTCTCACCGATCAGGGCATTGACGTCGTCGCTGAGTTCTTTGAGGGCCGCTTTGATCTCCCAGCTGTTCACGGTCAGCCTCGGGTTGTCGGCCATCAGCATGGCGACGTTCTCGACGTGGATGAAAATCTTGCCCTCCAGACGCCTCTGGACGCGGTTGTTCAGCCCGGGGTTGGCGTAGACGAACTCCCTGGCCAGGGTCCGGGCGCTGGCGTACGACTGCGACTGGATGATGAGCGCGTACATCCGGTGGCTGACGCGAACAGTGGCCTCCCCACCGCCCTTCTTCCGCATCAGGCCCTGACCGGCCAGCTGAACGTCCTCCGGTGTCCGGGTGAGCCCCCGGTCACGGTCGCCCGGCAGCGGGCTCGTGGTGGTGCTCGCCTCCGGGGTGTAGGCGACGGTGAACTCCTCGCCGAAGACCTCCATCAACCGGTTCCGCAAGGTGCGTCCTTCCGCACTGCGTATGCCGTAGAGACCGCCCTGGACGCCGCGCAGGGCGCGGAGACGCTCGCTCTGGAAGATCCCGTCCGCCTGGTGACGGTCCCACGCCTTGATGAGCATGTTCGGTTCGGTCGGGTAGAGCATCTGCGGATGAAGCTTGGCGACGGCGTCCCGGATCGCCCGGTCCAGCTTGTTGGCCAGCAGTGTGAGCTGTTTCGCGCGCGGATCGCCGTGCTCGCCCCAGTCGAAGTCGTTGAAGTGGTAGCCGCCGATCGTGATCAGCGGATGCTTCTCCATCTCGTCCAGTGCCTTCTTGTACGCGGCCAGGACGCCCAACGTCTCGGAGACCGCGACACCGGTGTCGGCATCCTGGCCCACGACATGGACCTGGTCGTTCACCGCCGACAGGATGGCCACCGCGTCGCGGGTGTACGAGGAGTTGAGCACCTCCTCCCGGAAGAGGCCGTAGGGGAGCGCGCCCTTGTCGCGCAGACCCTTCTCGTGGGATTCGGCGAGCGTCTTCTCAGCGCCCGACAGCTCCCGGTAGGCCTTGCGTACCTCCGCCATGGGGACTTCGCGCTTCTCCTTGTTCAGCCACCTGGGCGTCCAGACGAAGCCGAACACGGCCATGATGAGCTTGAGCGGTCGTTTGACGCTGTCGATGGCCCCGCTGAGGACGCTGCTGTCGTTCTTCGGATCGAGGTGCTCGAATGTGTTGACCCCGATCACCACCGCGGTCCTTGCCGCTGCGAGCTCCTTGGTCCGGGGGTTCTTCCACGCGCTGTGGAGGTATCGGGCGGCCATGTCCGGGTTCTGCTTCACCTCGCCGGGGACGGCCGCCATGTTGATGACGAAGCCGGTCCGCCGGTCGAGCCCTTCCATCGGAACCTTGACCTTGTTGAGCTGATCGACCGCCTTTCCATGCTTCCTGATCTTGAAATTCCCCTCGGCCGGACCGATGTGGTACGGGAACTTGTCCCCCAGATCCTCGACCGGTGTCTCCGCCTCCGGGTTGATGGTCACCTTGATCCGGTACTTGCCCTCCGCGACCCCCTTGAGCTGGATCCGCGTGAGGTCATGCCGTTTCTTGATGCCCGGCAGCCCTCGCCGCACGGATTTCACCGTCGCACCTTCGCCGTCGAGCAGACGCGTCGCGTCGCGAACGGCGGCGTCGAGAGCGCGTTTCTTGTCCTGCTCGGACCGTTTGTCGGGACGCTTCCTCTTCCGGCCCGGTCCGGCCACGCGCTGGGGCCGTCCGTCCTTACGGCGCTTGCGCCGCCGATCCGGGCGCCGCCTGCCGGGCCGCCTCCGCCCCGGCAAGTCCCGAGGCGTGGCTGCGGGCTTCTTCCTGGGCTTGATCTTGGACCAGAGCTTCTTGACGAGGCCGACGATCTTGTCGATGACCCAGTCGATGGCCCGGTTGACGGGCTTGGCAAGGGCCTGGACGATCTGCTTGATCTTCGCGGCGATGCCGCCGACACCGAGCAGGGAGGCGAGGAAGCCGAGGAGTACGGGGATGGAGCGGGCCAGCGCCCGTTCGATGAGGGCGGGGACGCCACCGCTGCCGCCGCGGGCGATGGCGATGACGGCGTCGAGGACGGCGTTGACGAACTCGAAGATCTGGCGGGCCCGGGTCACGATGAAGGTGACGATGTCGATGATCAGCTTCACCGCGCGGACGAACGCGGAGGCGGGGTTCAGCAGCGAGAGGATCCACATGATCCCGGCCTGGACGATCGTGGGCGTGACGTAAGCGATGACCTTCCCCATCAGGTCCTTACGCAGATCCCCGACCCGGGACTTGAGGTCCTCCCACATCCCGGCGACGCCCTGTTTGCGGACCTGGACGACCAGGGACACCCCTGTCTCGGCCGCGGCCACGGCCTGCTCGGGGACCTTACGGGTGAGCCGGGCGCGAATGTTCTGCCAGGTCAGACCGAGCAGCGAGGCGAGCATCGAGACGATGCCCTGGGTGTCGAACTTCGCGGGGAGTTGCAGTCCGGCTTCGGCGGTGCGGCCCAGGAGCCAGGACATGATGCCCTGCTGCAGATGGGTCCCGATGTTGCGCAGGAACTGGCGCAGCCCGGCGCCCATGGCGGTCACGAGGTTACGGAGGAACCCGATCGGGTCCTTGAGGATCAGCAGCACCGCCTGAGCGGCCTTGGCCAGGACAGCAAGAAGGAGACGTTTGAGTTCAAGGATCGTATTGATCACGGCCTTGACCGCGTCGACGGCCTTGGCGACCAGCCCCTTGTTCTTCTCCTTCTCGGCCGCGATTTCCTCGTCGACTGACTTGAGGGCCTCGGAGTATTTGGTGGCCAGCGTGTCGACCAGGGCGGTGCCCTTGTCGTCCACGGACTGGGTGAGTTCGTCGAACTTGTCGCTGAACTCGGCGGCAGCCTCGCGGCCGATGGAGCGGAGGTCGGCGGGGAGCTTGTGGACGGCGGCGTTGAGTTCGGTGCGGCCCTGGGCGACGCGGCGTTTGGCCCGGTTGAGTTCGGTGCCGATGGTGGTCGCGACATCCGAGATGACCTGCCGCATCCGGCGAATGTAACCATCGCGGGCGGTGTCGAAGATCTGATCGGCCTCGGCGGGCAGCCCGGCAAAAAGATCCCGCACCCACCGAGCCTTACCGATCACGCCGGAGTAGCGGCGGTCCTTGTACTCCTCCATCTTCCGCTCGTGCTCGGCGGTGAAAGCCTCCCGGGCAAGCCTCTCGCCCCGGGTGAACTCATCGTCGACCAGCTTGTCCAAACCATCCAGGATGGCCTCGACGTCCTTCTTCATCGTGTCGAAGACGCCCTGCAGCAGCGTGGTGACCTGTGCCCGCTTCTCCTCGTCCCGGTTCTTGGCACCGGCCTTGCCCGCGCCGACCTGCTGCCCGGTCCGTACCCGCTGGCCCCCCATCGCCCCCATCGCGGCGGTACCGAGCTGCCTGGCCTGCGCAGTAGTGGACCGCAGCACGCCCGCCTCATGCTTACGCATCTGGCCGGGCGCCACGGCGGAGTGCCGTTCGGCGGTCTTCTTCTCGCCCAGCGCCGTATTGAAGGAGGGTTCGTTGGAGCGGGCCAGCTGCTTTTCGGTGACCTGCGCGTCCGACATCCGACGCTCGACTTCGGCCGGCCCGGCGGACAAATCGGTGGCCGAGGCCGGCAACGTGTCCGGCACGGCACCGGCCGGATCGGGTGCCCCGGGCGTACCGGGCGGCCGGTCCCCGGTGAGGGGTACGACCTTCTTGGTCACCGCGGCCGAGGTGTCGGGCGGGGCGGCGGTCGTGGTGGCGATCTCCTCGGCCGAGCCCGCCTTGCCCTGGCCGACCTGACCGCGCACCTCCGCCTGGACCTCTTCGGCCTTGCCCGAGTCGGCGAACTTGTCGGCCTCGTCAAGGTTTTTCGGCGCTTTGCCGGCGATCGCCTTCTCGACCGCCTTGATGAACGCGTCCTTGTCGAACTCCTTGGGCTGGGCCTCGTCCATCTTCTCCGCGTTGGCGGTCTTGCCCTGAGCTTCCTCATCGTCCTTGGGCGGCCGGGCCGCGTCCTGCGCGGCGACGGCCTCCGTCTTCGGCGGCGGATGCGAAGCGGCGAGCGCCCGCTTCTTCTGCCCCACGTCCTTCTTGAGCGCGGCGAACTTCGGATCCGCCTCAGGCCCGGGCCGAGCCTTGACGTCCGGCCCACCGGAAGTCTTCGATGCCGTCTCCGACGCGTCCTCCTGCAGAGCAGTCGCCCCAGAGACAGCCCCAACCTCCCCACGTCCGGCCGCGGCGACAGCGCCATTGCCCACCCGGTCCTGTGCCCCAGGCGGCACCCGCCCCGGCAAGGGCAGCCCCGGCACGGTTCCTCGCCCGCCCACCAGCGCGGCCCCCACCGCAGCGTTGGACGTGACCCCCTGCGGCCGTGCCGGACCACCCGCCTCCGGCCGCTCCTTCACAGGCACGGCCACGCTCGCCGACACCGCCGGCCGCAACGCAAGCGCCTTCGGTGCTGGCATCGGACGCCACCTCCCTACACGGCCCATCGGCGACGACACAAACCCAGGTATCCCAGGACACTCCGCTCACCGTGCCAGCACAGGCGTGACACCACCGTCACCGCCGCATTCCGCCAAGCGTCTCCGTACCCGCCCCGCGAGTTACGAGGCTGCGGCCAACCAGTCGCGCACCACATCGGAGCACGCAGTCCACACTCGCCCGCACCGTCGCCAGGCGAGTGCGATCCCGTCTTCACTCGGGCTTGGATTCAGTCAGTTGACAGAAGCAACCCAGACGAGATGAGCGGTCAGGCCCTTGCTACGGGGGAAGTGGCGGGCCGTCTGTTCGGGCGACGAAGCAGTGACACGAAGCGCGCCGGGAGGGGTAACAGCTTCGGCGCGGTCATCGAAGGCAAGCCCCCAGGCGGCGACCCAGCAGTCATCTTCCTGTCCCACTTCGTGGAACACCGCGAACAGCCGTGGCGCGGTGTCGGCCACGATCTCCTCCATAATCTTGCTGAACTCCTCGGTCACTTATGTCTCCAGGCTTGATCCGACAGGCTGCTAGCCGCCCAAACGAATGAACTCCCTCGCGGGTCTTGCGGTGCAGGGCCCAAGTGCGGCAAGCAGGTGCTGACGGCATGTGAGGAGAAGCAGGAATGACGGAGGCATCCAGCCCGACGGTGTAGCGGCGCTGGCCGGCGTTCGAGCTGGCCCGGCTACGGAAAGGAAGCGGCCCTGGTCCAGGAGGACGTGGCCAAGGCCCTGCGGTGCACGGTGGGCAAGGTCTCGTACTGCGAGACGGCGGAGCGGCCAGTGGTGTTGCGGGACCTGGACGAAGTGCTGCTCCCGCTGTACAACGTGCCGCAGGAACGTTGGCCGTTGTACCTTCGCGCGGCCACGGACGCCCGGAAGAAGGGGTGGTGGGAAAGCTACGGTGAGGATCCGTTGCCGGGCCTGCTGCAGACCAGGGCGTACACCGACGCGACCACCCGCCGGGGGCCGGCCGAGCGTTGGAAACCCAACTACCATGAGGGACCAGCTTGTCCACGTGACGGAGATGGCTCACAACCCGAAGATCACCGTTCAGGTCATGCCCTTCGCGTGCGGAGCCCATCCCGGAATAGCAGCAGGCCCGTTCCAGATCCTCGGCTTCCCGCGGCCGACGGATCCGGGAGTGGTCTACGTACAACACCACGCGGGCGCGTCATACCTCGAAGCGGCAGGAGATCGAAGCGCACACAGTGGCTTTCGAGCACCTGGTGGCACTTGCGCTGAGCCCAGACGAATCGATCGACATGGTGCGAGAGATTGCCGAGGAGTACATGTGAGGGCGCTTAATAGCATGAGTGTCAACCAGGATCCGCCCATCCAGCCGTGGCGCAAGTCCAGCTACAGCGGACACGAGGGTGCCTGTGTCGAAATCGCCGATGGTGTCTCCGACACTGTTCTCGTGCGGGACAGCAAGACGCCCCAGGGTGCAATTCTCGCGTTCTCCTCAGAGGAATGGGGCGTGTACATATCCGGGCTCAGAGGCGATTTCTTGTCGAGAGTGGCACCAGGCACTTGAGCTTGGCCAGTAGTTCGACAGCGAGGGCAGAAGGCGTACCACGCTCACCAAGGAGTAACCGTCGCTGCCATCCGGAGCGGTGAATCCGGATGCAGTCGCAGTGACACGTGAAGATCCCACCCACCCCACACCGGAGGGAACGAACGGTGCGAACCTTCGCCCCCCACGGCAGCGATCGCCGCTGACGAATCGAGGTAGACGGCGCCCCCCCCGCAGCGGGAGCCGGTCAGGATCCTGCTGCGTGTTGAAAGGTCTCTATCCGGTCTACAAGGGATCTGGCCTCTCTCAGCGCTTCCGGGTGCACCAAGTCGTACTCCCCTTTGCCTTCTGTGTTTTCCGATTCCTCCTCCAGTTCACGCAGGTAATTCGTGTGGTGCTTGTGCAGGCCGGCCAGCAGGGAGTCGTCGCGTGGGGTGGCGGCGGGGGTTTCGGCTTCCTCGTGGACGCCGTAGATCGTTGATCTGCCTGCTGCCAGTTCGGTCACCCGGTAGCAGAGCACCAGGTCGTCGTCCTCGGTGTCGATGCCCGGACGGATCAGGAAGACCAGGGGAAGTAGGTCGGGGTCGAGGTCGTTGAGGCGTCGCTCCTTGGGCTCGTACGGGTCGGCTCGGGACGCCGGGCCACCGCGGTCCAGCGGTACGGCCAGTTGCCAAGGTTGGTTGGCCCACTTGGCCAACAGGCCCAATGTGTAAGGGGCGGCCGCCGCGATCACGAAGACCTCTCTGGGAAAGTCGACTGCGTAACACTCGCGCAGAACCTGCTCAGGGGACAAGCCGGTCTCGTACAGCGCTCGGGCCAAGCGGGCCATCGGGCCGTACTTGCGGCTCGATGCCTCGATCCTTAACTGTTCGAACTCGTCGGCCATCTTGTGAACTCCTATTCTGCGCCCTGTCCGGGCCTGTTCCTGCGTTCGAGCTCCCGCAGTACTACGCGTAGTTCGGCCCAGGTTTGCCTGAGTTTCTTCGACGTTAGCGCGGTGATGATGTCACGTGCGACCTCGTGCGCCAATGCCAAGGTTTCCCCGAGCTCCTTGTTCGCATGCGCCTCCGAAGTTCCTGCCTCCGCCTTCACTGCCTCGGATATTTCTCGCAGAATGCTCCGTATTCGGGGATCGCGGGCGGTTATTTCTGGATTCTCCGACATGAGAATGACGACTCTTTGGACATGGTTAAAGATCACCTTCTGTACTTTTCCTTGCCCGGCCCCTCCGATTTTTGTATTCGCCATGTATACTGCGCTGGCCAGCCTCCGTGCGTTCGCGGTTGTCTGGGCCTGCATGGTCAAGGCGTATGTTGCTCTGCCTCTGCTCTCAATGGCTCGCTGCACTTCTTTCTTCTCGTGCAACGTAAAACGTGTCGGGTCAGTGGTGACGGATGCGCGCGGGTCGTACAGCACCGAGAAGTTGTTCCCCAGTAACTTCTTCAGCCAATTCCTGAGGGACTTACCCTCCAACGGGCCGACGTCGAATGGGAGAACGTCCCGGACCCCTTCGACGGCCATCAGGTCCATGAAGTCGAAAATATCGAACGCGCCATCTTCGTCCCACACCTTCACCAGCGTGCTCGGCTCAGACGGATACAGCATTCCGGGATGGCGTTTGCCGCTGGCAACCCGGATGGCGAGGTCGATTCTGTTGGAGAGTACCGTCAACTGAACTTCGAGAGCATTTGCGTCTGTCGTACTCCAGTCGAACCGTTCGAAGTCGTAGCCGCCGATGATCATTATTGGGTCGCTTTTGATGGTCCGCAGGACCTCGTTGTACGCGGCGAGTACACCGCGTCCCTTCGGGGCGGTCGCGGTGCTGTCCGGATCCTGGGTCAGGACGTGCACCTGCTCGTTGGCCTTGCTGAGAATGTTCTTCGCCTGGCGGGTGAAGCTGGACTTGAACACCTTTCCCCGGAAGAGACCGATGGGTAGATCTGCATTCTTCAGTCCTACCTCTTCCGCGCGCTGAGCTTCCTTCTTCTTGCTCTCCTTCGTTAGCTTGTTGTACGCGGTGCGCACAGTTCTGATCGGTACTGGATTCCCTCCCTTGGCCTCCACCCACCTGGGAGTCCAGGTGAAGCCGAACACCGCCAGGAGCAGTTTCCGCGGTCCCGACGGTCCCTTGACGGACCGCACCGAGGCGATGACCGCCTGCCTGCCTTCTCCGACCTTTGGAGCCAGGCGCTCGACGGAGTTGACACCGATGACGACCGCGGTTCTCAGGTGTGCCGCTTTCTCCTCCGGTTCGGGCGAACCTTGCCACGCCTCGGTGAGGTATCGAGAGGCGACCATCGGGTTGTTCTGTATCTCCTTGGGGATGGCCACCATGTTGATTACGAAGGCTGCCGGGTGTTTTTCCTTCACGAAGTTCTCGATCGGGTGCAGGTTGCTTTCCACTTGGTCGACGTCCTCCATGTTGATCGACGCAGTGGATTGGTGAAGCTCGTAGGGGAAACCTGGGAAACCCAGCTTCTTCGGGTTCGACTGGCCCTTCGGATTGATGGACAGCTTGATGATGTAGAGCTCTCCGGTCTCCACCAGTCGTATCGACTTAAGGCGGTGTCGGCGCTTGATACGCGGGAGGCCCTTGCGCACCGAATTGACCGTGGCATCCTCGGCGGCGATGAGTTGGTTGGCGTCTCGGATTGCGGCGTCGAGGGCGCGCTCCTTGTCTTTGTCGGACCGTTTGCCGAGGCGCTTCCTTACCTGGTCCGGTGCGGTCCTGCGCCGGGGGTGCCTGTCACTGCGGCGTTTGCGCGGCCGACGCAGGAGGGGCCGCTTCTGGTGCGGTCTGCGTCTGGGTTTCGTGAGCCTCTTCCTGGCGTCCGACTTCGACTTCAGCTTGGACCGGAGCTTCTTGACCAGGCCGACGATCTTGTCGATGACCCAGTCGATGGCCCGGTTCACCGGGCGGGCCAACTGCTGGAAGATCTGGCGGACCTTGCCGGCGATGCCGCCGATGCCCAGGATCGCCGCCAGGGCGCCGATGAGTACGGGGATGGAGCGGGCCAGGGCGCGTTCGACCATCGCGGGGACCCCGCCGGAGCCGCCGCGGGCGATGGCGATGACCGCGTCCAGGACCGAGTTGACGAAGTCGATGATCTGGCGGGCCTGGGTGACGATGAAGCGGACGATGTCGATGATCATCTTCACTGCGCGGACGAACGCGGAGGCGGGGTTGAGGAGGGAGAGGATCCAGGTGATGCCCGCGAGGACGATGGTGGGTGTGAGGTATGTGATCAGCCGGTCGACCAGGTCTTTTTTCAGGTCGCCTACGCGGGACTTGAGGTCGTCCCAGGCGCCGGCCACGCCCTGGCGTTTGACCGCGGCGACCAGGGGCACCGCGGTTTCCGCCGCGGTCACGGCCTGTTCGGGGACCTTGCGGGTGATGCGTGAGCGGATGTTCTGCCAGCTGATGCCGAGCAGCGAGGCGATCATCAGCAGGATGCCGCGGATGTCGAACGTGGCGGGGATCTGCACGCCCGCGGAGGAGCCGACGCCCAGCAGCCAGGACAGCACGCCCTGCTGCATGTGCCGGCCGATGTTCTTCATGAACAGTTTCAGTCCGCCGCCCACGGCGGTGACCAGTTTGCCGAGGAAGCCGATGGGGTCGGCCAGGATCATCCCGATCGCCTGTACCGCCTTGCGCAACACGCCCATCAGGAGGTTCTTGAGCTCCTTGATGGCCTGGACGGCGCCGGCGATCGCGTCCTTGGCCTTGTTGACCAACCCCTTGTTCTTCTCCTTCTCCGCGGCGATCTCCTTGTCGACCTCCTTGACCGCGTCGGTGTACTTGGTGGCGAGGGTGTCGACGAGTTCGGTGCCCTTGTCGTTGACGGTGTCGCGCAGCTCGTCGAACTTGTCGGCGAACTCGCCCGCGGCCTGTCGGCCGATGGCCTGGAGGTCTTCGGGCAGCTTGTCCACCGCCGCCTTGAGTTCCTTGCGGCCGGCCGCGATACGGTCCTTGGCCCGGCGCAGTTCGCGCTCCACCGTGCCGGCGATGTCGGTGATCACCTGCCGCATCGCGGTGAGGTAGTTGGCCTTCGCCCGCTCGTAGATACGGTTCGCTTCCTCGGGCAGGTCAGCGAACAGGTCCTTGACCCAACGCGCCTTGCCCGCCCAGCCGGAGTAGCGCCGGTCTTTGTAGTCCTCCATTCCCTGGGTGTGTTCACGGGTGAACTGGTCGCGGGCGCGTTTCTCTTCGCGGGTGAAGTCGGTGTCGATCGTCGCGTCCAGATCCGTCAGGATCTTCTCGACGTCGGTCTTGGTCTTGTCGAACACCTCCTGCAGCAGCGCGGTGACCGTGGTCCGTTTTTCCTCGTCGCTGCCCTTGGCTCGGGTCTTGCCCGCGGCGACCTGCTGCCCGGCCGCGACTCGGGTGCCGGCCATGGAGGTCATGGCGGCCGGTCCGATCGCCGCCGCGTTGTTCTTGACCGATGTGAGTTCCTCGGCCTCGGCGCCGCGCAACGCGCGGGGGGCGGTGGCCGCATGCTTGTCCATCGTCTTCTTGCTGGCCAGCGCCGCTTTGAAGGTGGGTTCGTTGGAGCGGGCCAGCTGCTTTTCGGTGACCTTCGCGTCGGCCATTTGACGGTTGACCTGTTGGGGCCCGGCGGACATGTCGGTGGCCGAGGCGGGCAGTGGGTCGGGCACCGCCTGGTTCACGTTGGGGCCTGCGGGTTTGGTCGGCGGCCGGTCCGCCACCAGGGGGACCACGGTCTTGGCGTCCGGCGCGGGCTGTGGTGGTTGCGCGGTGGTGTCGGCGATCTCCTGCGCGGCGGTCTCCTTGCCTTCGCCGACCTTGCCCTGGACCTCCCGTTTGACTTCCTCGGCCTTGTCCGACGTGCCGAACTTGTCGGCCTCGTCAAGGTTCTTGGGAGCACGGTCCGCGATGGCTTTCTCCACCGCCGCGATGAAGGTCTCTTTGCTGAACTCCTTGGGCTGGGCGGCATCCATGTCCTCGGCGTGCGCCGCCTTGCCCCGCGCCTCCTGGTCGTCCACCGGCGGCACCGCCGCCGCCTGCGCCGCCACCGCCTCGGTCCGGGCGGGCGGATGACTGGTGCCCACCACCCGCTTCTTGGCGGCCACATCCTTCGTGAGCGACTGGAACTTGGGATCGGCCCCTGGCGACCGGCGCCCTGCCGCCTCCGCTCTGCCCTTGGTCTTCTCAGGCCGCTCGGTGGAGGTATCGGCTCGGCCCTGCTCCTGTACGTCCCGGGGAGCCGCGAGTGGAGTCTTCGCCTTGACCGGAGGCGGCCGCGGTCCGGCCGGCCGGGGTGTCGCCGCTGTTGTCGGCCTCGCGCCGGGCGCCACCGGCCCACGAGGTGCGGCGACGGCACCACTGGCTACCGCCGCGTTCCCCACCATCGCCTGACCGGCCGGGCCTCGCAGGTCCGGCGGGCCCTGGCCCGGTAACGCAGGTAATCCCGGCGGTAGGTTGGCCAGGGCCGCCGTCGTGGCCGCGTTCCCCGCCAGGGGCAGCGCCATCCCCCCACCGGCCGTTCCCGGAAGGGAGTACCGTTCGCCGCGGCGCCAGGTGTGCGCCCCGTCCGGCCGCCGCGTGTCCGTCGTCGGTTGCGCCATCGCCAGAGCCGGCGCGGACGACGGCGGCCTGGGGGTTTTTGCTGGCGGAGGCATCCGACGAGTCCTCTGCTCGGCAGGCGGGGCATGACGCGCTCCCGAGCAGGTGACGCACCTACGATCGGGACTCGAACACGATGCCATCCGGCGCGTCAGAGCTCCGCGACTCCGACGTCACCTCGGCGTCACCCTCGCGTCCACCTCTGTCCGGGCCCGCGCACTGAGGGCCGTACGGCCGCGCACGACGCACCTCGGCCCCGACCGGTCACAAGCTGGTCGGGGCCGGGACGAGGGTGGCTTCTGGGCGGCGAAGAGACGTTTCCTCCCCGCCCGTTCCGCTCAGCGTGCCTCGGCCGCGCGCGCCTCGGCCGGGGTGGGCGCCGTACCGCCCAGGTGAGCCGGCACCCACCAGGTGTCGTTCGCGTCCTTGGGGCGTACGGGATAGGCCCGCTGCGCCGCCTCCAGCAGCTCCTGCACCCGCTCGCGCAGCCGCCGGGTGATCGCGCCCGCGTACTGGTCCGCCGGCGCCTCGACCTGCTCACCGACCCGGATCGTCACGGGGATGTGGCTGCGCTTGAAGTTGCGCGGCCTGCCCTTGGTCCACACCCGCTGGGTGCCCCACAGGGCCACCGGGATCAGCGGAACGCCCGCCTCCTGCGCCAGCCGGGCGGCGCCCGACTTGAAGCTCTTCAGCGTGAAGGACTGCGAGATCGTCGCCTCGGGGAAGATCCCGATGATCTCACCGGCGCGCAGCGAGGCGAGGGCGTGGGCGTACGCGTGCTCCCCCTGGTCGCGGTCGACCGGGATGTGCTTCATGCCGCGCATCAGCGGGCCCGAGACCTTGTGCTTGAACACGGCGTCCTTGGCCATGAAGCGCACCAGCCGCTTCTGGGGGAGGGCCGCGAGTCCCGCGAAGACGAAGTCCAGATAGCTGATGTGGTTGCTCACGAGCACGGCACCGCCGGTGGACGGAATGTGCTCGGTACCCTGCGTGTCGATCTTCAGGTCCAGCGCCTTGAACATGGTGCGGGCGGCGCCGATGACCGGCCGATAGACGAGCTCTGCCATCTGGGGAGGACCCTTCTGTTCCGGGGAGGTTCTCCCGGCGGAAGTTACGCAGCCGTAGGTTTTCGGCATTGCGCCGATGTTGCCGTATCAGACGCGCTGTGGCCAGTCCTGGTGTACGCACAGAGCGAGATTCTCGTCACGTCGCCGGGAACACCGTGGGGAACGCCGGCGGAACATCTCCGGGAACATTTCCGGAAACCCGGGCGGCCGGGCCTGCCAGGGAGAACGCGCCGGAGCGCGGTGGAGACGCCCCGGTCGCGGAATATTTTCCGGTCGCGCGGACGCTGCCCGGGACGGTGGCGGTGAGCGGCAGGGCGCGCCGCCGCGACGACGGGAGGCCGTACGTGCGGACGGACGACGGGACGCGGACCGACGGCGGAGCGCCGGCGGACGCCCGGGCGGACAGCGGCGGCGGTGGCGGTGCGCGGCGGCTCGATCGGGTGGAACTCGGTGCCGAGTTGGGGGAGCGGGCCACGCTGGTCCAGTTCTCCACCGCGTTCTGTCAGCCCTGCCGGGCGACCCGACGCACCCTCGCCGAGGTGGCGAAGATGGTCGACGGGGTCGCCCACGTGGAGGTGGACGCCGAGGAACGGCTCGCGCTCGTGCGGGACCTGGGCATCGTCACGACCCCGACGACGCTGGTCCTGGACGCCGGCGGACGGATCGTCCGCCGGGCCGCCGGGCAGCCCCGTACGGTGGATGTGATCGCCGCGCTGGGCGCGGCGGTGTGACCCGGGACGGTACGCGGCGCTGTGACCCACGTACTTGACTGTGCATGCCACCGATCGTCACCCTGGCGAAGTGCCCCAGAAACTCCTTCTCTTCGGGCGGGCCCATGTGGACCTGGCCCGTAACGCGAGCGCGCGCTGTCCGGCTCTCTGAGCAGCCACGGACCCGTTCGACACACCTCGTAGAAGGACCTTGCCATGACGGCGACCCCCGACCTCGGCACACACCGGCTTGCCTCCCCCGACCTGCTCCGCTCCGTCTTCCGGCAGCACGCCGCGGGCGTCGCGGTCATCACCGCCCGCGGTGAACGCCCCGTCGGCTTCACTGCCACCTCGCTCAACTCCGTCGCCGCGGAGCCGCCGTTGGTCTCCTTCAGCATCGGCGTCTCCTCGTCCAGCTGGCCGGTCGTCGCCGAGTCCGCGTACGTCGGCGTCCACATACTGGGGGAGCACCAGGCCGAACTGGCCGCGCGGTTCGCGCGCAGCGGAGCGGACCGCTTCGCACCGCCCACCGCGTGGCGGACCGGCCCCGAGGGCGTGCCGCTGCTCGACGGGGTACTGGCCTGGCTGGTCTGCCGGGTCGTCGCCCGGGTCCCGGCCGCCGACCACCGGCTGGTCGTCGCCCAGGCCGTCGTCGGCGACCCCACGGGGGCCGGCCGCCCGCTCCTCTACCACCAAGGGCGCTTCAACGCCCTGCGCGACTGAGCGCTCTCCGGCTTCCTCGCGGCGGGAGTTCCCTGGCGGGGCCCCTTCCGGGCGTTGGGAACGTCACAGTTCCAAGCGCTTGCTCAGTGGGCATGCTCTGGATGTACTGGCGAGTAATATCAACTGCGTGGCTCCGGTCCCACCGACCGGAAAGAGCCCGGCAGGGCGCCTATGCTGCGTGCAACAAGGCAGCCAGAAATGACGATGCGGTAGGAGAGCCGGCGTGAGCCTGAGGATCGTTGTCTGTGTGAAGTACGTGCCCGACGCCACCGGTGACCGGCACTTCGCCGATGACCTGACCGTCGACCGGGACGATGTGGACGGCCTGCTGTCGGAGCTGGACGAGTACGCGGTCGAACAGGCCCTTCAGATCGCCGGGGACTACGACGGTGACGGCGACGCGGAGATCACCGTGCTGACCGTCGGCCCCGAGGACGCCAAGGACGCGCTGCGCAAGGCGCTCTCCATGGGTGCCGACAAGGCCGTCCACGTCGAGGACGACGACCTGCACGGCACCGACGCCCTCGGCACGTCCCTCGTGCTCGCCAAGGCCATCGAGAAGACCGGCTACGACCTCGTCATCTGCGGTATGGCCTCCACGGACGGCACCATGGGCGTGCTGCCCGCGATCCTCGCCGAGCGGCTCGGCGTCCCGCAGGTCACCCTCCTCTCCGAGGTCTCGGTCGAGGGCGGCGCGGACGGCACGGTCAGGGGCCGCCGCGACGGCGACACCGCGAGCGAGCAGCTGGAGGCGTCGCTGCCGGCCGTCGTGTCGGTGACCGACCAGTCGGGCGAGGCGCGTTACCCCTCGTTCAAGGGCATCATGGCCGCCAAGAAGAAGCCGGTCACCTCCTGGGACCTGGAGGATCTGGAGATCGACGCCGACGAGGTCGGCCTCGGGGGCGCCTGGACCGCTGTCGACTCGGCGGACGAGCGCCCGGCCCGTACGGCGGGCACGATCGTCAAGGACGAGGGGGAGGGCGGCAAGCAGCTCGCCGCCTTCCTCGCGGAGCAGAAGTTCATCTGAGACCGACGCGCACATACGGGGCGACGCCCCGTGCGCCGGTCGGTCCGAGCCCCGTCACACCGCCTCCGGTGCCCCGCGGGCACCAGATCCTCACGATCCCTCGCATCCGCAGGAGTGCAATCCCATGGCTGAAGTTCTCGTCTATGTCGACCACGTGGACGGCGCCGTCCGCAAGCCCACCCTGGAGCTGCTGACGCTTGCCCGCCGGATCGGCGAGCCGGTCGCCGTCGCGCTCGGCACCGGCGCCGAGGCCACCGCGCCCGCGCTCGCCGAGCACGGCGCGGTGAAGGTCCTCACCGCCGACGCCGCCGAGTTCGCCGACTATCTCGTCGTGCCGAAGGTCGACGCGCTGCAGGCCGCGTACGACGCCGTCGCGCCGGCCGCCGTGCTCTTCCCGTCCTCCGCCGAGGCCAAGGAGATCGCGGCGCGTCTCGCGGTCCGTATCGGCTCCGGTCTCATCACCGACGCCGTCGACCTGGCCGCCGACGACCAGGGCCCGGTCGCCACGCAGTCGGTGTTCGCCGCCGCGTACTCCACCCGGTCCCGGGTCTCCAAGGGCACGCCGGTCATCACGGTGAAGCCCAACTCGGCGGCCGTCGAGCCCGCTCCGGCCGCGGGCGCCGTCGAACCGCTCGCCGTGAACTTCGGCGCCACCGCCACCGGAACGAAGATCGTCTCCCGTACCCCGCGCGAGTCCACGGGCCGTCCGGAGCTGACCGAGGCCGCGATCGTGGTCTCCGGTGGACGCGGTGTCAACGGCGCCGAGAACTTCGCGGTCATCGAGGCGCTCGCCGACTCCCTCGGCGCGGCCGTCGGCGCCTCGCGCGCCGCCGTGGACGCCGGCTGGTACCCGCACTCCAACCAGGTCGGCCAGACCGGCAAGTCGGTCTCACCGCAGCTCTACATCGCCTCCGGCATCTCCGGCGCGATCCAGCACCGGGCCGGGATGCAGACGTCCAAGACCATCGTGGCCGTCAACAAGGACGCCGAGGCCCCGATCTTCGACCTCGTGGACTACGGCGTGGTCGGCGACCTCTTCGAGGTCGTCCCGCAGCTCACCGAAGAGGTGAAGGCGCGCAAGGGCTGAACGGACCCCTCCGGTACGCCCCGGGGCCGCGCGGTGGACTCCACCGCGCGGCCCCGCGCCGTTTCCGGGCCGGGCCAGGTCGTTTCCTGACCAGGGCCGGGTCGCCATTGACGCGGCTCGGACCTGCGGCTTAACTTCGGCAACGGATTACTGATTCCGCAAGGCGGAAAGAAGAAGGGTGCCGGAATGGGGCAGCACGAGAAGATCGCCACGAGCCTCCCGGCGGCGGTCACCGAGGCCGTCGGCGCCTCCCTCGCGGGGGTCGACGCCGAGCTGGCCCGCCGCTACCCGGGCGACCCCGGCACCCGCCAGCCCGTCCACACCGTCTACGTACCCGCTGACGCCTACGGTGCGGGCACCGTCCGCTCCTGGGGCGACCAGGCGCTCGCCGCGCTTGACGAACACGCCCCCGACGCCGCCTCGCTGGCCCGCGTCCTCGGCCTCTCCGCGGAGCTGGCCGGTCCGGTTCACGAGCGCGTACGGGACAAGCTGGCCCGGGAGCCCGTCGAGGACCTGCGGATCGACTTCGAGGACGGCTACGGGCCCCGGCCGGACGACGAGGAGGACGCGGCCGCCGCCCGCGCCGCCCGGCTCGTCCACGAGGCGTACGCCGGCGGCGTCCCCGGCACCACGGCCCCGTACGCGGGCATCCGTGTGAAGTGCCTGGAGGCGGCCGTGCGCGAGCGCTCCGTCCGGACCCTGGACATCTTCCTCAGCGGGCTGATGGCGGCGGGCGGACTCCCGGACGGGCTGGTCCTGACGCTGCCCAAGGTGACGTACGCCGAGCAGGTCGCCGCGATGGCCCGGCTGGCCGGGGAGTTCGAGAAGGCGCACGGACTGGAGCCCGGCCGGATCGGCTTCGAGATCCAGATCGAGACCAGCCAGGCCATCCTCGCCGCCGACGGCACCGCGACCGTGGCCCGGATGATCGGCGCGGCGGACGGCCGGGCCACCGGGCTGCACTACGGCACCTTCGACTACAGCGCCTGCGTCGGCGTCAGCGCCGCGTACCAGGCGAGCGACCACCCCGCCGCCGACCACGCCAAGGCCGTCATGCAGGTCGCCGCCGCCGGCACCGGGGTCCGGGTCAGCGACGGCTCCACCAACGTCCTCCCGGTCGGACCGACCCCGCAGGTGCACGAGGCGTGGCGGCTGCACTACGGCCTCACCCGGCGGGCCCTGGCCCGCGCCTACTACCAGGGCTGGGACATGCACCCGGGCCATCTCCCGACCCGTTACGCCGCCGTGTACGCCTTCTACCGCGAGGGCCTGGCACCGGCCGCCGCCCGGCTGGCCGCCTATGTCGCCAAGGCGGGCGGCGCCGTCATGGACGAGCCCGCCACCGCCAGGGCGCTCAGCGGCCATCTGCTGCGGGGACTCGACTGCGGCGCCCTCGACCACGACGAGGTCACCCGCCTCACCGGCCTCACCCGCGCCGATCTGGAGGGCTTCACCCTCCCGCGCGCCCCGGAGGAGGTGTCGGGCGGCCGGTGACCCGGCGCCGGTTCACCCGTCCGCCGGCGGCGGGATCTCCCCGGAGCCCCGGGCGATCAGCCGTGTCGCCAGCACCGTCTGGGACGGCGCGTCTGCCGCGCCGTCCAGCCGGTGGAAGAGCCGCTGCGCCGCCGCGCGGCCCAGGGCCGCCGCGTCCTGCGCGACGACCGTGAGCCCCGGGTCGAGCAGATCGGCCAGCTCGATGTCGTCGAAGCCGACCAGCGCGACCGGCCGGTGATGGGCCGCCAGGACCCGTACCACCGTCACCGTGACCCGGTTGTTGCCGGTGAAGATCGCCGTGACTGGCTCGGGGCCGCCGAGCATCGCGACGACCGCCTCCTGGACCCGGCCCGGCGCCGTCGTGCCGAGCGAGACCCAGTCCTCGTCGATCGTGAGACCGGCGTCCGCCATCGCGGTGCGGTAGCCGCGCAGCCGCTCGCCCGCCGTGTGGATGCCGGGCTGGTCGCCGATGAAGCCGATCCGGCGATGGCCGTGCGCGATGAGGTGGGCGGTGCCCGAACGGGCCCCGCCGAAGCTGTCGGAGAGCACCGCGTCGGCCTCGATGCGGCCGGCCGGGCGGTCCACGAAGACGGTCGCCACCCCGGCCTTTATCTCGGGCTCCAGATAGCGGTGGTCCTGTCCGGCGGGGATCACGATCAGCCCGTCCACCCGGCGCGCGCAGAGCGCCAGCACCAACTCCTGCTCGCGGTCCGGGTCCTCGGCGCTGGAGCCGTTGATGAGCAGCGCGCCGTGGGCGCGGGCCACCTCCTCCACGGCGCGGTTCAGCGGACCGTAGAACGGGTCCGCCAGATCCTCCAGCACCAGTCCGATGCTCGCCGTACGGCCCTTGCGCAGCACGCGTGCCGAATCGTTGCGGCGGAACCCCAGCGCGTCGATGGCCTCCTGCACCCGCCGCTCGGTGTCCGCCGTGACCCCCGGCTCGCTGTTGACCACGCGGGAGACGGTCTTGAGTCCGACCCCGGCCCGGGCGGCCACGTCCTTCATCGTGGGCCGGTTGCCGTAGCGGGGTTCGGGGCGTCGGGCGGTATCGGCCACTGTGCGCTGTCCTGTCGTCGTACGGTCGGCGGGTCGTCCGGGGGCGCGGCGTGCGCCGTCCGGGACGTGCGGTCGAGCATAGGCCCTGGACAACGTTGTCAGGGGAATGGAAACTGTTCATCGAAACCCAGGACATCTACCCGCGCGGTTCCCTCGAATGCGCCTCATCTCCAGGAGATGCCACACCGATGCATACCGACTCCGTTGCCGCACTCGACATCGGCGGCACCAAGATCGCCGGGGCGTTGGTGGACGGCGGCGGCAGAATCCTCGTACGGGCCCAGCGCCCGACCCCGGCGCGTGAGGACGGCGAGACGGTGATGCGCGCCGTCGAAGAGGTCCTGGCCGAGGTGGCCGCCTCGCCGCTGTGGCCGACGGCCACGGCGATGGGCATCGGCAGCGCCGGCCCCGTGGACGCCTCGGCCGGCACGGTCAGCCCGGTCAACGTGGCGGGCTGGCGGGCGTTCCCGCTGGTGGAGCGGGTACGGGCGGCCACGGGCGGGCTGCCGGTGACCCTGGTCGGGGACGGCGTCGCGATCGCCGCGGCGGAACACTGGCAGGGCGCGGCCCGCGGTTACGACGACGCGCTGTGCATGGTGGTCTCCACCGGTGTCGGCGGCGGGCTGGTGCTGGGCGGGAAGGTTCACCCGGGCCCCACCGGCAACGCGGGCCACATCGGGCACATCAGCGTGGAGCTGGACGGCGACCTCTGTCCGTGCGGCGCCCGGGGCTGTGTGGAGCGGATCGCGAGCGGCCCCAACATCGCCCGCAGGGCGCTGGAGGGCGGCTGGCTGCCCGGCCCCGACGGCGACACCTCGGCCGCCGCCGTGGCCGCCGCCGCGCGGGCCGGGCACCCGGTCGCCATCGCCTCCTTCGACCGGGCCGCGCGTGCGCTGGCCGCCGGGATCGCCGCGACGGCCACGCTCACCGAGATCCGCATCGCGGTCATCGGCGGCGGTGTCGCGGGCGCCGGAGAGGTCCTGTTCGCGCCGCTGCGCCGCTCGCTGCGGGAGTACGCGACGCTCTCGTTCGTCCAACGGCTCACGGTGGCCCCGGCGCTGACCGGCACGGACGCCGGGCTGGTGGGCGCGGCGGCGGCGGCCCTGCTCACGCGGCGGGACACCGCGGCGCCGATGGCCGGCTGACGGCGCCCGGCGGCCGCGCCCCGTAGCGCAGTTGCCCGGCGGCGGGGTGGCCCGGCCCCGAACCGGCCGCCGGTCAGCGGGTGGTCTGGCAGGCGAGCCGCTGGCTGCCCCGGAACCGTACGCACAGCTCCGTACCGCTGCCGGTGTCCCCGGGCGGCCAGGTGTGTGTCAGCGCCTTGCCGGAGCGGACGGCCGTGGCCGTGCCGACGTGCCGCCCGTTCGCCAGCAGGGACACCGGGCGGGAGGCGATCTCCTCCGGAGGGTTGGTCCAGATCCCCGTGACGGAGTTCCTGGCGCCGCGTCCCTCCAGCCGGATGCAGATCTGCGGCCCCGAGAAGTGATGGGTACAGGCGCTGCTGTCCGCGACGGCGGGGGTGGCGCTCAGCGGGACGGCGACCGCCGCCAGGACGAGGCACAGCGCCAGGGCGGCCGGTGTTCTGGGCATCTCGGGCTCTCCACTCGTACGGTTCGCGGTGCCGGGGTCCCCGGACCCGCCGGGGACTGGGGATCCGCCAGGCTCTCCGCGGCGCCAGGGCGCTCGGCCCCACCATGGGACTTCGCACCCATCACGGGACTTCGCGCCCACTGTGGGACTTCGGACCCGTTCGCGCGGGCCCGGTCCGGCGGTCTCAGGAGCAGGGGTCGGGATCGGTCCCCTGCTGCGGCACGACGACCAGGAAGACGTCCGAGTCGAGGTCCATCACGACCTCGGCGGGTGTGCCCTCGTCCCGCCGCGCCCGCGCGAACTCCTCCGCGGGCCTGCTCCCGCGCGGCCCGCCCGCGGGAAACTCCTCCAGCACCGTGCGGCGCATCGCGTACCCCCCTTGCCCGTTGACGACATCGAGCATTCCAACGACGCGCCACGGGTTTGTGTTACGGCCCCGGCACGGGTTGGTCACGGCCGGTTGGCCGGAGCGGCGCTCTGATCCCGCACGGGGTTTCCGTGGCAGGGTGTTGCGGGCAGTCCACTGGGGGCCCTCGCGACCTGGGCCCTACGGAAGAGGGGGAACCGTGATCGTCTGGATCAACGGCTAGATTCAGGAAGTCGCTGGTCGGCGACTTACCTGCTGGAACGGCCTGTAGACATCTAGCCTTAGTTAGCTTTATCTAGCTTTACTTGGTCTTGATGGGTAAGATCTTTTTCCCATCCGTCTCCCATGAGGTCAGGGAGCGTGCCCGTGCGCCAGGGTCTCGGTCCATGTGGAAGACCGGGCGTTTTCGTTCCATGTCTTGAATCAGCCTTCGAGTGCTGCTTCCAGTTCTTCGAGGGAACTGAACGCGCCGCGTTCGAGTCGGCGCCGTTCCAGTTCGGCAAAACCTCTCGGCCTGATCGATCCAGGATGAGTAGGTCGGAGTGAAGTGCAACTCGAACCGGGGATGCCCAAGCGACCACTTGCGTGCCACCGGGCCCTGTGGGCGGAGTGGTTGGCGCGGATTACGTCGACGGCCAGGTTGGGAACGGTCTGGCCGTCGATCTCGTCGGCTTTGCTGGTAGCAGAGTTCGGGGCGGCGAACAGGTCCACGGTGCTGTGCCGGACGTAGTCGAAGCTGCAACGCTCAGAGGCAACGGGCATCATCGAAAGCGCCGGCGCTGTCCGTTCCGATACCCGGATCTGGAGTTTCTCGTCTACCGCGAAGACACCGCGTTCGCTGGCGGCGCCAGATACGGGTCCACCACACCATGGATCTTGTCGAGATCAACTTCGGTTCGGGGAGATCTTGAAATTCTCCGTTCGTCACGGCTGTCGCCCGAACGCCCGCGAGATCCACAGCGCACTGGTGGGCGAGATTCTCGCTTCGCCGCCGCCAGGCCGCCGGGTTATCGGCGGCGAGGTCAGTTCGAGTTCGTGGTCTGGCGGTACCGTATCGAAAGCCAATGGCGGGAGATGCCGGGGGACTGTGGCCCCTTGAGTGACGGACTACGACCGATTCCGTCGGCGGCGCAATGCCCAGGCGTTCCTGGCTCAGGTGGAGGCCCTGATTGGGGTGCGGTACTCCTGCTCGAATGACCGCTGCGGCTGCCCTTCCGTGTTTCCAGGGTTAGTGATATTCGGCGCGCGCTTGCAGTAGTTGCGCGTGCACTTTCTCCAGCCTGTTGCAATGCGTCCGCACCATCGCGATTATCGACGCAAACTCATCCGGCGACAGGCACTCCATTACCTCATCCATGAAGACGCTCAGATTCACGTGCGGAACTCGCCTCTTCGCGTCTTCGTTGTACGGGTCCACGCTGATCCGCCCAGCCAACACTGCCCACTTCGCAGCGCCGTTCTCCATGTCGAGTTCGACGGCCAGTTCCTGGCCGTCGAACTCGATGCCATGCTGAAGGTCGTCAAGTGCACCGATGTCGTCGTTCAAGTGATTGTCCGTGCAGAACGACGGGCACGTTTCCGTAATCTGACCGCCGGTCCAGATCTTCCTCAGCCAGGTACGGGAGGTGCCTCGGGTCGGCTGTACTGCTACGGGCGCGGGGAGCGAAGCGGAGTCGGCCTCCGACGTTACAGCGGGCACGGTGATGTCCTTTCTGGTAGGTGGATCGATCACTGATCAGCGGTTCCAATTGCTGGTTGAAGTGGTCGGGCTGGCTCGGGTGGACGTGCCTCGGCTTGGTGAGGTGGCGTTGGTGTGCCCGGCCCATGCGACGGGGACGACGTCCGGTGCGCCGTTGACGGCAGGAAGCGTGAGGCGCGAGTGGCACCTCCCGAGTTCACCTATCAAAGCTTTCTTAGAATCCTATCGATAGTCTTATATACTAGTCAATCATGCCCTTTGCGGTTTGGTTGGTGTCGCTACTCGTCGTCCAGTCGGCGTCTATGGGTGACTCGTTGAACCTCTTGGTTCCTTGGCGTGACGACAGAGTCTTGACGTGAAGGCGCGGCCGCCTCGCATTTTCCGCTCGTCTACGATCGATGCATGCCGTCGCCCCTTCCCACGTCCCTTGCGGTGTCCGACGCCATCAACCACTACCGCCAACTGCGCGAGCTCACCGTTGACGAGCTGGCCTATGTACTCCGGACGCTCGATCACCCGATCTCAGCCGATGCCCTCGCGGAGATGGAGCGATGTGCGCGCCCCGTGATCGTCGACGATCTCGTCGCGATCGCCTACGTGCTCGACACGACCCCCGCGGTGCTCTTGTCGCACATACCTATCGACATTCCGGCACCCGAGGGGACTTTCGCGACCGGGCTCCCGAGTGACATCGACCCAACCGAGCTCCGCGCCTGGATCGAGGGGAAGACGACTCTCGACCGTGAGTCGCGGTTGCGCTGGTGGGAAGAGCGGGCTGGCCGCCTCAGGGTCCGGTCTGCACACCACGAGGAACAGCTGCAGGGGGCGTACGCAGAGCTGCGTGAACTCGGCGACCTGGCAGTCCAAGAAGCAAGCGCCCCACCCGTGCAGCGTCTGCGATGGCGCATTGCAGGACGGCGAACACGCGCTCAGTCAGTCCGAGGTCGCCCTAGCGCTGACTGAGCATCGGCTCGACAACCTCCGGGAAGGCGCCTGAGGGACGGTCCCGGTCCGTCAAAGTCACCTACACATAGCCTATTTTGACTGGCCTTCTATCTTGAACTGTCTGTCGGGAACGAACGAAGGGGGATCGCCATGAGCATCACCAGGACCGCACATAGGGCGCGGGCCAAGATCGCCGTGTCCGTCGCGGCCCTGGCCGCAGGCTCACTCGTACTCACCGCCTGCGGCGGAAGCGGCGGAAGTAGCGGAAGCGCGAGCAAGCTCGACGGTACCTACTACGTCAAGGACGTCAACGGCACGTCCGAACTCGGCCAACTGGTCGTCAAGGGCAACAGTGCCTCGCATCATGAGTACACCTGCGATGGTGTCTACGAGAAGCCGGGCGTGACCAGCACCGGCGAGTTCAACAAGGATCAGTCCCAGATCATATGGACGGTCGCCGGAGCGGACAGTCGCAACAAGCGGACCGGCAGCGAGTCCATCTCAACCAGCGACACCTCGATCAGCATCAGCGGTAGCGCGTACGTACGGGACGACTCTGAAGCCGGCAAGGCTCTGCTGGGCGGCTTCAAGGCCGAGTGCCAGAAGTAGCGCCGACGCCTCACTCGGCCAGCCGCGCAGGACGGAATCCCGTGGGTATCGAGTCCACGGGGTTCTGTCTCGCCTGACACGGACCCCCGGCACCCGTTACCGTGGAGGGCGCACGACACGGCCTGCCGTGTCGTGCGCCGTTTCCGCTGCCGCCCCCGCGCCGCACAGGGGCAGCGCCGCCGGACAAGGACTGCACCAGGGTTCCGCGCAGCACCATCTCCGAACCGGAGTAGCCCACGACACGCGGCGGGCCTGCCCTATCCATGGGTGGACCCATCACTGCGACAGACCGATGAACGGTACGGCGCGCCCGTCCACCGTCGCGAAGAACGCGGGCAGCTTCGACTGTGCCGCCAAGGGGGCAACCGCAACCCCGCTGCGCAGAGCCTGTCCTGATGCATGGCGCACGAGAGCTCATGCTCCCCTCGTTCTCCTCGTGCTGTTCAAAGGAATGACGCACCCGGTGAGAACGATCATCGCGTTCTCACTGGGTGCGCCAGTTCTCCACGCCCCCCCTCAACCAGACGATCAGTCCTGCGGCTCCTCACGTCGGCCCTGGCGAGGACGCCTCACCGGCGACTGCTGCGATTGAGGGGTCTCCACGTTCTGAGTGGACGGATCGGCAAGCCAGCGCGATCGAGGACGCGGAGGAGCGGGCCGCGGTGAGGGATCCGGTGTAGGAGCCGGCGGCTGCGGAGCCTGCGCCTGCGGGGCGGGCGTCTGGCGCGGCGTCGCCGCCGACACCACGACCGAACCCGGCTGATGCGCTGCTTGCGCCCGAGCCGGAGTCCGCGCACCAGGAGCGGCCGGAGTCTGCCCCGAAGCCGGAGCGGCCATGGGGCGAGTATCCGACATGCCAGCTCCCGGCTGCTTCGGGACAGCGGTGCCCTGAGCGGGGCGCGTCGGACGCGTGCTCGGGGTGACCGGCTGCCCGGAAGCAGGAGCGGGGGCAGGCGCAGCGCCGCCACTGAAGCGCTGCGGCGCAGTCGGCTGGTTCCTGCCCTGCTGGTGCTGCGCCCCCTGGGAACCCGTGCCGAAGTGCGTCGGGCCCTTCTGGCCGGCGACAGCCTCACGGTCCGCGCTGGTCGGAACAGAGTTGGTGCTACCCGCACCGCTCTGACCCGAAGTGCCACGGCGAGGGCTCGACAGATCCGTGGACGAGGCCAGAACCTCACCGGGGATGACCTTGTTGCCGTCTGAGGTGTACCCGAGGTTCGACAGGCCGCCCTGGTTGCTCAACCCCTGCGCCATCTGCTTGTCCGAGTGAGAGCTGCCCGCTCCACCACTTGTCAGATGCAGTGGACTACCCTTGTCGTCGTGTCCATCGCCCTGACCGAGCGCGCCCAGAGTACCGGCGGGACCACTGCCGCCCGGCAGAGCCTTGACTTCGTCACTGCTGCCGCCGGAGCCACCACCGGGACCACCATCCAGCACTGGGCTGTCCGGTCCATCCTGGCCGTCACCCCCGAGAGCCAGATGCTGCTGACCAGCGGTCAGCGCCATGGTGTCACCGTTCGTGCCGCCGGCGTTCGTCGACGCGGTCTTGCCCGCGGGCTTGCCCGTGCTGGGGGACGCCGGACCGCTGGTCCGGCTGTTGAACCCGTTGGCAAGCGTGTTGCCCATGGCCATGCCCGCCCCAGCCCCCACACCCGCGGCCAGGGCGGGCATTAGCCGGCCCTGGTCCGGCTTCGGCGTGCTGTTTGTCTCGAGGAACTTGTCCACGAGCTTGGTGACCACCTCGTCCATCGCCTGCAGCACAGTCTTGCGCACCCGTAGCAGGGCGAAGGTGATGCCCATGATCACCAGCGAGGAGATCAGGGTGAGGATCACCACGATGATCCCGCCGAGCGCAGCGCTGCCCCACAAGCCGCCCGGGCTCATGAAACTCGACACGGGTCCAGCCATGATGTCCGGGACCGAGATCAGGAACTCTGAGACGAACTGGTAGATGAACAGCGTGACGAGGACCTCCAGGATCAGCGCCGTGGAGTAGACGATCACTCTGGCGATCGCCTGCAGCGCGCCCAGCGTCGCGAACGGCACGGCGGCCACCAAGCCGAAGATCCGCTTGACCGAGCCTGCCAGCATACCGATGGCGTACCAGAAGCCGAGCAGGACGATGGAGCCCAGGACCGTGACCGCGTTGCTCCAGTACATGAACTTCGCCGGCCCCGTGCCCACCTGGCTGACGGCCATGTGGTTCTCGCGGGTGAACCCGCTGGTGGCGTTATTTGACGAGTACATGGTCAGCGAACTGGAGCTGAACCCGGTGTTGAGGTAGTTGTACGCCGTCAGCGGTGACAGGTTGCACGAGGAGGGCGTCTTGCCCACCGTGAAGCCGCAGCCGCCCTTCGTCCCCGTTGTCGTGAAGACCGTCGAGTCCTTACCGGGACGAGAGGAGGTCAGACCCGTGCTGTCAGTCGAGATCACCGGGTGATCGACCGGCTTCGGCCCCTTTTCCTCACCGAATTCCTCCACGTCGCCGTAGCTGCTCTTGTCGACGAACCAGCTCTTCTTGACATCCGAGCTCTCGTCCAGCTGCGTGATCGAGCTCTTGATCCCCGACTCGAAGTCGGAGGCTGCTATCTCGCTGCTGGCGATGTACTTGCCGACGATCCCGAAGGTGGAGAACACAGCCTTGAAGTCGTCCGAGGCACTGCCGCCAGTGACGGAGACCGTGCCCTCCTTCCACGCCGATTCGGCGTCGTTGGCCTTCGTTCCGATACTGATGCCGTTAAACGTCGACCCTTGGGACTGCTTGTTGATCGCCAGCGCGCTCGTGCGCACCGACATCATCGCGTCCGGGCTCGCCTGGTCGCCGTTCCAGGAAACAGTGGCCCGGTCCGGAATCCCGAGACGGTCATTCATCATCCACGCCTCGAAGTCGACGTAGGTGCTCAGCACTACGCGCGTCGGGCCAGCGTGCTGACCGAGAACGGAGTCGTCGAACTTTCCGAGCACGCTGGAGTACATCGAGCCGACGAGCGGCAGGCCGACGCCGATGAAGACGACGCGCACGATGAGCTTCTTGATCGCCGAGCCCCGGTCCATCTTCTTGAACAGGACCAGGCCGATGAGCAGGAAGCCGATGAAGATCGGCACGAGCGCCTGCCACGCGACGTCGACGAGCAGGCCGTACCAGCCGCTGATCCAGTGCTGCAGACCCGCGAGCGCGCCGCCTCCGGTATCACCTCCGGTCATACCCTCGGCAAGAGCCGGACTGATCGCCGCCACCGCGCTGTAGAACCACATGAAGGGGTTGATGAGCTTCAGGAACTGGATGATGACGTAGAACAGCGTGCCGACCGCCAGTGCCAGGGCGTAGAGGATCCAGATGACCGACCCTCCGATCACGCTCACGATCTGGCCGCTGATACCTGAGGACATCGTGTCCAGACCGAGGTCAGCGTTCGCTGCCCCGAAGTGCGCGTAGTCGAGCATGCCCGAGTGCTTCGCGTTGCCCTTGTCATCCGTCGTGGCCAGGGTCTCGTAGGTCACGGTCTGCGAGGACCCTGACACCTCGGCGAAGAACCAGCCCACGATGTTGCCCAGGCTGAACTCCGGGTCGGCGTAGCCGAGCATGGAGCCGCCCGAGGCCGGGCTGGACGTGACCGGCTTCCAGTTCTCGTGCATGCCCTTGTCGTTCTGCGGCGAGTTCTTCTCGCTGAAGTACGAGCTCGCGTTCGAGGTCAGCTGGTAGAGGCTGTAGTTGTCGCGCTCCTTCTTGTCATCTGCGGACGCCGGCGAAGAGGCCGCCATCACGAAGACCGGCACGAGCAGCGCCGCCAGGAGCACGAGGGCGAGCCCGCGTGTGAGCCGACCTGGGCGGGCTGCACCACCGCCGTGGCCGGCCCAGGCACGCAGCTGCGCCACCACCGTGATCGTCCCGTTCATCGTTGCTCCTTTGCTCCTCGCCCTCGTATCAGTGCTGAACCCGCTCATGTCTTGACCAGCTTCTTCAGCCCGGTCTCCTCCGCCGGTCGCCTTGCGCCGTTTTCGGGCTGCCGCAGGCTCTTGCCGTCGTTGCGCCTGCTCGTGTCGTCCTGGCCTGCGGCAGCCTCACCGTCATCGCCCGTGCTGTGCTTCCGGACGCTGGTCAGGTTCGCGCCCGGTGCCGGTTTGTCGCGCATGATCACGTCCATCCGCGCCACCTCTTCGGCCCTGGCTGCCTCCAGGTAGACCCGCCTGCGCTGGGCCTCGCGGTAGGGATTGATCCCCAGTGCCAGATCCAGGTGGAAGACCACGTTGGAGACGCCCCGGCGCAGGTACGTGAGGTTTTCGCCCTTGGTCGTGATGAGCTGGGCGAGATCCGGCGGGATCCGCTGGTGCAGCTGCTTCTGGTACTCCGCCACCGTTCCGTCGCGCATCGGGCCGAAGAGTGTGTAGTCTGCGGCGTCGAACTTGTTGAAGTCGCTGTCGGCCAGCATCTTGTCGACGTCGTTATAGCTGTAGACCACCCGGCCGCCACGCTCGTGCATGTGGTCGAACTGATCCTGGATGTACCTCTTCACCCGGTCGTCGATGTACTCGGTCCCGTGGATGATCACCGTGTCGCCGAGTCCCAGCTTGCCGACGGCGAAGCCGACGATGTTCACCAGCTGTGCCATCGCCACGCCCTTGCCGCGGCGCATGAGCCGCGAGAAGTCGTAGACCACGCGCCGGGAGTCCCGGACCCCGTCTACAGCCGAGGCCGTGTGGTTGTTGAAGAGGTCGCCGTTCGTGCTCAGCATCGCGTTGGCGATGCCCTTGAGCACGTTGTACGCGCGCAGTTGGTCCGCGTCGGTCCTGCTGGAGTTCAGCAGTGCCTTGTGCGTGGTCGCCAGGTAGGAGACGAACATCTGAAGACGCGGCACCTGGGTATGCGGGATGTTCACCACACGCAGTCGGTGACGCTGCTCTTTGGCGTTGTGACGCCACATACCCTGCTCGATGTAGAAGTCCCTGGCGGTGTCTTCAAGGGCACTGCGGATGATTGAGCCGACGGCACCATCGGTGGTCTCGTAGAGCTGCTCGAACATCAGCTTGAGCTTCTCCATCTGTGCGGAGAAGACGGTCAGTTCGTCCTCCTCCTCGCCGAACATCTCGAACATGTTCACATCGCCCTGGTTCAGGTCCACGCGCGAGGTGAGCCGTTCGAACGTCGGGCCGAGCTTGTCGAGGTTCGCTCCGTCGAGGACGAGGTGGACGACCTGGCCGTTGTTCAGCAGCGTGGCCTGCGAGATCTTTGAGCACCACATGTTGGCCACCCGCTGGCGGTCGAGGTACTCGCTGAGCGTGGCGTCGGCGACGATCACATGGTGTTCGTAGGCATCGACGTCCATGAGCACGGCGCTGTTGTTGACGTCGCCGACCATGTAGCCGACGTACTCGCCGCCCTTGTCGTTGAGGCCGTTGGTCACCAGCGAGTACGAGCCGGCCAGCTCGGCCGAGGTGAAGTGGAAGCCCTTGCCCTTCTTCTTCTCGTTGTTCTTCCACAGGCCCGAGAGCTCCTGGCGCTGCTCGCCGGCATAGGGCGCAGCCTTGAGCGTGCCGAAGCGGTCGATGTACAGGCGCGTGACCCGGTCGACCGTGTCGTCCAGGGTCGCCAGGTCGGGAGCTTTGAGGAAGAGCCGGTTGTGCACGGAGAGATAGCTCGCGCCGTCCTGGAGCTCTCCGATCGTTACCCCAAGGTCACCGGAGATCTTCGCGGCCTTGCGCTTGGAGGAGGTCGTGCCCGCCTCCTCCTGCTCGCTGGCATCGAGCCGTTCCAGCTTCTCCGACTGCTTCGTATACACGTCGATCCACTTGTCATCCATCCGCCTGACCTGCTCGAGCATGATCGCGGTGACCCGCTCGTCCAGGCCGTCCGGGATCCGGTCGATGCCCCAGAAGGCTGCGAAGTTGTCGTGCGCGGCGTCGTCGTGGAAGTACGCCAGGATGCAGGCGACCGAGCTGTCGACCTCGAAGTAGTCGGAACGGAAGAGGTACTTCTCCTTCGGCTTCAGCGCGAGCAGATGCGGATAGGCGTCGAACGTGCCCTGGAGGTGCTTGACCTCCCGGCGGCGCTGCCACCAGTTCTTCTTCGGTTCAGAGGCCTCATCGGCCACGCCGTCAGCTGCCTCAGTGCCCCGCACGCCCTCAGCCTCAGCAGCGCCGTCCGCGCGCGGGTCATCGACCACAGACTCCGCGGTGTCGTACGTCCCCTCAGGCTTCTTCCCCGGGATGCCGAGCTGTGCCCGGACCTTCGTCTTCAGCGCCATGGTGTCCTTCGTTCGTTCCTGGTCGTGTCGGTCGGCCTGACGCTGCTCAGTTCAGCGACACCTTGAGACTGGGCAGTTCGTCGTCGATGCCCTGGTAGAAGACCCGCAGCATCGGCTCCGCCTCCTCGCGGTCGAGCCTTGCGGCTTCCTTGATCATGAAAGTGGAGCCGCCGACCTCGGACTGGAGGACCTGGTGCCCCTTTCGCAGTGCATCGGCGTTCTTGCCCTTGAGTAGCAGGTACTGGTGGATCGAGGGGAACTTCCCGCCCACGTGCTGCGTGAGGATGTCGTACTGTTCGTTCTGCAGCTCGATCAGGTCGGGGTCACGGACTTCCAGCGCCTGGTTGCGCCGCTCCAGGTTCGCCACCTGGTGGTAGACCCGCTGCGGCTCCTTCGTCGTGATGAAGGTGTGCTCGCAGGTCGTCTCGACCTTGCGCCAGAAGGAGTCGACCCGGTCGAGGATCCCGATCCGGTCCTCGTCGAAGAGCAGATAGCTCGCCGAGCCGACGACCACGTAGACCCGGCCTTGGCCGCCGTCGGAGAAGTGGATCAGCCCGTCCTCGTCGATCCCGTCGATGCCGACGATCGAGTAGAAGTCCGTCGGGTTCGAGCTACGACGGGCGAGGACGTGCCGGGCCTTGCGAGGCAGATACGCCAGGAAGGCCGGCACCCGCATGATGCGCAGCTCCTTCGTCTCCATCAGCCCACCGAAATAGACGATCGCCGCCAGTCCCCAGAGGACAAAGAACGTGATGGCGACTGGGCCCGAGCTCGCGACGAACGTCGACGTGCTGAGCCACAGAAGAGCGAGGAAGCCTCCGCCGAAGAAGAGCAGCTGCTTGATCGGCGAGGGCTTCGCCGCCCAACCTCCCTTGCTCAGCGTGATCTCGTGGTCGAGGAAGCTCCTGTTCAGCGAACTCGGCACTTTGTAGGACAGTTTCGCCATGAACCTCTCATCTCCCCTGCGATCTCAATGACCAGTGACCGCCCTATCCGAAAGACCTCAAATGCGAGGCGCGTGGATGGCATCTTATCTCAGAGAAGCTATTCTCATCGGGCACTAAAGGCTCAAGAATAGCGATGTGTGGCCAGTTAGACTAACGGGTTCTAGTCGTCGGATGGCTGACAGGCCAGTCGCGCCGCGGGAGCTGAGGTGCTCAGCCCACCACTACCGCTTCGAAGCGCGGGACGTCGTCGTCCAGGGTGAGCGCGGCCAGTGCATCGGCTCAGTCGTCCTGGTCGAGAGTCTTTTGGTGGGGCGGCAGGGGCGTCTGTTGGGGGTGTCGCGCATCCCTGGGGGAAGTCAGTGGTGGAGAGGTCCGCCCCGCCCGGCTATGACGGCCGCAGGTTCTAGCCGTGGGCGACGCGGCTCACCCCGCCGAACTCCGAGGCCCCGGTCCGGCCAAAGATGACCATGGGGCGGCTGATCGCCCGGCGCGACTTCGATGCCCAGCACGCCGCCGGCGCCCTCGGCCTCAAATGGCCCCGGCCTCCCTACCCGTTGTCTCCCTCGCAGTCCTTGGGGTACTTGCCCGGTGGCGGGGTCGCGGCGATGAAGTCGGCACTCAGCACGTCCGCGTAGGGGGCCAACTCCTCGTGGGAGGCCACCACGGCGCGCACGATCCGGTTGATCGTGTCGGAGCGGGCCAGGCGAGCGCCCCGGGCCCGGTTGGAAGACCCGGTCAGCAGCGCGCCCCGGGAGAGGTAGGTGCCGTGGGCGGGGCTGATTACACGGCCGGTGAGCGGGTCGGGCTCGTACGTCCCGGCGACGGTGCACCCGACGTAGGCGTCCAGCGCGCGGGCGGCGTCCCGGTTGACGGTGACGGTGGTCAGGGCGGTGTCCTCGGCGTTCTTGGGCCGCACCTTCCAGCTGGTTCGGAAGCCCTCGTTGACCCGGTCTTCCAGGTCGAGGCTGAGGATCGTGCCCGGGCGCAGCTTTTCGTGCCCGAAGTAACTGTTGAGCAGTAGGTAGATCAGAGCTCGGTCGCGCAGTGCGTCGCGGCCGGTCAGACGGTCGGCAGCGTGCATCATCCACCTCGGGCCGTCGCCCCTCAAGCCGGTGCGCTTGGGGTCGGTCGGCACAGGGGCCCCGGCGAGGCGGGCCCTGGTGAGTTCGGTGTCGACCCCGTCGGTGACGCCCAGAGCGAGCAGGTGCTGGTAGAAGCTCGTGACGGCGGAGGCCATCACGGCCCGGGTGGCAAGAGTGGCGCTCTCGTGCTCGTCAGAGATCCACACCCCGATGTTGGCCCGTGCGCAGGCGTAGGGGTCGAGTCTGTCTCGGAGGTCACACCAGTTGAGCCAGGCCGTGGTGTAGGCACGGTAGTGGCGGCGGGCCTCGGCGGAGAAGCCGCCGGAGGTCAGCTTGTACGGGGACCCCACGGCGGTCCAGGCGGCGAGCTGCCGGTAGGCGTCGTGGGCATCGTCGCACGGGGCCAGGCGCTCGGGTCCACAGCAGGTCGAGTGGCGGTGCGGGGCATTCGTCACCCCAGAACTCTAGCGATCCTAAGTGTGGTAACGGATCTGCCCGCATGGGCTGAACGACGACTCCGGTCGCCCCCATCGCGTCCTCATACTGTCGCTGTCGTGAAAAGGCGGCAGCGAGCCCCGAGGTCCGGGTCCGGCTGCGCTCGACGCCATGGCCGTACGAGCCGTGCTGCGCTGGTCGCCCGGCGCCGGGGTGCCCGATGTGGACGCCTCGGCGCTGCTGC